>NZ_JBVJRA010000006.1:0-514958 GCF_055608075.1 Lentzea sp. NPDC036949
ACAGCACTCAAAACCGACATGAGCAGCACAAACACCCAACTACCCGCCACCGCTTGACATAGAAGCTTCCAACTCAACATCAACCAGCACTTTTCCACCACCAACTCGCCGTCCCGCACACGTGGTTCGACGGACGGCGAACAGGTTGGGTGTGGTCAGCGGCGGTTTGATCATGGGTTGGTGGTACTTGCAGATGCGGGGCGGTCAGTAGGTGGCTGCGACGTCCACGATCCAGGTGACGCCGAACCGGTCGGTCAGCATCCCGAACGCCGGCGCCCACTGCGCGGGCCCGAACTCCTCCACCACGGTGGCGCCGTCGGCCAGCGCGTCCCAGTGGCCGCGAACCTCCTCGACGGTCTCGCCGCGCACCGACAGGAAGAACGGCTCGGTGGTGATCGTGGTGCCGTTCTCACGGCGGGTCGTGCCCGCGCCGGACACCGGCTCGTCCGCACCGGGCACGTCGTAGGCCATGACGCGGAAGCCGTTGTCCGCGACCACCTGGCCGAACACCACCCTGTCCGCGCCGGGCAGGTCGGCGGGCATGCCGAAGTCGCCGTAGGTGGCGATGGTGGCCTTGCCGCCGAACACGGAGGCGTAGAACTCCAGGGCCTCCCGCGCCTGGCCGCGGAAGTTCAGGTGGGTGACTGCGTTGAGCGACATCGACGTCCCCTGTGCGAGTGGTTCCGTGCCGGAGGTCTCCGGCGTTGAGGACGACAATGCCGGTAGTAGCGGACAGGGAACGTCCGCTACTTGTGCGAGAGTGGATTCATGCCGACTTCCCCCTCGACGACGACGTCCGCGCGCCTGCTGTCGTTGCTGTCGCTGCTGCAGGTCCGCCGCGACTGGCCGGGCGGGTTGCTCGCCGGCCGGTTGGGCGTCAGCGAACGGACCGTGCGGCGTGACGTCGACCGGTTGAGGGAGCTGGGGTACCTCGTGCACGCGGTCAAGGGACCCGACGGCGGGTACCGGCTGGAGGCGGGCAGCGAGGTGCCGCCGTTGCTGTTCGACGAGGAGCAGGCGGTCGCGCTGGCCGTGGCGCTGCGGATCGCGGTCGGGACGGGTGCGGGCATCGAGGAGGCCGCGGCACGGGCGCTGGTCACGGTGCGGCAGGTGCTGCCGTCCCGGTTGCGGCGGCGGGTCGACGTGCTGGAGGTCGGGACGGCCGGCGCCGGACCGCAGGTGGACACCGGGGTGCTGCTCGCCGTGAGCAGTGCGATCAGGGCGCGGGAGGAGCTGCGGTTCGACTACCGCGCACCGGGCCGTCCGGACGCCGGCGGGCCGCCGCGGCGGGTGCAGCCGCACCACCTGGTGAGCCGGGCGGGGCGGTGGTACGTCGTCGGGTGGAGCGCGGAGCGGGAGGACTGGCGGACCTACCGGGCCGACCGGATGGTGCTGCGGGTGCCGAACGGGCCGCGGTTCACACCGCGGGAGGTGCCCGGCGGTGACCTCGGCGCGTTCCTGTCGGCGCGGTTCAAGGGGTCGGACGCGCCCGGCTGGCCGTGCCGCGGCGAGGTCGTGCTGGACCTGCCGGTTGCCGAGGTCGCGCCGTTCGCCGGGGACGACACCGCGGAGGAACTCGGCGACGGGCGGACCCGGCTGGTCACCGGGTCCTGGTCGTGGGCCGCCCTCGCCGCGCGGCTGCTGCGGTTCGACACCGAGGTCGAGGTGGTCGGCCCGCCCGAGCTGCGCGACGCGTTCGCCGCGTTGTCGCGCCGCGCGGCCCGGGCGGCCGGGGTCACGCGGCAGTGCCGATGACCGCGCTGCCGGACTTCGTCACGTAGTAGGTCACCTTCGCGCCGCTCCAGTAGTGGAACGTCAGCGTGACGCGGCGGTTGTCGGTGACCTCGGCGAAGAACTCCGGCGTGAACGTGGTGGTGCCCGCGGTGTAGTCCGGCGCGAACGTCCGGTCGAACTCCTTGAAGGAGGTCCAGTTGTGCGGGCCCGCGTTCGAGCCGTCGTCGTACTTGGCCTCCATGGTGGCGAGCAGGTCGCCGCGGAACGCGGTCGGGACGGCGAACGCGGCGGTCGTGCCGGTCGCGTTCCGCAGCACCGGCGGGTCGTAGGTGATCAGGTTGATCCGCCACGGCACGCCCTGGGAGAAGTGCGCGGTGATCGTCGCGTTGGTGCCGTAGGCGCGGGAGCCGCTCAGCCGGGTCAGCGCGGACGCGGTCAGGGTGAGCTGGTCGCCGGAGACGGTGTAGTCGGTGCCGCGCACCAGCTCGGTGGTGCCCTGGCGCAGGCCGCTGAACGTGGTCCCGTTGAGGTTCAGCGTGATCGTCTTGGCGCTGATCGCACTCGACTTCGCGCTGAACACCTGGTCCGTGGAGGCCGTGCCGGACCGCGTGGTCCAGCTCGACTTGATCTGCGCGACCAGCTCGGGGTCGCTCCACTGGAACGACGTGCGGCCGAGGTGCTGGCCGTTGTCCCAGAGCATGGTGGTGATCTTCTTGGCACGGGCGTAGTGGCCGAAGTACTCGAAGAACTTGAGCTTCTCGCCCTGTTCGATCGTGCCGATGTGGCGGTCGAAGCCGAGCAGGCCGTACTCGCCGAGGATCACCGGGATGCCGCGTGCGATGAACGTGCTGTGGACGCGGTCGAACGAGTCCGTCAGGTCTTTCTGGGCGGTGGCGTCGAAGTGCGTGCCGCCGGCGACGTTCACGCTGAACGGCCAGTAGCCGTAGTAGTGCACGGTCGCGGCGATGTTGGGGTCGTTGAAGGTCGTCAGCGACGCGGTCAGCTCGTCGAGCCGGGCCTGCTCGGACGAGGTGTGCAGGGTGGGCAGGACGAGCAGGCGGGCGGTGTTGCCGCCGCCGGAGCGCCGGACGATGTCGCGGAACGAGGCGTTCAGCTCGTGCAGCAGCTGGGCGTTCTGCGCGTCACCGGAGCTGCCGGTGAACTGCGGCTCGTTCACGCTCTCGAACACCAGCCGCGCCGGGGAGTCCCTGAACGCGGTCGCGAGCTGCGTCCAGATCGCGTTGTACTTCGCCAGCACCCCGGTGCGGTCCGCGGGCATGGTGTTGATCCACTGCCACGAGTCGTGGTGGATGTTGATCAGCACGTGGAAGCCGTCGGCCAGCGCCCAGCCGACGACCTCCTTGACGCGGGCCAGGTACGCGGCCTCGATGGTGTACCCCGGCGCGGCGCCCAGGTGCTGGCCCCACGTCACCGGGATGCGGATGCTCTTGAAGCCCTGCGCCTTCACGTTGTCCAGCAACGCCTCCGTGACCCGCGGGTTGCCCCACGACGTCTCGTCGGCGCCGGTCGAGTCGAGCGTGTTGCCGAGGTTCCAGCCCGGCTGCATCGCGGCCACCTGGGCCATCGCGTCGCCGGGCACGGGGTTCCCGGTGGTCGTCGTCGTGGTCGTGGTCGTCGTGGTGACGGGGGCACCGGTGCAGGTGACGCCGTTGAGCGCGAACGACGCGGGCGGGGTGTTCGCCCCGGACGAGCTGGCGTTGAACCCGAAGGACACCTTGGCGTTCGGCTCGATCACCGCGTTGTAGCCCGCGTTCACGGCCGTGACCTGGCTGCCCGTCGAGGTGACGGTCGCGTTCCAGGCCTGGCGCACCTGCTGCCCGGACGGCCACGTCCAGGTCAGCCGCCAGCCGTCGACCCGGTCGCCGACGTTCGTGATCGCCACGTTCGCGGTGAAGCCGCCGGACCACTGGCTGGGGACGGTGTAGTCGACCTTGCAGCCGGGTGCCGCCGCCGCGGGGGTGACCGCCGCCAGCCCCGCCGTGCCGGCCACCGCCACGAGTGCCGCCGCCAGCGCCGCACCTCCACGGCGGATCGCCTGCAGCCGATCGCGGAATCCGCTCATGGCACACCTCCCGGGCTCGGCGGCGCGGTCCAGGAGCACCCCCTCCGAACCGCACGCTCGGAGGGAGTGCTCGAAAGGGGCCGTCGCAGCCCGCCACGACGCCGCACCGTGGCGATCCGCGCCCTGTTCGACCCCTGGATCACGGACTGGGAGCGCTCCCAGTCGGTGGCCGGACTGTAACCACGCCAACCGCCGGTCGGGAAGACCTGTCGAACTGTGGTCGATACGAAAGCGAACCTCACATTGCACTTCGCGTGATCGGCGAAATGCCGTTCGTTCACGCGATGCGAGCAGCGGCGGAGCTGCGGCGACGAGTTCCGGTCACGCTTGGTCACCGGATTTTTGTTGCCACTGAGCCATTCCAGGGACGGCCTTAGCAATCATGATCGAAATGAGCACGCGGGCGTTAAGCGAAAGTTGCGGCAAACGGCCGAATGTGTGAAGAAATCAGCACCGGAGGTCTGTCGGAGCGGTTTCGTGACCGTTACAGTCCCGGACCTGGGAGCGCTCCCAGAATCTCTCCCCCTGCCAACGGAGGCTCACATGCACGGTCGCATGTCGAGAGCTGCGACAGCCGCGCTCGTCGCCCTGCTCGTGGCGCTGACCGGTCCGCTGGTGCCGGGCGCGACGGCCGCCCCCGCGTTCAACTACGCCGAGGCGCTGCAGAAGTCGGTCTGGTTCTACGACGCCCAGCGGTCGGGCAAGCTGCCGCAGGACAACCGGGTGAGCTGGCGCGCGGACTCGGCGCTGCGCGACGGCTCCGACGTGGGCCTCGACCTGTCCGGTGGCTTCTACGACGCGGGCGACCACGTGAAGTTCGGGCTGCCGTTCGCGTTCAGCATGTCGATGCTCGCCTGGGGCGCCGTGGAGAACCGCGCCGCCTACGCGAGCTCCGGCCAGCTGCAGCACCTGATGTCGAACCTCCGCTGGGGCACCGACTGGATCATCAAGGCGCACCCGTCGCCCAACGTCGTCTACGGCCAGGTCGGCGCGGGCAACCCCGACCACGCGTGGTGGGGCTCGGCCGAGGTCATGACGATGGCACGGCCCTCCTACAAGGTCGACGCCTCCTGCCCCGGCTCCGACCTGGCCGGCGAGTACGCGGCGGCCACGGCGTCGGCGTCGATGGTCTTCAAGGACACCGACCCGGCCTACGCGGCGACCCTGCTGACGCACGCCAAGCAGCTGTACTCGTTCGCCGACACCTACCGCGGCAAGTACAGCTCCTGCATCACCGACGCGGCGAGCTTCTACAACTCGTGGAGCGGCTACCAGGACGAGCTGGTGTGGGGTGCGATCTGGCTGCACCGCGCGACCGGTGACGCGAGCTACCTGGCCAAGGCGAAGACCGAGTACCTGAAGCTCAGCACGGAGCAGCAGAGCACCGAGCGCTCCTACAAGTGGACGATCGCGTGGGACGACAAGTCCTACGGCGCGTACGTGCTGATGGCGAAGCTGACCGGCGAGCAGGTCTACGTCACCGACGCCAACCGGTGGCTGGACTTCTGGACCACCGGCTACAACGGCAACCGGGTGCGCTACTCCCCCGGCGGCCAGGCGGTGCTCGACAGCTGGGGTTCGCTGCGCTACGCCGCCAACACGGCGTTCGCCGCCCTGGTCTACTCGGACTGGCTGTCCACTCGCGACAGCACGCGCGCCAAGACCTACCACGACTTCGGCGTGCGGCAGGTGAACTACGCCTTGGGCGACAACCCGCGCAACGCGAGCTACGTCGTCGGCTTCGGCACCAATCCGCCGCGCAACCCGCACCACCGCACCGCGCACGGGTCGTGGGCCGACACCATCCAGGAGCCGGCCGTCAGCCGGCACGTGCTCTACGGCGCGCTGGTCGGCGGGCCCAGCACGAACAACGACGCCTACACCGACAGCCGCAGCGACTACGTGATGAACGAGGTCGCGCTCGACTACAACGCGGGCTTCACCGGGGCGCTGGCCCGGCTGTACCAGGAGTACGGCGGCACCCCGCTGGCGAACTTCCCGGTGACCGAGACGCCCGACGGTCCCGAGCTGACCGTGCAGGCGTCGGTGAACCAGGCCGCGACCCAGTTCACCGAGGTCAAGGCGTTCATCCTGAACAAGACCGCGTGGCCGGCCAGGACGTTCAACGGCTCGCTGCGCTACTACTTCACGCTCGACGGCGCCACGACGCCGAGCCAGATCAGCGTCACCACGAACTACAACCAGTGCGGTGCCGCGAGCCCGCCCGCGCAGTACCGGGGCGCGGTGTACTACGTGGAGATCGCGTGCACCGGTGTGGCACCGGCCGGGCAGTCCGCGTTCCGCAAGGAGGTCCAGTTCCGGATCACCAGCGCCGGCACGTGGGACCCGGCGAACGACTGGTCCCACGTCGGCCTCGGCAGCGGCAACACGGTCGCGCAGACCGACCGGCTCGTGCTGCGCCAGGACGGCCGGATCGTGTGGGGCCAGGAGCCCGGCGGCGGCGGTGTCGAGGACAGCGAGGCGCCATCCGTCCCGGGTGGACTGACCGCGTCCGGTGCCGGCAGCTCCAGCGTGACGCTGAGCTGGACCGCCTCGACTGACAACGTCGGCGTCACCGGCTACGAGGTGCTCGACGGCACCACGGTCGTGGGGTCGAGCAGCACGACGAGCCTGCTGCTCACCGGCCTCACGCCGGACACGGCGTACTCGTTCGCGGTGCGGGCCAGGGACGCGGCGGGCAACGTCTCCGCGGCGAGCACGCCGGTGAGCACCAGGACGTTGCCCGGTGTTCGCAGCACGCTGACCGTGCAGCACAAGGGTTCGAGCGCCGCCCGGTCCAACCAGATCACCGCCGCGCTGCAGCTGACGAACCGCGGCACGACCGCCGTGGGCCTGGGCACGACGACCGCGCGGTACTGGTTCACGGGCGACTCGGCGGCAGCCGGCTACCAGGTGTGGTGCGACTGGGCGCAGATCGGGTGCGCCAACGTCACGCTGCGCGTGGTGAAGCTGGCGACGGCCCGGCCGGGTGCGGACGCCTACGTCGAGGTGTCGTTCGCGTCCGGGAGCCTCGCCGCCGGTGCGGGCACCGGTGAGATCCAGGTGCGGGTGGCGAAGTCCGACTGGTCCGGTTTCGACCAGAGCGACGACCACAGCTACCGGGTCAGCAGCGCGCTGTCGGACTTCGACCGGGTCACCGGCTACTCGGGCGGCGCGCTGTCGTGGGGTGCCGAACCCTGACCGAGCTTCGGTGCGGGGCGTTCTGCGCGCCCAGGCGTTCCGCGCCGATCCCAACCCCGGCCTCCGGCCGGCTCCCGCCGCGTCCCCGGCACAACGTCGTGCCGGGGACGCGCTCCCACGGGTGTTTCGCCCGTTTTCGAACTGGCACGTGCCCACTCCTACGATGAGCGCATGACGGAGATCGACCGGCAGCGCCGACCGGGCCCGCGCATCGAGGAGGTCGCGCGACTGGCAGGGGTGTCCAAGTCGACGGTCTCCCGCGTGATCAACGACGAGCCGTACGTGTCGGCGAAGTCCCGCGACGCCGTGCACGACGCGATCACCCGCCTGCGCTACAGCCCGAACCAGGCGGCGCGGACCCTCGCGGGCAACCGGGCCAACGCCATCGCGCTGATCGTCTCCGAACAGGGCAGCCGCGTGCTCGGCGACCCGTTCTTCGCGGGCGTGCTGCGCGGGGTGCACGCCGAGCTCGCCGGCCGCCACGTCCAGCTGTTGCTGATGCTGAGCCGCCCGCAGGACCACGACGACCTCGTCACCTACCTCGCGGGCGGCCACGTCGACGGCGCGCTGCTGGTGAGCCTGCACGGCGACGACCCGCTCCCCCACCGCCTGCACGAGCTGGGCCTGCCCGTGGTCGTCGGTGGCCGCCCCCTCGGCTCGGCGGGCGTCCCGTTCGTCGACTCGGACAACTTCACCGGTGGCCTGGAGGCCGCCCGCCACCTGGTGTCGCTCGGGCGCGGCCGCATCGCGACGGTCACCGGCCCCCGCGACATGGCGGCCGGCCAGGACCGCCTGAGCGGGTGGCGCCGCGGCCTGGGCGAGGCGCGGCTGCCCGCGGACCTGGTGGCGGAGGCGGACTTCACGCCGGAGAGCGGCGCGACCGCCATGGCCGACCTGCTCGACCGCGCACCGGACCTCGACGCGGTGTTCGTGGCGGCGGACATCATCGCGGTGGGCGCGTTGCGGGTGCTGCACGCGCGTGGCCGCCGGGTGCCGCAGGACGTGGCCGTGGTGGGGTTCGACGACTCGCTGCTGGCGTCCACGGCCACCCCGCCGCTCACGACGGTGCGGCAGGACGTGGAGCAGCTGGGACGGACGCTGACGTGGCGGTTGCTCGGGGAGCTGGCTGGGGAGGCGGGGTTGCCGCCGTCGCTGTTGCTGCCGACGTCGCTGGTGCGGCGGGCGAGCGCGTAGGCCGACGGGCCGCAGGGGCGGCTGAGGAATCGCGGCCGGCGCGAGCGCCTCACGCGAACAGCGGCGCGGCCTGAGCCGTGAGCGCCTGACGCGAGCGGCGGCGCGGTCCGAGCCGTGAGCGCGCACCGGACGTTCGCGGACCGGACGGCACGCCGCGCATTCGAGCGACCCCGCTCCACCCCGGCCCACGCCGCCTGCACCACCCGCCGCAACCCCTGCTGCGCCAACCGGTCGCGGGCCGGTTGAAGCGGTCCGTACCTGTACCCGCACGGAGCGTTAACCCAAACGACATCTTTCCGGGAACGCTCCCAGTTTTCCCGATTGTGACCTGCGCCCCGAACCCCGAGGTCATCCCCCTCCACAGGGCCGGAACTGCCTGATCCGGGCCGGAGTGTGTCTTGACACACTCTCGACACCAGTACGACACTCCTCGGCACCTGGGAGCGCTCCCAGAATCCGCCCGCCGAGACCAGAGGAGTTCTCCCGTGCGACACCGTTGGGTCAGCGTGCTGATCTGTGCCGCCGTGTCCGCCGCCGCCACAACCGCCTGCGGTTCCGGCGGCGCCACTCAGTCCGCAGACGGCAAGACCGAGCTGACGATCGCCACGTTCAACGAGTTCGGGTACGAGGAGCTGTTCAAGGAGTACGAAGCAGCCCACCCGGACGTCAAGATCACGCAGCGCAAGACCGGTCAGGGTCAGCCGCACCACCAGAACCTGTTCACCAAGCTGGGTGCCGGGTCTGGCCTCGCGGACATCGAGGGCGTCGAAGAGGGCTACCTGAGCCAGTTCATGTCGAAGGCCGGGCAGTTCAACGATCTCAAGGAGATCGGCCCGAAGATCGAGGACGACCGCTGGCTGAAGTGGAAGACCGAGGCGATCACCACCAAGGACGGCAAGCTCATGGGCTACGGGACCGACATCGGTCCGCTGGCCATGTGCTACCGCAAGGACCTGTTCGAGCAGGCCGGTCTGCCGTCCGACCCCGAGGGCGTCAAGGCGCTCTTCGCCACGTGGGACAGCTACTTCGCCGCCGGTGACACCTTCATCGCGAAGGTCCCGGGCGTCGCGTGGTTCGACAGCGCGGCCCAGGTCTACAACGCCATGCACAACCAGCTCGAGACCGGCTACTACGACAAGTCCGACAAGCTCGTCGTGGACACCAACGCCGACATCAAGAAGGACTGGACGACGGTGACCGCTGCCGTCGCGAAGGGGCAGTCGGCGCGGCTCGGGGCGTTCAGCCCCGAGTGGAACACCGGCTTCAAGCTCGGCAAGTTCGCCACCAAGACCTGCCCGTCGTGGATGCTCGGCGTCGTCGAGACCCAGGCCGGTCCGGAGAACAAGGGCAAGTGGGCGGTCACCGACGCGTTCCCGAACGGTGGCGGCAACTGGGGCGGTTCGTACCTGACCGTGCCGAAGCAGAGCAAGAACGCCAAGAAGGCCGCCGAGCTCGCCGCGTGGCTGACCGCGCCGGAGCAGCAGATCAAGGCGTTCAAGGCCAAGGGCACCTTCCCCAGCCAGGTCAAGGCGCTCGACGCGCCGGAGCTGCTGGAGCAGACCAACGCCTACTTCGGTGACGTGAAGGCCGGCGCGCTGTTCGCGACCCAGGCCAAGAAGATCAAGGCCGCGCAGTACAAGGGCCCGGCCGACGGTCAGATCCAGGAGACCGTGTTCAGCCCGGCGCTGCAGTCGGTCGAGCAGGGCAAGAACGCCGAGGAGGCCTGGAAGGCCGCCGTCGAAGGCGCTCAGAAGGCGGCCAAGTAGTGACCGCCACTCTCTCCGAGGTGGACCGCGGGCCAGCGCAGGAGGCTGGCCCGCGGCCTCCGCGGCGGTACCGGCTGTCCAACCTGGACGCCAAGGTCTCGCCCTACCTGTTCGTAGCACCGTTCTTCGTGCTCTTCGGCGCCATCGGGCTGTTCCCGCTGCTCTACACCGCCTACGTCTCCCTGTTCGACTGGGAGGTGGGCGCCGACGAGCCGCTGTTCATCGGCCTGGAGAACTACCGGACGCTGTTCGAGGACGACCAGTTCTGGAACGCGCTGTTCAACACGTTCAGCATCTTCCTGCTCTCGAGCGTCCCGCAGATCGTCGTCGCGGTGGTGATCGCCGCGCTGCTCAACGCCAACCTGCGCGCCCGCACCGGCTGGCGGATGGGCGTGCTGCTGCCCTACGTGGCGAGCCTCGTGGCGCTGACGATCATCTTCGGCAACCTGTTCGGCCCGCAGTACGGCCTGGTGAACGACGTGCTCGGCCTGCTGGGCATCAGCCCGATCGACTGGCAGGCCAGCACCTTCGGCAGCCACGTCGCGATCGCCTCGATGGTCAACTGGCGGTGGACCGGCTACAACGCGCTGATCATCCTCGCCGCGATGCAGGCGATCCCGCGCGACGTGTACGAGGCGGCACTGGTGGACGGCGCGAGCGCGTTGCGGCGGTTCTTCAGCATCACGCTCCCGATGCTGAAGCCCACGCTGATCTTCGTGATCGTCACCTCGACGATCGGTGGGCTGCAGATCTTCACCGAGCCGAAGCTGTTCGAGCCCTCCGGCGGCAGCGGCGGCGGTTCGGAGCACCAGTACCAGACCGTCGTGCTCTACCTCTACCAGTCGGCCTTCCAGGGGCTCGACCTCGGCTACGCCTCCGCCATCGCGTGGGTGCTGTTCCTGGTCGTGATCGGTGTCGCGGTCCTCAACTTCTTCCTCACCAGGAGGGCCGTCAAATGACGAAGCGACCGTCCTTCGCGATCTACGGCATCCTCGCCGCGTTCGTGCTCGGCTCCGCGTTCCCGTTCTACTGGTCGTTCCTCGTCGCGAGCCGCGACAACTCGGTGCTGACCGGTGACTTCACGCTGGTGCCCGGCGGGAACTTCTGGTCCAACGCCGTGCGGGTGTTCGACACGGTCCCGTTCTGGAAGGCGCTGGCCAACAGCTTCATCGTGTCCGGGACCGTGACGCTGTCGGTGGTGCTGCTGTCGACGCTCGCCGGTTTCGCGTTCGCCAAGCTGCGGTTCCCCGGCCGGGGCGTGCTGTTCCTGTTCGTGGTGGCAACGTTGGCAGTGCCGACCCAGCTCGGCATCATCCCGCTCTACATGGCGATGGCCGAGTTCGGCTGGGCCGGTGAGCTGGAGGCCGTGATCGTGCCTAACCTGGTCACCGCGTTCGGCGTGTTCTGGATGCGGCAGTTCCTCCTCGACGCCATCCCCGACGAGCTCGTCGAGGCGGCGCGGATGGACGGCTGCAGCCTGTGGCGCACGTTCTGGCACGTCGCACTGCCCGCGGCCCGGCCGGCCGCCGCGATGCTGGGCGTGTTCACGTTCATGCAGTCGTGGAACGACTTCCTCTGGCCGCTCGTCGTGCTCAACGCCGACAACCCGACGCTCCAGGTCGCACTGGAGAAGCTGCAGAGCGGCTACTACGTCGACTACTCGCTCGTCCTCGCCGGGACCACGCTCGCGACGGTTCCGGTGCTCATCGTCTTCCTCGTGCTCGGGCGGCAGATCGTCGCCGGTGTGATGCAGGGCGCCGTCAAGGGGTGAAAATGGAGAACATTGTTTTCCCGCAGGGTTTTCTGTGGGGCGCTGCGACCGCGGCGTTCCAGGTGGAGGGTGCCACGGCCGTCGACGGCCGCACCGACTCCATCTGGGACACCTTCTGCCGGGTACCCGGCAAGGTCGTCGGCGGCGACTGCGGTGAACCCGCTGCCGATCACTACCGGCGGTTCGAGCAGGACGTGGCCATGATGGCCGAGCTCGGCCTGAAGGCCTACCGGTTCTCGATCGCCTGGCCGCGGGTGCGGCCGGACGGCGGCGACGTGAACCAGAAGGGCCTCGACTTCTACCAGCGGCTCGTGGACACGCTGCTCGCGCACGACATCACCCCGTGGCCGACGCTGTACCACTGGGACCTGCCGCAGACGCTGGAGGACGCGGGCGGCTGGACCAACCGCGACACCGCGTACCGGTTCGCCGACTACGCCGCCGCCACCGTGGAGGCGCTCGGTGACCGGGTCGGCACCTGGACGACGCTGAACGAGCCCTGGTGCTCGGCCTTCCTCGGGTACGCCTCGGGTGTCCACGCCCCCGGCATCACCGACCCGAAGGCCGCGGTCGCCGCGGTGCACCACCTGCTGCTCGGCCACGGGCTCGCGGCCGAGGCGATCCGCACCGCGGTGCCGGACGCCAAGGTGGGCATCACGCTCAACATGTACCCGATCATCCCCGTCGACCCGAGCGACCCGGCCGACCTCGACGTCGCGCGCCGGCTCGACGGGCTGCAGCAGCGGATCTTCCTGGACCCGTTGCTGCGCGGCGAGTACCCGGCCGACATCGTCGCGGACCTCGAACCGTTCGGGTTCAGCGACCACGTGCGCGACGGCGACCTCGCCGTGATCTCGGCACCGATGGCCATGCTCGGCGTGAACTACTACTCCGAGCACTACGTCAGCGCGTCGCCGAACGGCAGTGACAGCGCGCCGTCGCCGTGGGTCGGCGTGCAGCACGCGTCGTTCCCCCGCCGGGACGCCCCGCGCACCGACATGGACTGGGAGGTGCACCCGGACGGTCTCACCGCCGTCCTGCTGCGGCTGCACCACGACTACCCGCGCCTGCCGCTCTACATCACCGAGAACGGTGCGGCGTTCCGCGACGACTTCTCCGGCAACGGCGCCATCGACGACGTCGACCGCACCGGGTTCATCGCGTCGCACCTGCGCGCGGCGCACGCGGCCATCGAGGCGGGGGTCGACCTGCGCGGCTACTTCTGCTGGTCGCTGCTGGACAACTTCGAGTGGGCAGAGGGGTACGCGAAGCGGTTCGGCATCGTCCACGTCGACTACGCGACGCAGATCCGCACGCCGAAGATGAGTGCGAGGTGGTTCTCCCGAGTGGCCCGCGACAACGCGCTGGTCGCCGTCTCATGACCGAACGGACCCGTCGCCCCGGCCCGCGCATCGAGGAAGTGGCGCGCGTGGCCGGGGTGTCGAAGTCCACCGTCTCGCGGGTCATCAACGGCGAGAAGTACGTGAGCGAGCGATCGCGCCAGTCCGTGCACCGCGCGATCGCCCTGCTCGGTTACAGCCCCAACCACGCCGCGCGCACGCTGGCGGGCTCGAAGGCCAACGCGATCGCGCTGGTGATCTCCGAGCAGGGCAGCCGGGTCCTCGCGGACCCGTTCTTCGCCGGCGTGCTGCGCGGGGTGCACGCCGAGCTCGCGGGACGGCACGTCCAGCTGCTGCTGATGATGAACCAGCCGCTGGACGGCCAGGACCAGGTGGCCTACCTCACCGGTGGGCACGTGGACGGGGCGCTCGTCGTGAGCCTGCACGGCGAGGACCCGTTGCCGCGGACGTTGCACGAGGCGGGGCTGCCCATCGTGGTGGGCGGCCGCCCCCTCGCGGGCGGCACCGTCCCGTTCGTCGACTCGGACAACTTCAACGGCTCGCTGGAGGCCGTGCGGTTCCTCGTCTCGCTGGGCCGCGAGAAGATCGCCACGATCGCCGGCCCGCGCGACATGGCGGTCGGCATGGACCGGCTCAGCGGGTGGCGGTGCGGGCTCGCCGAACACGGCATGGCCGTCTCGCTGGTGGTGCACAGCGACTTCACGCCGGAGGCCGGTGCACTGGCGATGGAGGAGCTGCTGCGCAGGGCACCCGACCTCGACGCGGTGTTCGTGGCGGCGGACATCATGGCGCTGGGTGCCCTGCGCGTCCTCCAGGCCCGCGGCTACCGCATCCCCACCGACGTGGCGGTGGTCGGGTTCGACGACTCGGTACTCGCCTCGACCGCGGTGCCGCCGCTCACCACCGTGCGCCAGGACCTGGAGCAGTTCGGCCGCACCATGACCTGGCGGCTGCTCGCCGAACTGGCGGGCGAGGAGAAGCTCCCCCTCTCGATGTTGCTGCCCACCTCGCTCGTGCGCAGGTCGAGCGCCTGATCCGCCCGGATGGCGAACGGCTCGGGGGACGACTCCGCAGAGCTGCTCCGGGCACCGGTGGGCGACCACCTCGGCCACCACGTCACCGACGAGGGCCGGCGGTGAATCATGGCCTGGTAGCAGGAGAACCGGCCGGGCCGGGACGCGTCGGAACCGGAGCAGTGACGTGCGGTGAGCGGGATTCGCGACCTGGGACCGCTCGGGCCGCCTTCGAGTCGAATCGACCGTCGAATGTGGACTGAGCGGCGGTAGCCCTCCGGCGAAGACTCCGAACGCCGTCTTGTCCCCGGCCGTTCGGACAACGAACCTGGGAGCGCTCCCAGATCCGTCGCCGAGGACGTGATGCGCATGGCAAGACGCCGGCTCCTCCTGGTTTCCGCGCTCGTCGCGGCCTGCCTGCCCGCGGTGGCCACCGCGGCGCCACCGCCGACCGGCCCACCCGCGGACGCGACGGTCGTCGTGAACGCCAAGGCCGGTCTCGCCACCGTTCCCGAGACCGCGCTCGGCGTGAACCACGCCATCTGGGACAGCCAGCTCGGCACTCCCGAGGTGTCCGGCCTGCTCGGCGACGCGGGCGTGCGGATGATGCGCTATCCCGGCGGTTCCTACGGCGACATCTACCACTGGGAGAGCCACACGGCGCCCGGCGGGTACGTCGCGCCGAACACCGACTTCGACACGTTCATGGCCGGTGTCCGCCGCGCGGGGGCGCAGCCGATCGTCATCGCCAACTACGGCACCGGTTCTCCGCAGGAGGCCGCGGACTGGGTGCGCTACGCCAACGTCACCAAGGGCTACGGCGTGAAGTACTGGGAGATCGGCAACGAGCTCTACGGCAACGGGCACTACGGCTCCGCGTGGGAGGCCGACGACCACCCCGACAAGAGCCCGGCCGGGTACGCGCGGGAGACGGTCGCGTTCGCGCAGGCCATGAAAGCGGTCGACCCCACGGTCAAGGTCGGTGCCGTGCTGACCACGCCCGCGAACTGGCCGGACGGCATCGTCGGCACCGGGGACGCGGCGAGCTGGAACCAGACGGTGCTCTCGATCGCGGGACCGCACGTGGACTTCGTGGTCGTGCACTGGTACCCGAGCGGGTCGACGGCCGCGCAGACCCTCGCGAGCACCGACCAGATCGCCGACATGACCTACCTGCTGCGCCAGCAGATCACCAGGTACGCGGGACCGGACCCGGACCGGCTGGGCATCGCCATGACCGAGCTCAACACCACCTACGGCCGCAACACCCAGCCGGGCGCGCTGTTCGCCGCGGAGGCCTACACCTCGTTGCTGGAGAACGGTGTCTTCACCGTCGACTGGTGGAACACCCACAACGGGGCGGAGACGGCGTCCACTGTGGCCGGTCAACCCGACTTCCACGACTTCGGCCTGCTCTCCAGCGGCACCTGCCTGCCCGGTGGCGCCTGCGAACCACCGCTCAACACGCCGTTCGCGCCCTACCACGCGCTCAAGGTGCTCGGGTTGTTCGCACGGCCCGGCGACCAGCTCGTCCGCGCCGGCTCCGGTGACCCGTCGGTCCGGGCGCACGCGGTCCGCAGGCCCAACGGCGACCTCGCCGTGTTGCTGCTCAACTCCGACCCGGACAACGCGCGCACGGTCGCGATCGACTACGCCGGGTACACGCCGTCCGCGAGCACGCCCACCGTGCACACGTTCACCAACGGCGCCAACGGTGTCGTGACCACCGCCGACGGCACCGCGACCAGCCGGACGCTGCCGCCGTTCTCGCTCACGACCCTCGTCCTGAAGCCGGCGGCGGCGAGCGCGCTGCCGCCGGCACCGGGACAGCCGGTGGCGAGCGCGGTCACCGACCGGACCGCCACGATCAGCTGGCCCGCGGTGCCCGGTGGCGTGAAGTACGAGGTCCACCGCCAGCTCGGCACGACCAGCGAGCAGTGGGGCGAGACGACCGGAACCGAGCTGACCGTGCGGAACCTCGACCCCGGCAGCCGCTACGCGGTGAACGTGCTGGCGCGCGACGGGGCCGGGCGGTTGTCGTGGTCCTCTCCCCCGCTCACGATCACCACCGGCAGCCCGGCCACGAGCACCTGCTCGGTGCGGATGGGCAACGTGACGGACTGGAGCAGCGGGTTCGTCGGTTCCGTCGACATCACCAACGACGGCACGGCACCGGTGGCCGACTGGACGCTGACGTTCCGCTGGCCCACGGCGTTGCAGCAGGTGTTGTCGAGCTGGAACGCGACGTGGAACCAGACCGGGACCGCGGTCACGGTCACCGGCACCTCCCGGATCGAACCGGGAGCGACCGTCTCGACGGGCTTCGTGGGCGCCTACACCGGCCCGAACGTCCTGCCGACGGCCTTCACCCTCAACGGAACGCTCTGCCGCACCGCGGCATGAGCCACGCGCGGTTGCTCGGAGGAGAACGGATGAAGCGGCACAACAGGATCGCCGGCGCGGTGCTCGCCGCCGCGGTGGCCGTGAGCGGGGTGGTCGCCGCCGGCGCCGCCGGACAGGTCACGGCCGCGGCGGCGGGCGGCACGGGCACGGGTTACCTGCACACCAGCGGCAGCAAGATCCTCGACAGCACGGGTGCGACGGTCCGGCTGACCGGCATCAACTGGTTCGGGATGGAGACCGACAACAAGACCTTCCACGGCCTGTGGGCCAGCCGGACGTGGCGCCAGCAGCTCGACCAGATGGCGCAGCTGGGCTACAACACGCTGCGGATCCCGTTCTCCAACGACGCGCTGAAGGCCGACGCCAAGGCGACCGGCATCAACGACTACACCAACCCCGACCTCATCGGCCTGTCCCCGCTGCAGATCCTCGACAAGGTCATCGACCACGTGGGGCAGAAGGGGATGCGCGTCATCCTCGACCGGCACCGGCCGACGAGCGCGGGGCAGACCGCCCTCTGGTACACGGCGGGCGTCCCGGAGAGCACCTGGATCAACGACTGGAAGATGCTCGCCCAGCGCTATGCGGGCAACACCACGGTCATCGGCGCGGACCTGCACAACGAGCCGCACGCCGAGGGCACGAACCCGGCGGCGACCGGCGCGTGCTGGGGCTGTGGTGACACCGCCCGCGACTGGCGGCTGGCCGCGGAACGCGCGGGCAACGCGATCCTCGCCGTGCAGCCGAACTGGCTGATCTTCGTCGAGGGCGTGAGCTGCCCGAGCGGCGGGCTGTCGAACGTGTGGGACGGCGACCCGACCAACGACGAGGACTGCGGCTGGTGGGGCGGGAACCTGTCGAGGGCGGGCCAGTTCCCGGTGCGGCTGTCCGTTCCCGGCCGGCTCGTCTACTCCCCGCACGAGTACGCCACCTCGGTCTACGACCAGCCCTGGTTCAGCGCTCCGGACTACCCGGCGAACATGCCGGCGATCTGGGACAGGTACTGGGGTTACCTGTACAAGCAGGACATCGCGCCGATCATGATGGGCGAGTTCGGCACCACGCTCGCCAACCCGGTCGACAAGGTGTGGCTGGAGCACCTCATGGCCCACACCGGGACCGGCGTCACCGGCATGTCGTTCACGTACTGGTCGTGGAACCCGAACAGCGGTGACACGGGCGGCATCGTCGGCGACGACTGGACCACGGTCAACCAGGCGAAGCAGAGCATCCTGCAGCCGTACCTGGTCCCACCGGCCGGCGGGCCGGTCACGACCACCACGACGACCACCACCGGTGGCGGCACGGGCGGCTGCCGGAGCGCGTGGAAGCTCGACAACTCGTGGCAGGGCGGGTTCCAGGGCGCGTTGACCGTGACCAACACGGCTTCGAGCGCCGCGAACCCGTGGACGGTCACGTTCTCGTTGCCCGCGGGGACCACGATCGTGAACGGCTGGAACGGCACCTTCAGCCAGAGCGGCACCACGGTCACCGTGACGGCGCCGGCGCACAGCCCGTCGCTGGCGGCGGGAGCGGCCGTGTCGCTCGGTTTCACCGCCAACGGCACGGCGAGCGCGCCCGCGGCGGTCGCGCTCAACCGGTCCGCCTGCGCGTGACACGACTCGGCCGCGGTACCTCGTGAGGGGTACCGCGGCCGAGGTGGGTTCGTCAGACGGTGACGCCGGTGCGGGCGGCCAGACCCTCGATGACCGCGCCGAGCTTCTCGGTGACCTCGGGGTCGTCGACCGGGTGCAGCTCGGCGAAGCGGACCACGGAGCCCGGGATGGACAGCGTCAGGTCCTCGGCGACCTCGGCGCCGGCGATCCGGACGGCCTTGCGGGCCTCGTCCTGCGCCCACACGCCGCCGTACTGGCCGAACGCGGTGCCGACGACGGCGACCGGCTTGCCGGCCAGCGCGCCCGCGCCGTAGGGGCGGGACAGCCAGTCGATGGCGTTCTTCAGCACCGCGGGGATCGTGCCGTTGTACTCGGGCGAGACCAGCAGCAGGGCGTCGGCGTCCTGCGCGGCCTGGCGCAGCTTCGCGGCCTGCGCGGGCACGGTGCCCTCGACGTCGATGTCCTCGTTGTAGAACGGCACCGCGTCCAGCCCGTTGAACAGCTCGACCTCGACGTGCTCCGGCGCGATCTGCACGGCGGCCTCGGCGAGCCTGCGGTTGTGCGATCCGGCGCGGAGGCTGCCGACGAGGGTGAGGATGCGAACGGCCATCAAGAGCTCCTGGGGGTGCAGGTCGTACAGGGTCACCCGATTAAACGGGACGCGTCCCGGTTATCTTCCGGGTTAGGCTGCGGAGGTGATCGACAGCACACCCCTGCCCCTCGTCGGGGCGGGAAAACCCCTGCGTGCGGACGCGGTGCGCAACCAGGCGCGGCTGCTGGAGGCGGCGGCGCGGCTGGCGGCCGAACGCGGCGCGGCGACGCTCACGATGGAGGCGGTCGCGGCGGCGGCCGGCGTCGGCAAGGGCACGGTGTCACGGCGCTTCGGCGACCGCGGTGGCCTGCTGCTGGCCCTGCTCGACCACGCGGAGCGGCAGTTCCAGGAGGAGTTCCTGACCGGCCGGCCACCACTGGGCTCCGGCGCGCCCGCAGCCGACCGGTTGCACGCGTTCGGCCCGGCCCTGCTCCGCCACGAACGCACCCACCTCGACCTCTACCTGGCCGCGGAACCCACCGCTGGCCGCCGGTACGCGGTTCCGGCCAAGCGGCTGCGGCACGCCCACGTCGTGGCGCTGGTGCGCACGTTGCTCCCGGAGGCCGACGCCGAACTGCTCGCCCACACGCTGCTGGCCTCCGTGGACCTGGTGCTGGTCGACCACCTGGTCCGCGTGCACGGCACGGCGGTGGAGCGGGTGGAGGCGGGCTGGCACGACCTGGTCGACCGGCTGCTCACTCGAGGTTGAGCACCCCCGACCGGAACTCCGCGACCTCGGCACCGTCGAACCCCGCGTCCTTCACCACCTCGGCCACCCCCACCCTGACCTGCGGCAGCTCGACCAGCGTCGGATCGAGCTCGACCCGCCCGACCCCACCGAGGTCGCGCACCCGCAGGTCCCGCGACGGCGTACCGGCACCGGCGAGCCAGGCGCGCACCGCCACCTCGGCCCGTTCCACCCTGGCCAGCCGCGCGGGCGTGATCGCGAGCCCGTACCGCACCCGGCTCGCCAGGCACGGCTGCGCCGGCTTGTCCCACGTGCCCAGCCCCCAGTGCAGGCTGACCGCGCGCACGTCGGCCTTGGTCATCCGCAGCTCCCGCAACGGGGTGTGCACGCCGATCTCGTCCCCCGCCCGGATGCCGGGCCGGAACCGGTCGCGCGCGTCGTCGGCGTTGGTGCCGGTCGCGACGGCGGTGAAGCCGTGCTCGCGGGCGACCTCGGTGATCGCGGTGAGGACCGTGGACTTGCAGAAGTAGCAGCGGTCGCGCCCGTTGGCGGCGTAGCCGGGGTGGTCGAGCTCGGTGGTGCCGGGGGTGAGGTGGCGGACGCCGAGGCTTTGGGCGAACGCGGCCGCTGCCGTTCGTTCGGCCGCGGCGAGGCTGGCGGAGTCGCCGGTGACCGCGAGCACCGCGTCCGGGCCACTCGCGCGCACGGCCGCGGCCAGGACCAGGGCGGAGTCCACACCGCCGGAAAAGGCGACGGCGACCGGGCCGAGGTCGGCGAGGTGCGTGACCAGGCGGGTGGCGGTGGTGGCGGGGTGCATCAGCACTCCTTCGGCTGGTGCGCGGGTGGGGTGGTGGCGACGCAGGTGGCGGCCATCAGCGCTCCCTCGGCTGTTCCGCGGCCAGGGCGAGCACCGTGCGCAGCGGCAGTCCCGTCTGCCGGGCCACGGCGGCGGCGTCGTCGTACTCGGGTTTGCCGTGGTGCGGGCCGTGCTTGCGGCGCACCGGCATGCCGTGCACGTGGACCACGTCGGTGGTGCGGGCGGCGGCGGTGCGGCGGACCGCGGTGCGGCGGACGCCGAGGGTGCCGGTTTCGGCGAGCATCAGCCGTTCGAGCTCGTCGGCGGTGGCCGGGGTGGCGAGGGCGTGCAGCACGTGGGCGGGGCGGCCCTTCTTCATCACCGCGGGGGTGGTCCAGCTGTCGAGGGCGCCGCGGTCGATCAGGAGGCCGACGACGTGGCCGAGGACCTCGCCGGTGACGTCGTCGAGGTTCGTCTCCAGCACGACGAGGTCGGCGGAGCTCCCCACCGGCTCGCCGAGCCGCACGACGGCGACGTTCGGCCGGTCCGGCAACACCCGGGTTCCCGCCCCGTACCCCGTGGCCACCAACCGCATCGCGGGCGCGACCCCGTAGTCCGCCGCCATCGCCCGCAGCAGTGCCGCCGCGGTCGGCGTCACGGTCTCGCCGGTCAAAGCCGTACCGGTCACCACCGCCCCCTCCAGCAACGCCGCGGTCGCCGGTGCCGGGCACGGCAGGACGCCGTGGGCCGTCCGGACCGAACCGGCACCGAGCGGCAACGGTTCACAGTGGACGGTGCTGACCCCCAGGGCGTGCAGGGCGGCGGCCACACCCACGACGTCCACGAGGGTGTCGTGGCCGCCCAGCTCGTGCAGGTGCACCTCGGCGGGGTCCTCGCCGTGCAGCCGCCCCTCGACCTCGGCGATGGCCTGCACCGCGGCGACCGCCAGTGCCGCGACCGGCGCCGGCGACACCCGGCGGGCCATGGCGATCAGCTCGCCGGCCTTGCGGCTCGCCGCACCGTCCGTCACCGACACCACGGCGCGGCGCACGGCCAGGCCGTGCGTGGACGCGGCGGGAACGGTCAGGTCCCACCCGGTCAGGCCCGTCTCGGCCACGGCGGCGCGGATGACGTCGAGTGGTGCGCCCGCGTCGACGAGGGCCGCGAGCAGCATGTCGCCGGCCAGGCCGGTGAACGGCGTGATCACGCAGATGCGGTTCACGGCGTGCTCCTGCGCAGGACCGCGGACAGGCGGAAGGCGGCCATCGCGGCGCCGAAGCCGGAGTCGATGTTCACCACGGTGATGCCGGCCGCGCAGGAGGCGTGCATCGCCAGCAGCGCGGTGATGCCCTCCAGACCGGCGCCGTAGCCGGTGGAGGTGGGCACCGCGACCACCGGGCAGGCGACCAGGCCACCGATCGCGCTCGCCAGCGCACCCTCCATGCCCGCCACGACGATCACGGTGTCGGCGGCGCGCAGCCGGTGCTGTTCGGCCAGCAGGCGGTGCAGGCCGGCCACGCCGACGTCGGTCACCGAGGTGACGTCCAAGCCGACGGCAGCGGCGATCGCGGCGGCCTCGCGGGCCACGGGCAGGTCGGCGGTGCCGGCGGCGGCGACCACGACGGTGAACGCGGTGGGCCGGGCCGGGCGCCACGTGAGCAGGCGGGCATCGCTGTCGTAGGTGCCGTCCGGAACGGCGTCCAGCACGACGCCGGCGGTGTCGGGGGTCACGCGGGTGACGAGCACCGGGCCGTCGTTGTGCCGCAGCAGGGTCCGGACGATCGCCACGACCTGGGCCGCGGTCTTGCCGGTGCCGTAGACGACCTCCGGCACCCCCTGGCGGGCCTCGCGGCCGACGTCGACCCTGGCGAAGCCGAGGTCCACGGCCTCGCTGTCGGTAGCGGAAAAGTGCTCGTTGATCTTGAGTTGGGGGTACTTGCAGACGCCGTCGGAGGGACTGGTCATGCGGCTCCTCCCCTGGCCACGACGGACGGCAGCTCGCGGCCGACCTGCGCCAGCAGCTCCGGTGCCCGCGCCATCGCCGTCGCGACGTCGCCCGCGCGGTCGAGCAACGACCACGCCGCGCTCACCCCGGCCGCGCGCAGCTGGTCCGCGGAGAGCCGGACGTCACCGGCGACCACGACGACCGGCACGCCGTGGCGCCTGGCCGCCTCCGCCACGCCGACGGGTGCCTTGCCGCGCAGGCTCTGCTCGTCGAACCGGCCCTCGCCGACCACGACGAGCGCCGCCGTGCGCAGCGCGTCCTCCAGGCCGATCTCGCCCAGCACGAAGTCCGCGCCGGAGCTGCGCCGCGCACCGAGGGCGGCCAGCACGGCGAACCCCGTGCCACCCGCCGCGCCCGCGCCCGGCGCACCGCTCAGGTCGCGGCCGACCTCGCGCTCCACGACGGCCGCGAACCGCTCCAGGCCCCGCTCCAGCACCTCGACGTCACGCGGTGAGGCGCCCTTCTGCGGGCCGAACACCGCGGCGGCACCGGACGGGCCGGTCAGCGGGTTGTCCACATCGGACACCAGCGTCACGCGCGCCAGCCGCAGCCGGAAGTCCAGGCCGGACAGGTCCACGTGCGCGACCCCGGTCAACGCCGCACCGCCGGGACCGACCGGCACGCCGCGCGCGTCCGTGATGCGGGCACCGAGGGCGCGCAGCAGACCCGCTCCCCCGTCGGTGGTGGCGCTGCCGCCCACCGCCAGCACGATGTCCAGGCACCCGTGGTCGAGCGCCGCGCGGATGAGCTCGCCGGTGCCGTGGGTGTCGGCCACCAGCGGCGCCGCCACCCCGTCCGGCAGCACGCCCAGGCCGCTCGCGAGCGCCAGCTCGACCACCGCACGCGTGCCGCGCACCGCGAACGCCGCCCGCACCGGCCGTCCGGTGGGACCGGTGACGTCGGCGTGCACCTCGCGGTACCCGGCCCGCGCCAGTGCGGCGAGCGTGCCCTCGCCGCCGTCCGCCACCGGCATCGCCACCGCCGTGCCGCCCGCGCCGACGACGCCCGAGACGACCGCGGCGCAGGCCTGCTCGGCGGTCAGGCTGCCGCGGAACTTGTCGAGGCAGACCAGCACCGTGCCGCTCATCGCCCCTCCCCCGTCACGTACGGGATGGTCTGCGGACCCTCCGGCAGCACGCACAGGCGGGCACCGGGACCGGCGGACGCCAGCGCCTCCGCGACCGTCGCGGAGATGTCCGCGGTCTGCTCCAGGTGCGCGGTGGCCAGCTCCGCGTCGGTCAGGTGCGAGGTGTGCACGACGACCCGGCAGTCGGCCTGGATGCGGGCCTGGATCTGCACCTGCCACTGGTCGGGCACGGTGACCTCGCGCGCGGAGATCTCCGCGAACAGCTCCGCCGGCGAACCGGCCGAGGCCAGCACCTCGCGGTACGAGCCGTGGTCGGGGAACCCGTCGCGGCACTCGGCTGCGCACACGATCGTGCCGCCCGGCCGCACCACCTGGTAGGCCGCCGACATGCCCTTCACCGCCTGGTAGAGGTTCTGGTCGAGCGGGAAGCCGGAGTTCGTCGTCACCACCACGTCGAACGGCCGCGGCACCGGCCGCATCGCGACCTCGCGGGCGGTGCGCACGGCCGCCGCGTGCATCTCCGGCAGGTCCCCGCCGAACGCGGCGACGACCTCCTTGTCCTGGTTCAGCACCACGTCGAACCCGAACGTCACCCCGGTCGCGGCCGCGATGGCGCGCACGTCGTCGTGCACCGGGTTGCCCTCGATGACGCCCCACGTCGCCCGCGGGTGGCCGATCCGGCGCGCGTCGTGCAGCACCAGCACCGTCTCCAGCGCGGCGAGACCGGGTGCGACGAGCTTGGGCCCGCCGGAGAACCCGGCGAAGAAGTGCGGTTCGACGAACCCGGTGGTGATGCGCACGTCCGCGGCCACCCACTCGCTGTTGAGCCACACCGGGACGTCCGCGGCGAGCTTCCCCAGCCACGTCAGGCCGGTCCGGTCGCGGGCGTCGTGGTTGACGATCCGCACCGAGTCGACCACCTCGTCGCCGAACATCGCCCGCAGCTCCGCGTCCGTGTTGCCGCGGTGGGTGCCGGTCGCGACCAGCACCACGACGTCGTCGAGGTCGACCAGCCCGTCGAGCTCCGCCAGCACCGCAGGGATCATCAGGTGTCGTGGCTGCGGGCGGGTGCCGTCGCAGGCGGAGATCGCCACGGTCTGGCCGCGCCGCACCCGCTCGCGCAACGGCGGCCCCGCGACCGGCGAGCGCAACGCCCGCCGCAGCACCTGCTCCGCCGGCTCCGGCACCGGGTGGTGCCGCGGGGTCACGACGGTGGTCACCGCCGGGTCGACGCGCAGGTCCAGTCCGGTCTCCCCGTAGGCCAGCCGCACGACGTCCATCACCGCTCCCCCAGCCGGTAGACGCGGGTGGCCGTGCCGGCGAGGACGTCAGCGCGCTCGGCAGCGGACAGCCCGCACAGCAGCGCGTCGGCGGCGGACAGCACCTCCCCGTACTCGGCGGCGAGCAGGCACACCGGCCAGTCGGAGCCGACCATCAGCCGGTCCGGCCCGAACACCTCCAGCACCAGGTCGACGCACGGCCGCAGGTCCTCGACCGTCCAGTCAGGACCGGCCTCCGTCACGAGCCCGGACACCTTGGCGGTCACGTTCGGCTCGGCCGCCAGCGCCGACAGGTGGGTCGCCCACGGCTGGTACGCCCGGCGCGCGATGTCCGGTTTGGACAGGTGGTCCACCACGAACACCATGTCCGGCACCGATCTCACGGCCACCAGCGCCGCGGGCAGCTGGTGCGGGCGGGTCAGCAGGTCGTAGGCCAGCCCGGCGTCGCGCACCGCCCGCAGCCCGGTCAGCACCTCCGGCCGCAGGAGCCAGTCCGGGTCGGGTTCGGACTGCACGAGGTGCCGCACGCCCACCAGCCGGTCGCCACCCGGTCCCGACCGCAGCCGGTCGAGCTGCTCGGCGACGTCGGGCGCGGTGAGGTCGACCCAGCCGACGACACCGGCGACGAGCCCGGACTCCGCTGCCAGTGCGAGGAACTCGGCCGTCTCGCCGGTGTCGGCTAGCACCTGGACCAGCACGGTGGCGTCCACCCCGGCCGGTCCGGTCACCTCCGCGAGGTCCGCGAGCCCGAAGTCGCGGCGGATCCGCGCGACCTCCGGCGCGTCGAGCCAGCCCTGCGGGCGTGCGGAGAGGTCCCACAGGTGGTGGTGGGCGTCGATCCGGCGTGGTGCGGGCGTGCCCGCCCTTCCGGCCGGCAGCTCCGCCGTGCTCCCGTCGAAGTCACCCATGGCCCAGTCGCTCCGTTCGTCGAATGCCTGTGGGAGGAGCGGCGCACGGCGGTGGCGGAACCGGTGTGCGCCAGGAGGTGCGAGAAGATCAGCGGTCCAGGCGGCCCGGCTCGCCCACGTCCGTGCGGCGCACGAGCCAGGCCTCGGTGATGTGGGTGAACATGGCCTCGGCGGCGCCTTCCGGGTCGTGCGCCGCGATGCGCTCGCAGATGCGGCGGTGTCCCCGGTTCGAGGCCGCGCACAGCTCGCTGTCGGTCCTGCCCGTGTAGCGGGCGGTGTTGAACACCTGGCTCTCCAACGACCGCACGACGCCTCTGGCAATGCGGTTGCCGGACGCGCGCATGATCGTGTCGTGGAAGACGTGGTCCTGCTCGCGGTAGGCGGTGGGGTCGTCCACCAGCCGGTCCATCAGGTCCACCAGGTCGCGCAGTGCGGCCACGGTGGCGTCGTCCGCGACCCGCGCGGCGACCAGGGCCATGTCGGACTCCAGCAGCCTGCGGGTGACCACCAGGTCGTCGAGGACCCCCAGCGTCTCGTCCTCGGCGACGACGGCGCCCAGCACGAGCTCGTCGAGCATGTTCCACATCGACGGCGGCGTGACCAGCGTGCCCGCTCCCTGGCGCACCTGGACGAGACCCTTCTCCTGCAACACCTTCACGGCCTCGCGGACCACCGTGCGGCTCACCGAGAACGTCTCGCACAGCACCGGCTCCGGCGGCAGCGACGTGCCCGGCGGGTGGTCGCCGCGCACGATCCGCTCCACGAGCTCGGTCGTGATCGCCCTGGCCAGGTTCGCCGGTCCGCGCACCCAGCCCGGGGCGGGGTGCGCGCCCACGGCCGCGCCCGGCCGCTGGCCTGATGCCGTCATCCGTTCCTCCGGTCGCGCTCCGCCGATGCGCTGGAGCGCGCTGCGGAGCGTACCCCGAATGACCCGTTGACGTAATACGTCATACGACTTACGTTCAGGCAGACCTCGTCGGGCCGGTCTCCCCCGGCCAACCGTCTCGGGAAGTGAGCAGCGATGAAGCAGCGCACACTGTGGTCGGCCGCCCTGGTGGTGGGTCTTGCGTTGACAGCGGGCTGCGGGAGCGCCTCCGGGCCGGGCACGTCCTCCGGCGGTGCGAGCGACAAGCTCGTGGTGTGGGACTGGAAGTCCGGTGACGCCAAGACGCGCGGCTACGTCGAGAAGGCCAAGGCCGACTTCGCGAAGAAGCACCCCGGCGTGCAGGTCGAGTTCGTGGCGCAGCCGTTCGACCAGTACTACACGCTGCTCGGCGCGGCCATCCAGGCGGGCAAGGGACCGGACGTGGTCCTGTTCAACGGCGGCGGCCAGATCCGCGACCGCTCCGACGCGCTCGCCCCGCTCGACTCCTTCGTCTCCGAGGACCGCGGCCGCTTAGCGGGCTGGGACGCGTTCACCGACAAGGGCAAGGTCTACGCCGCACCGGTGACCCTGCAGGGCCACCCGATCTACTACAACAGGGACCTCTACCAGAAGGCCGGGCTCAACCCCGACTCCCCCGCGAAGACCTGGGACGACTTCGTGCGCGACTGCGGCGTCATCACCCAGAAGACCGGCGCGAAGTGCTTCGCGCTGGGCAACAAGGAGGGCATCGGGATCCAGTTCTTCCTGTCCGCCATGGGATCGGCCGTCCTGACGCCGCAGGAGTACGACGCCTGGATCGCCGGCAAGCGCGACTGGTCCTCACCGGACGTCAAGAAGGTCTTCGAGCTGTGGAAGCAGACCGGCGACAGCGGGCTGAACACCGACGGCGCCAACTCGACCGCCATGTTCAACGACGCGTTCGCCGCCTTCAACGCCGCCAAGGCCGCCAACGTCATCGGCCTGATGTCGGACGTGGGGCACTGGAAGGACTTCGCCGAGTTCCTCACCCCGGAGAAGGTCGGCGTCCGGCCCGCACCCCTGGTCAACCCGGCCGCGCAGCCGAGCCTGGCCTACGACGGCGGCATCGGCTACGCCGTCGCGAAGTGGACGAAGGACCAGGGGGTCGCCGCCGACCTCGTCCGGTCGCTGACCTCCACCGAGGCGCTGAAGGCGTTCTACCTCGACGGCGGCGCGATCGCGGCCGACACGACGATCGACACCGCAGCCGGCGGCCCCGCGGTCAAGACCATCGTCGGCGAGGTGAAGTCGGGCAAGCCCGCCCTGCACGTGGCGTTGTCGTCCAAGACGGTCGACCTCATGGGCCGGCTCTCGCAGCAGCTGCTCAGCGGCTCGGCCACGGTGGACGAGGTGCTGCAGCAGCTCGCGGCCTCCGACAAGACGGGCTGACGGCGTGACGGCACCCTCCCTCTCGCCCGCGGGCCCGGCCACCACCGGGCCCGTCCGGCCCGCTGCCCCGCCCACCCGGCGACGCCGCGGTGGCCCGCGGTCCGAGCGCCTGGCTCCCCTGGTGCTGCTGGCCCCGGCCGTCCTGGTGATCGTCGGGCTGCGGCTGTGGCCGCTGGTGCTGGGGATCAACTTCTCCTTCACCGGCGACGGCGACCGCAACGGCCAGGCCGTCGGGTTCGCCAACTACCTGGCGTTGCTCGACGACCCGCTGTTCCGCACGGCGCTGCGCAACGTGGGCCTGCTCGTGCTGCTGCTGCCGGTGGCCGTGGCGGTCCCCGGGCTGCTCGCGACGTTCATCTTCCTGAAGGTGCCCGGCCACCGCGTCTACCGCGGCGTGTACTTCTTCCCCGCCGTGCTGTCCCCGGTGATCGTCGGCGCGATCTTCACGCTGCTGCTGGCGTTCGACGGCCCGGTCAACGCGCTGCTCGGCCTCGCGGGCCTCGGGCCGGTGGACTGGCTGGGCGACCCCGGCGTGGCGATCTTCGCGGTCGTCGGTGTGCACGTGTGGGCGACGTTCGGCATGGGGCTGGTGGTGTTCCTGGCCGGGTTCGCGACCCTCGACCGCTCGCTGCTCGACGCCGCCGAGGTGGACGGCGCGTCGTTGGTGCAGCGGATCCGGCACGTGGTCGTGCCCGGCCTGTCCCGCACGATCCAGTTCGTCTTCGTCACGACGATGATCGGGCTGCTGACGTCGATGTTCGGCCTGGTGTACGTGATGACGAGCGGTGGCCCGGAGGGGTCGACCTACCTGCCCGAGTACTACGTGTGGATCCAGCAGGGGCAGCTGAACCAGCCCGCGCTCGCCTCCGCGGCCTCCACGGCGCTGTTCCTGATCATGCTCGTGGTGGGGCTGGCCCAGGTCGCGGTCCTGCGGCGCACCGGGAGGGACGACTGATGACCGGTTCCCGGCTGAGCAGGTGGGTGGTCGCGGTCCCGATGGCGCTGCTCGCGCTGGCCACGGTCTACCCGCTGGTGTTCACGGCCAACGTGGCGGTGAAGACGCGGCGCGAGTACGTGCTCGACCGGTTCTCCCCCGCCGGCTCCTTCAGCCTCGACAACGTCGTCAAGGCGTGGACCAGCGTCGGGATGTCGCGCTACTTCCTCAACTCGGTGGTCGTCGTGACCTGTTCGGTCGCGCTGCTGCTGCTGCTCGGGTCGATGGCGGGTTTCGCGTTGGCCCGGCTGCGGTTCCGCGGTTCCTCCGCGCTGTTCCTGGGCGTGCTGGCGGCGTTGTTCATCCCGTTCCAGGTGATCATGGTGCCGCTGGCGCGGATCATGGCCGACACCGGGCTCGTCGACACCTACCCGGGGCTGGTGCTGGCCTACGTGGCGCAGTTCCTGCCGTTCACGATCTTCCTGCTGACGAGCTACTACTCGACCGTGCCGGCGGAGATCGTGGACGCCGCGCGGATCGACGGGAACTCCGTCTACGGCGTCTACTGGCGGATCATGCTGCCGATCGGCGCGCCCGCGCTGCTGTCGGTCGGGGTGCTCAACGCGCTCTTCTGCTGGAACGACGTGCTCATCGCGCTGCTGGTGATGCCGTCGGCCGAGCACCGCACGCTGATGGTGGGCGTGACGTCGTTGCGCGGGCAGTACTCCGACGACATCCCCACGTTCGCCTCCGGCGTGCTCATCGCCGCGGTCCCCGTCCTGCTCGTCTACCTCTTCCTGCAACGACAGATCGCCGACGGGGTCACCGCCGGGTCGACGAAGGGCTGACATGCGCATCACTGGTCTGCGGACCCTCACCACGGTCCAGGACTGGGGCCGCCCGGTCGGGGACGCCAACGGCGTCCACCCCGACGGCCTGGTCCGGGTCCCCGTCGTCGTCGTGGAGACCGACACCGGCCTGACCGGGGTCGGGCTCGGCCCGCACGTGGAGGCCGACACCGTCTTCGCCGCCATCGAGGGCGAGGACCCGCGTTCGGTCACCGCCCTCTACGACCGGATGCTGCGCCGGGTGTTCAAGGCGGGCCACGCCGGCGCGGTCTTCGGCACGATCGGCGCGGTCGACACCGCGTTGTGGGACATCAAGGCGCAGGCGGCGGGCGAACCGCTGTGGCGGCTGCTCGGGGGCCGTGACCGCCGTGTGCCCGCCTACGCCTCCGGGCTGTGCGTCGCGCTGCCCGATGACGAGCTGGTCGCGGTGTACCAGGAGTACGCCGCGCACGGGCTGCGCGCGGCGAAGCTCAAGGGCGGCCTCGACGTGGACCGCGACCGGCACCGCCTCGCCCTGGTCCGCGACGTCCTCACCGAGGCGGGCGGCGGCGCCCGGCCCAGCCTGATGCTGGACGTCAACGAGACCTGGACGCGCAAGCAGGCGGTCCGCTACGTCAGCGAGCTGGAACGCACCTTCGACCTGACCTGGGTCGAGGAACCGGTGCGGCGCTGGGACGTCGAGGGCCACGCGGCGGTCGGGCGCGGCATCCGCGCGTCGGTCGCCACCGGCGAGAACCTCACCGGACTCGAACAGCACCGCCCGCTGATCGCCGCCGGTGCCGTCGACGTCGTGCAGACCGCCGCCGTCTGGGGGATCACGCACTTCCTGCGGGTCGCCGCGCTGGCCCACGCCCACGACCTGCCGGTGAGCCCGATCGGCACGAGCCCGGTGGGGCTGCTGCACGCCGCCGCGTCCGTGCCCAACCACCTGGTGAGCGAACTGCAGGACCTCCGCCCGCCGGTGGGCGTGGAGATCGACCTGACCGTGGCGGACGGGGCGTACGTCCTGGGCGAGACCCCCGGCCTCGGGCTGCGCGTCGACGAGGAGAGGATCGCCGCGGCCGGTGACCTGCGGCCCGCTGCCCTGTCCGGTGGCCCGCACATCCGGCCCGAACGCGCCGGGCACCGCCTGCACGCGGTGGAGGTCGGGCAGGACGTGGAAAGTCCCGTGCTCAACGCGTAGAACGAAGACCCCGCCGCCCGCGAAGGAGAGCTCCCCCGCATGGAACCACAGCGCTTCGGCATGCTGATCCGGCTGCGCCCGGAGAAGCGCGAGGAGTACCTGGAGCTGCACTCGGCCGTCTGGCCCGCGGTCGAGCAGACGCTGCTCGACGCGAACATGCGCAACTTCACGATCTTCCTGCACGGCGACCTGCTGTTCGGCTACTACGAGTACGTCGGCGACGACCACGACGCCGACCAGGCCCGCATCGCGGCGGACCCGGAGACGCAACGGTGGTGGACGTTCACCGACCCGTGCCAGGAGTCGCTGGCGGAGCCGGACTCCGGGCACTGGTGGGTGCCGATGCGGGAGGTGTGGCACCTCTCCGGCCCCGGCGGACAGGCAGCGCCGGCCGGCTGACAACAGCACGACAACCGCTCCACAACAGCGCGCCGGTACTCCTTCGGTAGCAGAGCACAACCGAGGAGGACATGGTGAGAACCAAGCTGGCCGCGATGGTGGTCGCACTTCTCTCGATCGTGGGGCTCGCCGTCGTGCCGACGGCGAACGCCACACCGGCCTACCGCGACGTCTACATCCGCGACAACGGCAGCGACATCGGCAACGAACCCAGCAGCGGCAGCATCTACCACAGCCCCGACATCCGGGTCTGCTACACGCCGACGCCGTGCGCGACCTCGCAGCAGCCGATCGTGGGCGCGACCAACTACGTGTTCGTCAACCTGCGCCGCAAGCCGAACGGCCTCGGCAACGTGGACGGCGCCCTGCACCTGTACCGCAGCAACCTCGGCGGCGGCACGGCGTGGCCGGGCGGCTGGACCTACATCGGCGGCGTGGGCGCGAGCGTGCCGGTCAGCGGCTCGACCGTGATGATCACCTGGCCCGGCTGGAACGTGCCCGGTCCCGCGCACTTCTGCCTGCTCGCCCGCTGGGTGTCCAGCGCCGACCCGATGACGTTCGCCGAGGGGTCCAACACGCAGCTCAACGCCCAGCGCAACAACAACATCGCGTGGCGCAACGTCGACTCGGTGCGGGTCCTCCCCGGCCGGCCGATCACCCGGCCGTACACGATCGGCAACCCGGAGGCGTTCGACACCAGGCAGGCGCTGGTGCTGGAGCAGCCGGAGCGGCAGTTCACCGGCACGGTGACGGTCGACCTCGGCCCTGACCTCGCCGCCAGGTGGAAGGCGACCGGTCAGCGGGGCACCGGTGTGCGGCAGGTCGGTGAGACGCAGTTCCAGGTCGTCGAGCCGAAGCTCGCCCGCTTCGAAGGGCTCACGCTCAAGGCGGAGGAGCGGATTCAGATCGGCGTGACCTTCGCGACCGACGTGGAGGCCGCACCGGCGGTGCTGGAGGTGCACCAGATCGACGCGCAGGGCCTCGACCTCGGTGGTGCGCAGTACCGGATCAACGACAAGGAGTGAGTATCAGCCCCGGCGGGTCCGACTCCGTTGAACGGAGACGGACCCGCCGAAGGGGTGGTCAATGAAGACGATCATGGTGTTGTTGCTCCTGTTGCTGGGAGTCGTGCCTGCACACGGAGCACCGGACTGCAACCCGCCCGACTGCCCGGTGGTGGTGGACGCGCAGGACGGGCCGGTGCACGAGAAGACGGGTCCGTACGCGGCGACGCTGGCACTGCGCTACGGCGCCACGCAGGAGAACGTCGAGGTGTCGTACCGGTTCGTGGACGGCACCGCGAAGCAGGGCGAGGACTACCGGTCCGCGCAGGGCGGAACGGTCACGATCAAGGCCGGTCAGAGCTACGCCCAGGTGCCCTACACGGTGTTGCGGGTCGGTGCCCAGCAGAAGCAGTTCACCCTGCAGATCACCGCAGTGAGACCGGGTCAGGTCGGCAAGGCGGTCGCGGTGTTCACGATCGGCGGCACGAGGTGAACAGCCTGAGCGCCTGAGCCCAGTGGCGCAGGGCCTCGGTCCACCGCCCGCACCGGCCCTCCAGGTCGGCGCACGAGCGGTGGACCGAGGCCTCCTCGAAGGCGTCCGGCGCCTGGGCGCGGGCGGTCAGCGCGGCCGCGAGGTGGTCGCGGGCGGCGGCGAGGTCGCCCAGGGCGAGCGCGGTCTCGCCGAGCTGGTGCAGCGCGTAGGCCTCGCGGTGGCGGTCGCCCAGTGCCCGGCAGATCGACAACGCACCGGTCAGGTGCTCCCGCGCCACCGCCGGATCGCCGAGTGCGAGCTGCGTGACGCCGAGGTGGGTGAGCGCGTCGGCCTCGAAGCGGTGGTCGGTGACCTCGCGGCTGATCCGCAGCGCGTCCCCGAAGTAGCGCAGCGCCGGTGCCCGGTCGGCGAGCTGGTGGAAGGCGTTGCCCAGCGACATCAGGGTCGCCGCCTCCAGCCGGGAGTTCCCCTCCGCGCGGAAGGTCTCCAGCGCCGCGAACAACGGCCCGACCGCGCGGTCCGCCCGGCCCATCCGCACGCAGGTGTAGCCGAGGTTGCGCCGCGCCAGCGCCACGCCCACCGCGTCACCCGCCGCGCCGTGCACCCGCATGGCGGCCTCGTAAGACTCCAGCGCCCGGTCGAACTCGCGCAGCTCGGAGTGCGCGTTGCCGATGTTGTTGTGCAGCCGGGCCTCCCCGCGCAGGTCGCCGGCCTCCTGGACGAGCGCGAGCGCCTGCCGCTGCACCACCATGGCCTCCGCGATGCGCGAGGTCATCTGCAACGCGATCCCCAGGCCGCGCAACATCTCCGCCTCCGCCCGCCGGTCACCGAGCGCGCGGGCGGCCGCGACGGCGTGCTCGCACTGCTCCACGCGCGCCGCCCAGTTGCCGCGCGCCTCGAAGTAGCTCGTCAGCAGGTACGCCAGTTGCCAGGTCTCCCGCCGCAGACCGGCGTTCGCGGCCAGCCGGATGACGTGCAGCAGGTTGTCGCGCTCGGCGTCGAGGTGGGCCAGCACCTCGACGCGGTCGGCCGCGAACGGCAGGTCGTCGCACGGCGGGCGGGTCACGAGGTCGTGGCGCGGGTTGAGCACCGCGTTGGCCGCGTGCGCGATCGTCAGGTACCGGTCGAGCAGGCGTTCCAGCCCGTCGCCGAGGTCACCGCTCTGCCGGGCGAACAGCCGGACCAGGTCGTGCAGCGCGTACCGGCCGGCGCCGACCTCGCTGACGAGGTGCGACGCGACCAGCTCGTCGAGCCCCGGTCCCAGCGCGTCGGCGAGGTCGGCGGGGAAGCTGGCCCCCGGGTGCTCGCCGAGCACGCGGAACAGGCGGGCCGCCTGCGGGCTGAGCGTGCGGTGCGCGCTCGCGAACACCGTGCGGACGGTGCGGTCGTCGCCCTCGACCGCCAGCACGTCGAGCGGGTCGTTGCGGGTCAGCTCCCGCACCAGGTCGGCGATCCGCCTGCCGGGTCGCACCGCGAGCCGCGCCGCCGCGATCCGCAGCGCGAGCGGCAACCGTCCGCAGTGGACGGCGAGGGCCGAGGTCGCGTCGGACTCCGCGTGCACCCGCTGCGCGCCGAGGATGTCGGCGAGCAGGTCGTGCGCCTCCGGTTCGCTCAGCAGGCCGAGGCGCACCGTGTGCACGGCGTGGTGCGTGCCGAGCGCGGAGAGCGTGTCGCGGCTCGTGACCAGCAGCAGGTTGCCCTGGTCGCCGGGCACGAGCGGCAGCACGTCCCGCGCGCGGCGGACGTCGTCGAGCACGATCAGCAGCCGTTTGCCGTGGGTGAGCGTCCGGTACAGCGCGGCCGGGTCGGCGGGTGTCCGGTCAGCGGGGACACCGAGCGCGTGCAGCACCTCGGCCAGCGCCTGGGCGGGCGTGAGCCGTTGCAGGTCCAGGAACACCTGCCCGTCGGGGAACCGGTCGGCGACCCGGTGCGCCCACTCGACCGCGAAGGTGGTCTTGCCGACGCCGGCGACACCGGAGACCACGACGATCGGCGGCAGGCCGGCCAGTGCGGCGAGCTCGGCGGCCCGGCCGGTGAAGTGCCCGGCACGGGCGGGCAGCTGGGCCGGTCTCGCGGTGCGCGTGGCGGGTTTCGCGCTGTGCAGGGAGGGGTCGCGCCGCAGAACGGCGGTGTGCAGGGCGCTCAGCTCGGGACCGGGGTCGGCGCCGAGCTCGTCGGCGAGCCGGGATCTGAGGCGCTGGAACGCTTCAAGCGCGTCCGCGTGCCTCCCGTCCAGGTGCAGCGCCCGCATCAGCAGGCCGACGAGCCGTTCCCTGGTCGGGTGGCTCACCACCAGCCGTTCCAGCTCGCTGATCGCGTCCTGGCGGTCGAGCCGCTGCGCCCAGTGCGCCTCCAGGGCGGTGAGCCGCTGCTCGCGCAACCGGCCGATCTCCGCGCGGCCCCACCCGAACAGCTCGGTGCCGCCCAGCGGTTCGCCCCGCCACAGCGCCAGGTCCCTGGTCCGCTCGAACCGGTCGGCGTCCACGGAGGCGTCCAGCCGGTAGCCGCCGGGACCGGTGACGAGCGCGCCGGGCATCCCGCAGTCCGCGAGCGCCTGCCGCACCCGTGCGACGTGGCTGTGCAACGACCGCACGGCCGTGCGCGGCGGATCGTCCCCCCACAGCACGTCCACCAGGCGGTCGACGGAAACCGGTGTGCCGGCGCGGAGGGCGAGCACCGCCACGACGCTGCGCTGGCGGACGCCGTTCAGCTCGGCCCGGCCGAGCGGGCCGCACACCTCCACCGGCCCGAGGATCCGGACCTCGCCACGTCCGCCCACGTGCCGCACGGTAGCGGGCCGGACACCCCCGGCGGCAGCGCTGAACCGGGCAAACCGCCCGCATTCACGAATCTGCCGGTCACGTCCGCGTATGGCTCGCCCGGCCGCCCCCGTCGAATTCGACGCGAAGATCGCGGGCCGGAAGTCCTTTGCTGGCACCGTTTGCGGCCGATCTCGTAGATTGCCGGGCATGCCTTTGCGGAAAGCGATGTCCGTGGTCCTGGCCCTCCCCCTCCTGCTGGCGGGCCTGCCGTCCGCGACCGCGCACACCCGCTCGTGCGCCCGCGCGGACCTGCTGTTCTGCGAGGACTTCCAGTCCGTGCCGCTGGGCGGCGCGACCAGCCTGCGGTGGGGCGTCGACACCCGGCACGGCACGCTGACCGTGGAGAAGGCGGCCCGCGGCCAGCGGGTGCTGCACGTGCACACCGAGGCCAACGGCCGCGCGTTCCTGCGGGTCGACGACTTCTCCGCACCGGGCAACAGCTTCTACGGCCGGATGCGGCTGAAGGTGGACGCCTTCCCGAAGAAGCCCGACTGGGCGCACTACACCCTCGTCGAGGCCACCGGCCAGGGCAGCGCGGAGGTCGTGCGACCGCTGGGCGGCCAGTACGTGCCCACGTCCGGCCGCGCGCTGTGGGGCGTCGGTGCCGACGGCGGCCCGACCGGTGACTGGACGAACTGGCGGGAGTCCGCGCCCTCGCGCGAGGACGTGTGGCAGTGCGTCGAGTGGCGGATGGACGCCCCCGACAACCGCGTCGAGCTGTGGTTCGACGGCAAGCCGCAACCCGACCTGACCGTCTCGACCCGCTCGCACGGCGGCAACCCGGTGGACTTCGTGTTCCCGGCGTTCGACACGGTGAAGATCGGGTGGCAGCTCTACCAGCCCAACGACGGCGCCTACGACCTGTGGGTCGACGACATCGCACTGGGGTCGCGCCGCGTGGGCTGCTGACCGACGGCACGGCGCTCCGCGAGCAGCAGGTAGGCGGCCGCGGTCCAGGTGTAGGCGCGGTCGCGCAGCCCCTCCCCCGTCAACGCGTCGAAGTTCTCGGCGAACCCCGACTTCTCGCACGTGGCCAGGAACCGGGCGCTCACCAGGTCGGCCAGCTCCACCGCGCCGCCGCGGCGCAGGCCGTCCTCGACGAGCACGGTGGCGGGCGCCCACACCGGTCCGCGCCAGTAGCCGTCGGGTTCGTACCAGGGCGAGTCCGGCCGTTCGGTGGCCGGCCCGACGGACGTGAGGTGCGCGGCCACCCCGGCGCAGAGGTGCTCGAACACCTCGCGCGGCAGGTGTTCGCCCAGCACGACGGGCATCAGGTCGAGCAGGCTCGCGCTGCGCCGTTTCGTGCCGCTCGCGACGCCCTGGCTCACGAAGTGGTCGCCGTGCCACAGCTCGTCGAGCAGGGCCGTCAGCAGCTCGTCGGCCTGCTCGGACCAACGGGCGGAGTTCTCGCCGGTCTCGGCGGCGAGGACGGCGAGCTCCCGGCACTGCAGCACCAGGAACGCGGCCAGGTCAGGTGAGCGGACCAGGCGTTCCTCGCGGAACACCGTCGAGTTGTCCCAGCCGCTGTCGTTGCCGTGCTCGTAGTGCGGCAGGCGGCTGCCGGGTGCGCGGCGGTGGTCGAGCCAGAACGAGGTCCACGCGGACAGCTGGCGGTAGGCGGTTCCCACGTCCGGCAGCCCGCCGGGGAGGCGGTGGCGCAGCAGGGAGAGCGCCCAGCCGTGGATCGGCGGCTTGACGAAGTTGCGCAGCACCTCGGAGTGCGTGACGGAGTCGGGCAGCGCGCCCTCGGCGTCCTGGTGGTCGAACACCACCTGGAACTGCTGCCACGCGAGCTCCGGCGCGCCACCGGCCAGCGCCAGCGCGGTGAAGCAGTGGTCCCAGCTCCACACCTTGTCCATCCAGTGCTTCGACATCAGCACGGCCGGGCGACGCACGAACCCGGCCGGGCGCACGGTGGCCGACCAGAGCACGTAGGCGGCCAGCTCGGCGGCCGGGACGTGGTCGTCGCGCCACGGTGCCACGGCGTCGGCGAACCGGGTGAACTCCTCGTGCACGGCCGTCACGTCCTCGGCGAAGGTCGTGACGGGTGAGAACGGCGCGCGGGCCGTGCCGATCTCCTCGACCAGCAGCTCCCACGGTTCCTCCGCGCTCAGCACCACCGCCCGCCGCGCCGCGCCGAGCGCCTGGTCGCCCGCCTGGTCCCACCGTCCGGACAGGACGGTCAGGCGCAGCCGGTGGCCGGTCTCGTAGGAGGTGAAGACCAGTCCACCGGCCGGGTCGGCGAAGAAGTACGTGCCGGTGAACGGGGTCAGCGCCGGTTCGGCGGCGCTGAGCTCCAGTCCGGTGCCGGTGCCCGAGATCCGCAGGACGTCCGGTGCCGAGAACACCGCGGTGACCCGGCCCTGCCCGGTGCTCCAGGTGAGGGTCGCGGGATCGGCGGTCACCTCGGCCGGCGCCGGCACGGGAACCAGGCGCAGCAACGGGTGCATGCCGTTGCGGTGCGAGACGAGGTGCACGTCGTCGGCGTAGGTGGCCAGTCCCACCACCGGGGAGAGGCCGAACCAGGCGCCGGACCGGCTGAAGGGGATCTCGCGCACGGAGAACTCGGTTGCCACGGCGTTCCTCTCGGTCCTTCGAACTCAGTCCTTCACGGCGCCGGAGGTGACCCCGGCGGCCACGTAGCGCTGGGCCAGCACGAGCAGCACGGCGGCCGGCACCGACGCGACCACGGCGGTGGCCATGATCGCGTTCCACTCCTGGTTGTTGTTGCCGATGTAGCGGTAGATGCCGAGCGTCAACGGCTGCCAGGCGCCACCGGAGTCGAGGGTCGCGGCGAACACGAAGTCCGACCACGCCCACAGGAACGCGAACAGCGCCGCGGTCACCAGGCCGTTGCGGCTCGCGGGCAGCACCACCGAGACGAACGTGCGCCACGGTCCCGCGCCGTCGATGCGGGCGGCCTGCAGCAGCTCGTCCGGCACCGCCGCGATGAACGACGTCAGGACCAGCACCGCGAACGGCACCGCCACCGTCGAGTCGGCGAAGACGAGGCCCCACACCCTGTTCGTGATGCCCAGCCGCACGTAGAGCCCGTAGAAGCCGAGCGCCATGATGATCCCGGGGACCATCTGCGCGACCAGCAGCACGAACCCGAGCACGCGCCGCCCGGTCGGCCACAGCTTCGCCAGCGCGTACGCGGCCGGCGCGGCCAGCAGCAGGGTGAGCACGACGGTGCCCAGCGCGACCAGCAGGCTGGTGCCGAAGTACGGCAGCTGTTCGTGCAGCACCCGCCGGTAGCCCTCCAGCGTGGGTGAGGCCGGGAACAGGTTCGGCGGCGACTTCCGCATCTCCCCCGCCGGGGTCAGGGAAACCGCGACCATCCAGTAGACCGGGAACAGCATCACCGCGGTCAGCCCCAGACCGGCCCACGTGCGCCACGACCGGGCCCTCATCCGCGCTCCTGCACCCGCGCGTAGCAGAGCCCGGCCACCAGCGAGACGAGGATCAGCACGGTCCCCACGGCGGCGCTGGGCCCGAACCGCGGCAGCGCGCCACCGAAGCCGAGCTCGTAGGACCAGGTCGCGAGCGTCGTCGACGAGCCGCTCGGCCCGCCCCTGGTCATGACCCAGATCAGGTCGAACACCTTGAGCGTGTAGACCAGCCCGAGCAGCAGCGTGATCGCGGAGACCGGCCGCAGCATGGGGAACGTGACGTGCCGGAACGTCTGCCAGCCGCTCGCACCGTCCAAAGCGGACGCTTCGTGCACCTCGGGCGGGATCGTGCGCAGGCCGCTGTAGAGCACCACGAGGTTGAACGGCACGCCGATCCAGATGTTGGCGATGGTCACCGACACCAGCGACCACGACGGGGAGGTCAGCCAGTTCACCGGGTCGAGGCCGACCGCCGCCAGTGCCGCGTTGACCAGACCCGACTCGCTGTTGAGCAGCCACGCCCAGGTCGACGCCGACACGATCAGCGGCAGCAGCCACGGCACGAGGAACAACGCGCGCAACGTCGCCGACAGCGGGAAGTCGCGGGCGAAGAACACCGCCAGCGCCAGGCCGATCGTGTACTGGAAACCCAGCGACACGACCGTGAACAGCACCGTGTTCAGCACCGCCGTGCGGAACGTCGGGTCGGCGAACACCGCCACGTAGTTGTCGAGCCCGACGAACGGCGCGCCACCGCGGACGAACGTCCGCACGGTGTAGCCGCGCAGGCTCAGCTCCACCGTGGTGTACAGGGGGTACGCGTAGGAGATCAGCAGGTACGCGCTGAGCGGGGCCGCGAACGCCCAGGCTGCGAGCCGTGCGCGCACGGCTACTTCGCGGCGGCCGCGGTGGCCTGGGCGTCCTTCAACGCGGCCTCCGGTGTCTTGGCGCCGGTGAGCGCGGCCTGCACCGCACCCCACAGCGGTTGCGAGATGCGCGGGTAGCGGGTGCCGAGGTTGTCGCCGGTGCGCCCCTTGGCGGCGTTCACCGCGGCCACCCACACCGCCAGCTCGGGCAGGGCGGCCACCTGCTGCTCCTGCACCGACCGCACGGTGGAGACGTAGGTCAGGGCGGTGTCGGCGGCGAGCACGCGTTCCGGGCTCGTGAGGCAGGCGGCGATCTGCCCGGCCTTGGTCTCGGTGGCCTTGTCGTCCTGCACGGGCACGGTCACGAACTCGCCTCCCGTCGGCGCGGGCGCGGTGCCGCCGGTGCGACCCGGGATCGCGATGACGCCGTACTCGAAGCCGGTCTTCTTCGCGTTCTGCAGCTGCCAGGTGCCGTTCTCGGCGAAGGCGTACTCGCCGGTGGCGAACTCCTGCCAGCTGGTGGTCTGGGTGTTGCCGATGACCGAGTTGGGCGCGAAACCCTGGTCCAGCCACGACTTCCACAGCGTCAGCGCGCTGACGGCCTGGGTGGAGCCGAGGTCGGTGAGCGCGGCGCCCGAACCCCAGAACCACGGCAGGAACTGGAAGGTGCCCTCCTCGGTGCCGATCGCGGAGAACGTGATGCCCTTCTTGCCCGCCGCCTTCACCTTGGCCAGCGCGGTGGTGAGGGCCGCCCAGTCCGTGATCGCCGCGGGCTCGACACCGGCGGCGGCGAGCACGGACCTGTTGTAGTAGAGCGCCAAAGTGTTGGCACCGATGGGAACGCCGTAGGTCTGCCCGTCGAGCGCACCGGCCGACACGAGGTTGGGCGCCGCCGCGGACGCGTCGAGGCCGACCTCGGAGTTGGGCCGCAGCACGCCGCCCTCGGCGAGCGTCGACACCACGGGGTTGTCGACGACCAGGACGTGCGGCGCCGTGCGCTGCTGTGCGGCGAGCAGCACCTTGCCGGTCAGGTCGGTGGTGTCGAAGGACTGCCGCCGCACCTCGACGCCGGCCTCGGAACCGCACCGGTCGACGGTGCGCGCCCACTCGGAGCCGGCGGTGAACTGCGGGTAGGGGTCCCAGACGGAGAACACGTCCGGCGCGCCCGCGCTCGGCGCCGAGGTGCACGCGGTCACGGCCAGGCCGGCCGCGAGGAGGGTCAGGGCTGCGCGTCGCATGAGGTGGTCCTCCCTGCCGGCCCCGTCGCCGGCAATCATCGAACCGGTTCGATTTTCGAGCAGCCGCGCCAACGTAGCCGTCTCGGCTGACCGCGTGCAAGAGGCGGTGGCCTACAGTGTCGACTGTCGAATCGGTTCCTTCGACGAGGGGAAGCGGCATGAACATCGGCGAGATCGCCCGGCGGGCCGGGGTCTCCCGCAGCACCGTGTCGTACGCGCTGAGCGGCAAGCGGCCGGTGTCCGCGGCGACCGTCCGGCGGATCAACGACGTCATCGCCGAGCTCGGCTTCCGGCCCAACGCCAGCGCTCGCGCCCTCGCCGAAGGCCGCACCAGGACGCTCGGCCTGGTGATCCCGCCCGCGAGCACCCGGCTGACCGACGTGCAGCTGAGCTTCGTCGCGAGCGTCGTCGAGGCGGCCGCCGCGCACGACCACGACGTGCTGCTCTCCCCCAGCGGCGGCGACCACGACCGCTCGTTCGACCGCGTGGTGACCGGCCGCAGGGTCGACGGGGTGATCTTGATGGAGATCCTGCTGCACGACCCGCGCGTCGAGCGCCTGACCAGCACCGGCCTGCCGTTCGTGACGATCGGCCACGTCGCGGACCCGGCCGCCTCCTGGTGGGTCGACGTCGACTACGGCGGCCTGATCAGCCGCTGCGTGCGGCACCTCGCCGACCTCGGGCACCGCGACATCGTGCTGGTCAACCGCTCCGCCGAGCTGGTCGCGTCCGGCTACGGCCCGGCGGTGCGCGCGACGGCCGCGTTCCTGCGGACCGCCGCGGAGTGCGGCCTGATCGCCCACGACGTGTGCTGCTCCGACGACCCGGCCGCCGGCGTGGCGTGCTTCGAGCAGATCCGGGCGGACTGGCCGGAGGTGACGGCGGCCGTGACGATCAACGAGGCCGCACTGCCCGGCGTGCAGCGCGCGTTGCACGCGGCCCGCCTCGACGTGCCCCGCGACTTCTCGCTCACCGGCGTGATCGCCGACCGGCTCGCCGAGGACTTCCACCCGCCGCTGACCGCCGCCGACGTGCCCGCGGGGCAGATGGCGCGGCTCGCGGTCGACCTGCTGTTGGAGCAGATCGCCGACCCGACGGCCACGCCGCGGCACGCGCTGCTGGCGCCGTCGATCACGCTGCGGTCGAGCACCGGGGCGCGCCGCAGCGGCTGAGCCTCGACCTGCGGTCGGCGCGCGGAACGGGCGGTCCGGCCAGGGCGCCTCTGCGCGAGACGAACGGCGCGGCTCGCCGCGCTGCATCCGAACCGGTTCGACCCACGAGCCTCTTGCCCGGAACTCCGCTGTGCGCGTACTTTCACTCCTCGATCGAACCGGTTCGAGTCTCCGTCGCCCCTGACCCGTTACGGAGCCCACCCATGGTTCACCGACGAACCCGCACAGCCCTCTTGGCGGTACTCGTGTCAGCCTTCGCGTTCACCACCCCTGCCCAGGCTGCGAACGAGGCCATCAGCGTCGACTTCGCCACGACCACCGGCACCCCCGCCCAGCGCGCCTCCGGCTGGATCTACGGCATGACGGAGAACGCCGCGGGGCCCGCCGACCACTTCTTCCGCGACGTCAAGTTCCGGTACATGCGCGCGGGCGGCGCGCAGCTCGACAGCCCCGGCGGCTGGGTTTCGGGCAAGTACGAGCGCCGCTGGAACGCGACCAGGGCGCAGTTGTTGCGGACGCGCGCACTGGGCGGTGAGTTCGTGCTGCTGCCCCACGACCTGTGGGGCGCGGACGGCTACCCGATCTCGCGCTTCCCCGGCGACAACGGCAACTGGACCGACTACGACAACTTCCTCACCCGCGTGATCGACGACGTCCGGGCGACCGGCGTGCCGGTGCAGTGGGACCTGTGGAACGAAGCCAACATCACGACGTTCTGGAACCGGTCGCAGGCGCAGTACTTCGAGCTGTGGCGCCGCACGTACCAGCGCGTCCGGGCGGCGTTCCCCGCGCACCTGATCGTCGGGCCGAGCCACGCGGGCGTGCCGTCCACCGGCGGCTGGTGGGTGCAGTACCTGGACTTCGTGCGCGCCAACAACGTCGTGCCCGACGTCTTCAGCTGGCACGCGCTGCCCGGCGACCCGGTCGCCAACGTCGCCACGGCGAACGCGACGCTCGACGCGCGGGGCATCCCGCACCCGCGGCCGTACCAGATCAACGAGTACGGCGCGTCGAACGAGCAGAACCCCGGCGACGGGGCGTGGTACATCGCGCGGCTGGAACGCGCCGGTGTCGACGGGCTGCGCGCCAACTGGGCCAGTGCGGGCAACCTGCACAACGACCTCGGCAACCTGCTGGTGCGCAACGCGGCCGGGCAGCACCAGCCCAAGGGCGAGTGGTGGGTCTACCGGTTCTACGCCGGGCAGACCGGCCAGAGCACCGCCACCACGCCGAGCCAGTCCTACGACTCGTTCGCCACCAAGGCCAACGGTGTCGCGAAGGTCCTCATCGGCGGCGGCAGCACGACCGGCAACGTCGCGGTCACGTTGCAGCGCCTGGACACCACGACCGGGATCGTGCAGAACAACCAGGTCCGCGTTCTCGTGCAGCGCATCCCGCACAACAACGGCGGTGCAGTGCAAGGTCCGGTCACCGTGCAGAACTCCGTGGTGTCGTTGTCCGGCAACGCCGTCACGGTCACCGTGCCGCACAACGACGTCAACGAGACGTCCACGATCACGCTGCTGCCGCCCGGCTCGGCCGGGTTCCAGACCGTGGCCGCGGCGCAGCACTCCCAGCAGTGCCTGGACAACACGAACCTGAGCACCGCCGACGGCAACCAGCAGCAGCAGTTCCCCTGCGAGGGCGGTGACCAGCAGCTGTGGAACTTCACGCCGGTCGCGGGCGTGGCCGACACCTTCACCGTCGCCAACCAGCAGTCGGGCAAGTGCCTGGACGTCTCCTCGGCCGCGGACGGTGCCCCGGTCGTGCAGCAGACCTGCGCGCCGGGGTCGACCGCCCAGCAGTTCACGGTGCGCAGGGTCACCTACAGCGGCAACGACCCGCACGACCACCAGCTCGTGGCGCGTGCCAGCGGCAAGTGCGTGGACGTGAACGGCGTCTCGACCGCGGCGGGCGCCCGGACCATCCAGTGGACGTGCAAGGCCGTGAACCAGAACAGCCAGCTCAACCAGACCTGGCGGCTCTGGGGCCGGTGACGGTCCCCGCCGGTCTCCGATCCCCCACAACGCAGTGGAGCGGCTCATGACAACGACCCGAACCAGCCCGAGGCGCGTTCTGCACGCGGCACTGGGCCTGTCCCTCGCGCTGGCCGTCCTCCCGGTCGGCTCAGCGGCGTCAACTCCCGCGGCGGCACCGGCACCGGTGGCGGCAGCGGCCACCGGGACGTGCGACATCTACGCGTCCGGTGGCACGCCCTGCATCGCCGCGCACAGCACGGTGCGAGCGCTTTACGGCTCCTACGGCGGAAACCTCTACCAGGTCCGGCGTTCGTCGGACAGCACGACGCGCGACATCGCCGTGCTGACCGCGGGCGGCAACGCGAACGCGGCCACGCAGGACGCGTTCTGCGCGGGCACCACGTGCGTGGTCACGGTGGTCTACGACCAGTCCGGCCGCGGCAACGACCTGTGGTACCAGGGGTCCAGCGTCGTGCCCGGCTCGCCGCAGAGCAGGCCGGCCGTCGCGACGTCCGAGGCGCTGACCGTCGGCGGCGACAAGGCCTACTCGCTCTACATCAACCCCGGCAACAGCTACTGGCGCGATGGCCACCTGACCGGCGTCCCCACCGGCAGCGCGCCGGAGGGCATGTACATGGTCACCAGCGGCACGCACGTCAACGGCGGCTGCTGCTTCGACTACGGCAACAGCGAGACCACCCGCAAGGCCGACGCGGCCGGGGCGATGGACGCCATCAACTTCAGCACGCAGTGCTGGTTCGGCGGCTGCCAGGGCACCGGTCCGTGGGTGCAGGCCGACCTCGAGTGGGGCCTCTTCCCCGGCGGCAGCCAGTCGTGGAACCCGAACCAGCGGGCGTTCCCCACCAGGTTCGTCACCGCCATGCTCAAGAACAACGGCACCACGCGGTTCGCGCTCAAGGGCGGCAACGCGCAGAACGGCACCATGACGACGTTGTGGGACGGCTCGCTGCCACCGGGCTACAGCCCGATGAAGAAGCAGGGCGCCATCATCCTCGGCAGCGGTGGTGACTGCTGCAAGCCCGACGGCGGCGCGAACCTCAGCGCCGGCACGTTCTACGAGGGCGCCATGGTGGCCGGATACCCCTCCGACACGACCGAGAACGCCGTGCAGGCCAACATCATCGCGGCCGGGTACGGCACCGGCGGTGGCGGCGGTTCCACCGGACCGGTGCGCGCGCTGGCCGCCGGCCGGTGCCTCGACGTCAACGGTGCGAGCACCGCCGTCGGTGCGGCGGTGCAGATCTGGGACTGCCACGCGGGGGCGAACCAGACGTGGACGCGCACCGCGTCCGGCCAGCTCACCGTCTACAGCGGATCGACGCTCCGCTGCGCGGCACCGCAGAACAACCAGTCGGCGGCGGGCACGGCGGTGGTGACCGCGACCTGTGACGGCAGTGCGAACCAGCGCTGGACGGTCAACGCCAACGGCACGATCACCGGTGGTTCCGGACTCTGCCTGGACGTCAACGGCGCCGCGACCGCCAACGGCACCAGGGTCGTCCTGTGGACCTGCCACGGCGGCGCCAACCAGCAGTGGACGTTCGGCTGACGCAGCCCGGTTGCTGCAGGTGGAGCAGGAGCGGCCGTCCGGGTGACGCCGCCAGGTCAGGGCTGAACGGGGCTTGCCGATGACGACGGGACCACCCTACGGTCTCCTGGGAGCGCTCCCAGAAGCCCCGTCGACGAGGACGGAGAACCTCACGAGATGAGATCGCAACCCCCACGCCTGTTCGTTGCCGCCCTGCTCACGGCGCTCACCGCGACCGCGCTGCCGGCAGCGGGCACCGCCGAGGCTGCGGAGTACGAGCGCGTGCTCAACGGGAAGTTCGACAGCGGTTCCGCCGACCCGTGGTGGAGCAGCGCCGGTGTGACGAACCGGGTGACCGGCGGCGAGCTGTGCGCCGCGGTCACCGGTGGCACCACGAACCCCTGGGACGCGCTGGTCGGCCAGAACGGTGTGCCGTTCGAGGCCGACCAGCCGTACACCCTGTCGTTCGACGCGCACGCCACCACCGCGCAGACGGTGGCCGCGGCGGCCGGTGAGGCCGTGAGCCCGTACCGGGGCATCGCCCGGCAGGAGTTCGCGGTGACGCCGACGAAGCAGCGGTTCAGCTTCACGTTCACGTCCGCCCTGGACTTCCCGGACGCGGGCAACGGCCAGGTCGCCTTCCAACTGGGCGGCCAGGCGGCCGACAACACCGTCTGCGTCGACAACGTGTCGCTCGTCGGCGGCGTGAAGCCGCCCGGTGGCGTCAACCCCAACCCGACCAGGAAGGTGCAGGTCGACCAGGTCGGCTACGTGCCGGGCCTGCCGAAGCGGGCGACGCTCGTGTCCACCGCGACCACGCCGCAGACGTGGACGCTGAAGAACTCCGCGGGTGCGGCCGTGGCCACCGGCCAGACCGTGCCCAAGGGTGCGGACGTGACGTCCGGCGACTCGGTGCACCAGATCGACTTCTCGTCGTACGACACGGCGGGCACCGGGTACACGCTGGTGGTCGGGTCGGACGCCAGCTTCCCGTTCGACATCTCGGCCGACGCGGTGAAGCGGCTGCGCTACGACTCGCTGGCGTTCTTCTACCACCAGCGCAGCGGCACGCCGATCGACGCGCAGTACGTGGGCGAGCAGTACGCGCGCCCGGCCGGTCACGTGAACGTCGCGCCGAACCAGGGCGACAACAACGTGCCGTGCCGCGCGGACCTCGCCTGCGGCTACACGCTCGACGTGCGCGGCGGCTGGTACGACGCGGGCGACCACGGCAAGTACGTGGTCAACGGCGGCATCTCGGTCTGGCAGCTGCTCAACTCCTACGAGCGCGCGTCCCGCATCGGTGACGCCTCGGCGTTCCGCGACGGCACGCTCGCCATCCCGGAGAAGTCCAACGGCGTGCCCGACCTGCTCGACGAGGCCCGCTGGGAGGTCGACTTCCTGCTGAAGATGCAGGCACCGGACGGCATGGCGCACCACAAGGTCCACGACGCCAACTGGACGGCCCTGCCGACCCGCCCCGAGCTCGACGACCAGCCGCGCAGGCTGTCGGCGACCAGCACGGCGGCGACGCTGAACCTGGCGGCCGTGGCGGCGCAGGCGTCCCGCCTCTGGAAGTCGATCGACGCCACGTACTCGGCGAAGCTGCTCACCGCGGCCCGCAAGGCGTACACGGCGGCGAAGGCCAACCCGAACAAGATCGCGGACCCGAACGACGGCACCGGCGGCGGCGCCTACAGCGACAGCACCCTGACCGACGAGTTCTACTGGGCCGCTGCCGAGCTGTACGCGACGACCGGCGAGGCCGCCTACCGCACCGACGTGACCGGCTCCACGCACTACAAGGGGGCCAGCCTGACCAGGGCCGGCTTCTTCTGGGGCGGCACGGCGCCCCTGGGCGACATCACCCTCGCCCTGGTGCCCACCGGCCTGCCCGCCGCGGAGGTCGCGGCGATCAAGTCGGCGTTCGCCACCGTGGCCGACCAGCACCTGGCCGCCATGGCCCAGATGGGCTACGCGACGCCGTACGACAACAGCGTCGACGGCTACGTCTGGGGCTCGAACTCCGCGGTGCTGAACAACGCCCAGGTGATCGCGCTGGCCCACGACTTCACCGGAGCGGACAAGTACCGCGACGGCGTCTTCGAGGCCCTGCACTACCTCCTCGGCCGCAACCCGCTGAGCACCTCGTACGTGGCGGGCTACGGCGACCAGGCCGTGCAGAACGTGCACCACCGCTTCTGGGCCAAGCAGAACGACCCGACCCTGCCGATCGCACCGCCGGGCTCCCTGTCCGGCGGCCCGAACAGCGGCTTGCAGGACCCGATCGTCCAGCGCCTGCTCACCGGGTGCCCGCAGCAGAAGTGCTGGGTCGACGACATCGGCGCCTACTCGGTCAACGAGGTCGCGGTGAACTGGAACTCGGCGCTGGCCTGGGTGTCCGGCTGGGCGGCCGAGAAGTCCGGCAAGCCGCCGGTCCCCGTCTCGGACTGCGAGGTCACCTACACCGCGAACAAGTGGCAGGGCGGCCTGTCCGCGCAGGTGGCGCTGAAGAACACCGGCACGGCCGCGTGGACGGAGTGGAAGCTCGGGTTCGCGTTCCCCGGCGACCAGAAGGTCACCGCCGGCTGGTCGGCGAACTGGACCCAGACCGGCAAGGACGTGGCCGCGACGAACATGTCGTGGAACAACCGGGTCGAACCGGGCAAGTCGGTCTACATCGGGTTCAACGCCTCCGGCGGTGGAGCCGACCCGGCGGCCTTCACGATCAACGGCAAGGGCTGCAAGACCGGCTGACCCCCGAGGGGGCCGGCCCGGTCGACCGGCAGGACGAAGCGCGCCCGCTACCGCAACCGCGGTGGTGGGCGCGCTTTCGTGCCGGAGGGACGGCGTGGACCACCAATCGAGATACCCGGACAACCGTCCTGTGAGCGCTAACAGCCACTACCTGCGGTTATCAACCTGTCACTTGACTGGCCCATTGTTAGCGATAACACTCGCCGCCTACAGCACTGTTGCCTGTCGGTGACATCGAGGAGAACCAATGAGGCTTGTCCGGATCGCGGTCACCACCGCACTCGCCGTCTCCCTCGCGGCCTGCGGTTCAACGGAGAAGACAGTCGATCAGCAGACCGGCTCGGGGGAAGGCGCACTCGTCGGCATCACGATGCCCACCCGGTCGTCGGAGCGGTGGGTCCGCGACGGCGACAGCCTCAAGAAGTCGCTGGAGGCCAAGGGGTACAAGGTCGACCTGCAGTACGCCGAGGACAGCATCCCCACGCAGGCCAACCAGATCGAGAACCAGATCACCCAGAAGGCCAAGCTGCTGATCATCGCGTCGATCGACGGCAAGTCGCTCAGCTCGCAGCTGCAGCAGGCCGCCGACGCGAAGATCCCGGTCATCTCCTACGACCGGCTCCTGCTCAACACCCCGAACGTCGACTACTACGCGACGTTCGACAACTACAAGGTCGGTGTGCAGCAGGCGAACTCGCTGCTGGCCGGGCTGAAGACCAGGGGTGAGGGGCCGTTCAACATCGAGCTGTTCGCCGGGTCGTCCGACGACAACAACGCGACGTTCTTCTTCAACGGCGCGATGTCCGTCCTCCAGCCGCTGATCGACCAGGGCAAGCTCGTCGTGAAGTCGGGCCAGAAGGACTTCAACACCGTCGCGATCCTGCGCTGGGACGCGGCCACCGCGCAGCGGCGCATGGAGGACCTGCTCACCTCGACCTACGGCAGCGCCAAGGTCGACGGCGTGCTGTCGCCCTTCGACGGCATCTCGATCGGCATCATCTCCGCGCTCGGCAGCAACGGCTACGGCACCGGCGGCCAGGCGCTGCCGATCGTGACCGGGCAGGACGCCCAGGTCGCCTCGGTGAAGTCGATCATCAAGGGCGAGCAGTACTCCACGATCTTCAAGGACCTGCGCCAGCTCACCGACGTGGCCGCGAAGATGGCCGACTCGCTGCTCAAGGGCGGCAAGCCGGAGGTCAACAACACCACGGACTACAACAACGGCGTCAAGGTCGTGCCGGCGTTCCTGCTCCAGCCGGTCCCGGTGGACAAGGCGAACTACCAGAAGGAACTGGTCGAGTCCGGCTACTACACCGCCGACCAGCTCAAGTAGGTCCCGGTGAACGACGACGTCCTGGTGATGCGCGGCATCACCAAGAGGTTCGCGGGTGTCACCGCGCTGCACGAGGTCTCGCTGACCGTGCGGCGCGGTGAGATCCACGCGATCTGCGGGGAGAACGGCGCGGGCAAGTCCACGCTGATGAAGGTGCTGTCCGGGGTGCACCCGCACGGCACGTACGACGGGGAGATCTTCTTCGAGGGCGAGCCGTGCGCGTTCGACGGGGTGCGCGACAGCGAGCGCCGCGGCATCGTGATCATCCACCAGGAGCTGGCGCTGTGCGGTCAGCTCTCCGTCGCCGAGAACCTGTTCCTGGGCAACGAGAGGGCGCGGCGCGGGCTCATCGACTGGAACCGCACCAACCACGAGGCCCAAGTGCTGCTCGACCGGGTGGGGCTGCGGGAGAACCCGACCACCAGGGTCGACGACCTCGGTGTCGGCAAGCAGCAGCTCGTCGAGATCGCCAAGGCGCTGTCCAAGGAGGTCAAGCTCCTGATCCTGGACGAGCCGACCGCCGCGCTCAACGACGACGACTCGCAGCACCTGCTCGACCTGCTCGACGGCCTGCGGGACGAGGGCATCACCTCGGTGATCATCTCCCACAAGCTGGGCGAGGTCACCAGGGTCGCCGACACGGTCACCGTGCTGCGCGACGGGAAGACGATCGAGACGTTGCCGGCGAAGGGCCTCAGCGAGGACCGGATCATCGCGGGCATGGTCGGGCGCGACCTGGAGCACCGGTTCCCGCCGCGCACGCCGGACATCGGCGAGGAGGTGCTGCGCATCGAGGACTGGACGGTGCACAGCCCCGCCCAGCCGGACCGGGTGGTCGTCGACAGGGCCACCCTGTCGTTGCGGCGCGGGGAGATCGTCGGTCTCGCCGGCCTGATGGGCGCCGGTCGCACGGAGCTCGCCATGAGCGTATTCGGCCGTTCCTACGGCGTGGGCATCTCCGGGCGCGTGGTCAAGGAAGGCCGGGAGATCGACACGCGCACCGTGCGCGCCGCGATCGACCACGGGCTCGCGTACGTGAGCGAGGACCGCAAGCGCTACGGGCTCAACCTGATCGACAACGTGCAGCGCAACGTCTCCGCCGCCGCGCTGGGCAAGCTCGCGCGCCGCGGCTGGGTGAACGAGAACGAGGAGAACTCGGTCGCCGAGCGGTTCCGGCGGTCGATGGGCATCCGGACCGCGTCGGTGTCGACGCCGACCGGCACGCTGTCGGGCGGCAACCAGCAGAAGGTCGTGCTGGCGAAGTGGATGTTCACCGACCCGGACGTGCTGATCCTGGACGAACCGACGCGCGGCATCGACGTCGGCGCCAAGTACGAGATCTACTCGATCATCAACGACCTGGCAGCGCAGGGCCGCGCGGTGCTGGTGATCTCCTCGGAGCTGCCGGAGCTGCTCGGCCTGTGCGACCGCGTGTACGCGCTGTCGGAGGGCCGCATCACCGGCGAGGTGAGCCGCGAAGAGGCCACGCAGGAACGCCTGATGCAATACATGACGCGAGGACAAGGTTCATGACCACGAAGACCGCGCCCGCTCCGGCCACCGCGCCCGCAGCACAGCCCCGGCGGTTCTCGATCAACCTGCGGCAGTCGGGCATCTACGTCGCGTTCGCGTTGATCGTCGTGCTGTTCACCGTGCTGACCGGCGGCGACCTGCTGCAGCCGCAGAACATCTCGAACATCATCGTGCAGAACTCCTACGTGCTGATCCTCGCGATCGGCATGATCCTGGTGATCATCGGTGGGCACATCGACCTCTCGGTCGGCTCCACGGTGGCGCTGACCGGAGCGATCTGCGCGGTGCTGACCGTCCAGTGGGGACTGCCGTGGCCGGTCGCGGTGCTGGTGACGCTGCTCGCCGGCGCGCTCATCGGTGCGGCGCAGGGCTACTGGATCGCCTACTTCGGCATCCCCGCGTTCATCGTGACGCTGGCGGGCATGCTCGTGTTCCGCGCGCTCACCATGTCCACGCTGGGCAACCAGGGCATCGGCCCGTTCCCCGACGAGATCCGGGCGCTGTCCAACGGGTTCACCGGCGGCTACCTCGGCAACATCGGCCTCGGCCCGCTGGGCGGCGCCGACCTCGTGAGCCTGCTCGCCGGGCTCGCCTGCGTGGCCGGGTTCGCGTTGTCGCAGTGGCGCAAGCGGTCCGCCCGCCTCGGGTACGGCCAGACCGTCGACCCGATGCCGGTGTTCGTGCTGAAGATCGTGGGCGTGGGCGTCGTCGTGATGGCCGTCGTCGTGCAGCTCGCCCGGTTCCGCAACCTGCCGTGGGTGCTGGTGCTGCTCGCGGCGCTCACGCTCGGCTACTCGCTGATGGCCGGCAACTCGGTGTTCGGACGGCACATCTACTCGATCGGCGGCAACCTGCAGGCCGCCACGCTGTCCGGTGTGAAGGTCAAGGCCGTCACGTTCTGGGTGTTCGTCAACATGGGCGCGCTGGCCGCGCTCGCCGGTGTGATCTTCGCGGGCCGGCTCAACCAGGCGGGCCCGACCGCGGGCGCGTCCTTCGAGCTCGACGCCATCGCGGCGGCGTTCATCGGCGGCGCGGCGGTGCAGGGCGGTGTCGGCAAGGTGGTCGGCGCCATCACCGGCGGCCTGATCATGGGCGTGATCAACAACGGCATGTCGCTGATCGGCTCGCCCAGCGAGCGCGTGATGCTCGTGAAGGGCCTGGTCCTGCTCCTGGCGGTCGCCTACGACGTGTGGACCAAGCGCCGCGGCCGCGCCTGAACCCTCCTTGGGATCGAGGGCACCGGGCGCTCCCCGGCGGGGACGGCGTGCGCCGGGAGGCGACGACCGACAAGATGACCTTCGACGGGGTCGGCACGACCAAGCCGGTCGTGCCGACCCCGGAGAGCGTCGCACCACAGCGGATCCGGCAGCAGCACTGCCGGGCCCTGTTCAACTGATCCAGAGGAGTTCGATGTCGCAGCGGGAGCCCGGGCTCGGCCGTGAGCTGTTCGGCCGGCTCGGTGACGCCGACGTGCACCGGTACGTCCTGGCCTGGCCGGGTGGCCTGACCGTGCGGGTGCTCGACCTCGGTGGCGTGGTCCAGTCGGTGGAGGCACCGGACCGGCGGGGTGTCCCCGGCAACGTCGTGCTCGGGTTCTCCTCGCTCGACGAGTACGCCGCGAACAACCGGCCGGGCGCGTCCAGGGTGTTCCTGGGCGCGCTGGTCGGCCGGTACGCGAACCGGATCGCGGGCGGGAGGTTCACGCTCGACGGCACGACCTACCACCTGCCCGTCAACAACGGCCCGAACACGCTGCACGGCGGTCCGGCGGGCTTCGACACCAGGGTGTGGTCCGCGACCGAGCTGCACGAACCGGACAGCGTGGGACTGCGGCTCGAGCTGGTGAGCCCGGCGGGCGACCAGGGCTTCCCGGCGACGGTGTCCGCCGAGGTCACCTACCGGCTGAGCCGCGACAACCGGCTCTCCATCACCTACGGGGCCACCGCGAACGCGCCCACCGTGCTGAACCTGACCAACCACACCTACTGGAACCTGGCCGGTGAGGGCAACGGCGACGTGTACGGGCACGCGCTGCGGCTCAACGCGAGCCGGTTCTGCCCGGTCGACGACACGCTGATCCCGCAGGGCGACCCGGTGCCGGTCGAGGGGACGCCGTTCGACTTCCGCGAGGCGACGCCGATCGGTGCCCGCGTCGACGGCCCCGACCCGCAGCTCGTCCTCGGCGGGGGCTACGACCACAACTGGGTGCTCGACGACTGGGCGCCGGGCAACCGGACGCCGGCCCTGGCCGCGCAGGCCGACGACCCGGTGTCCGGGCGGCGGCTGACCATGTGGACCACCGAGCCGGGCGTGCAGTTCTACTCGGGCAACTTCCTCACCGCGGAGCTGGTCGGCACCGGCGGCCGGCCCTACCACCGCGGCGCCGGGTTCGCGCTGGAGGCCCAGCACTTCCCCGACTCGCCGAACCGGCCGGACTTCCCCAGCACCGTGCTGCGACCGGGCGAGGTGTACCACCAGGAGACGGTCTACCGGCTGTCCACGGTGGACTGAGCGAGCGGACCGCGCAGGCGTCGTCGCACGCGCGGTCCCCGGACGACTTCCCCGCGGAGCTCGACCGGATCAGCCGCCGCCCGTGCTGACGCGGCGCAGCCTCGTCGGCGCCGCACCGAGCTCACGGCGGCACACCTTGTTGAACGCCTGGAGGTCCGGGATGCCGACCGCCGCGGCGACGGCGGTGACCGACAGGGTCGACTCGGTGAGCAGGTGCCGGGCCCGTTCCGCACGCCGCCGGCGCACGTAGGCAACGACGGTCTGGCCGGTGCGGGCGCGGAACAAGCGCGTGAGGTGGTTGTGCGACACCCCGGCCACCCGCGCGATCCCGGCCACGGACAACGTCCCCGCGAGATGGGCCTCCACGTGCGCCGCGGCCACCGCGAACGGGTCGGGGCGCTCCGGCGGGGCGGCGTCGGTCAGCTGCCACAGCACGGTCCACAGGTGCGCGGTGGCCCGTGCCGGGGCCGCCGCCAGCGCACCGCGCAGCAGGCGGGTGATCGGTGTCCTGTTCGGACCGGGGTCCTGCATCACCGGCGCGGTGCGGCGTTCGGGGCTGTCCGGCAGGCGCAGGTGGGCGTAGAGGTGCTCGGACCGGCCGCGGTAGTGGAAGCGCACCTCGGTGTCCGGCGGGACGAGGCTCGCGTGACCGGGTGCGATGCGGTGCCGCGTGCCACCGACCTCGAGCACGCCCTCGTAGCCGTACAGGTGCAGCTGCCACAGGTCCGGCAGCCGGAAGACGTCGGTCGGCGCCGTGACGCCGTGCACGCCCACCCCGGCGTCGGCCACCACCGGCGCCTCGCCCAGGGGCAGCACGACCTGACGCACGAGGTGAAAACCTACCAGCAGTGGGTGATTTCAGCCCACGCCCCATGCTCGGGGGCGGCCTAGGTTCCGTTGCATGCCAACACCTCCACTGCTCACCTCGGTGCAGCTGGCCCGGTTCGCCGCCCAGGGCTACCTGCGGCTGGACGCGGTCGTGCCGCCGGAGCTGAACCGGCTCGCGCTGGACCGGCTCCCGTCCGGTGTGCCCCCGGTCCCCCACGGCACCCCGCTCGCCGACGCCTACACCGGCTCGTGGCCGCGGCAGCTCGTGGACCTGCCCGTCGTCGCGGGTGCGCTGCGCTCGCTCGTGGGGCCGTCGCCGACCGTCGACCACCACGCGGTGCACGTCCGCGAGCCGCACGAGGGGCACGCCCAGGCGCTGCACGGTGACGCGATCATCGACGTCCGCCCGGACGCGTTCGACGTGCAGCTCATGTACTACCCGCAGGAGGTGACGCCGGACATGGGCGGCACGCTCGTCGTGCCCGGCAGCCACCTGCGCCGCACCAACGAGAGCGACACCGGCCGCTACCAGAACCTGCGCGGCCAGACCCGCCTGACCTGCCCCGCCGGCACCGTGCTACTGCTGCACCACGGCATCTGGCACGGCGGCCGCCGCAACGACAGCGCCGTGCGCCGGTACATGTTCAAGATCCGGTTCAACCCGACCGTGCCGCAGGTCCGGCTGTGGGACACCGCCGACCTGGACGACCCCGCTGTCGGCGAGGAGCTGGGGCGGTACTTCCCCTGGTACGAGATGGCCACCGCCCGCCTGGAGGTCTACCAGCGGGTGCGGTTGTGGCGTGCGCTGACCGGCGACCCGGAGTTCGACGTCGAGCACTGGGTCACCCGCGTCACGAACCGCCCGGCACAGCGGGGGCGGGCATGAGCGCGCGGCAGCAGGTGCTGGTGCTGTACCTGGCGTCGTCCGCGCTCGACTCGCACGTCGTCGGGTGGTCGCGCTACGACGGCACCGGTGCGACGCAGCCGACGACCGGCGACTCGGACGAGCCGCCGTACCCGGACGGGGTGGCCGCGTTGCGCGACGGCTGGCGGTTGTTCCAGGCCGCGCAGCTGCTGCCGCCCCACCCGGGCGGCGAGTACGACGTCTCTTTCCTCAAACACGAGTTCTTCTTCGAAAAACTCCCCTGACTCCCCTGCCTTTCCCGCATCTGCAAGTACCACCAACTCATGATCGAACCGCCTCTGACCACACCCAACTCGGTCGCCGCCCACGAGGCTCCGCGCCACGCCGTGAACCCGGCACGACCGTGTTGGTAGTAGAAAAGTGCTGGTTGATGTTGAGTTGGTAGTACTTGCAGACGCCGGGGAAGCAAGGGGTCAGGGGGTCGTGAGTTCGAAGCGGGACACGGCCACTGAGCCGCCCAGTGCCTGGGTCGCGTGGTTGAAGATGCCGAAGCGGTAGCCCATGAAGAACTGCCACTCGTTCTTCAACGTGAACCCGCTGCCCAGCGAGGTGAAGTTCACCCCGTCGGTGCTGTAGGAGAACCGGGCCTGCCTGCCGCTGCCGGGTCTGATGTCGGCGTTGGCGCGCAACCAGATCCGGGTCCCGGACAACGCCGCGCTCGCGACCTCCGTGCCGGTGCCGGTGGTGTTCCAGTTGCTGTCCATGGTCAGGCCGTTGACCATCACCACCCGGTTGCGGCCGCCGTCGCGCTTGACGCCGATCCACGCCGAGGAGTCGCGCAGCATCGCCAGGCCGCTGCGGTCGCCGTCGCGCATCGCGCTCACGTCCAGCGCCACGGTGGCCGTGGAGGTCGGGCCCTGCACGCGGTGGGTGAGGGTGTTGCGGGCGCTGTACAGGTCGTTGGTGACGGTCGCGGTGGACAGCCGCAGGCCGTTGTCGACGCTGTACTTCGTGGTGTCGGGGTTGTGGTTCCACTCCCACTGCGGGCCGAGCTTCGTGCCCTGGAACGTGTCCACGCCGATCATCGGTTTCACCTGGCGCGGTGGTGCCGGCAGGTTCGGCATCGGGTAGTTCACGCCCCAGCCGCCGTTGACGGTGGTGATGCGCGGCCAGCCGTCGGAGGTCCAGGTGATCGGGGCGAGCACCGGCACCCGGCCGCCGGGGTAGGCGTCCACGAAGGCCATGTAGTACCAGTCACCGTTCTGCGTCTGCACCATGCCGCCCTGGTGCGGCACGCCGCCGCCCTGGATCGGGGTCGGCATGTTCAGCAGCACCTGCTGGACGGTGTAGGGGCCCCACGGGTTGGAGGCCTTGAGCACGTACTGGCCGTTCGCGGGCCTGGTCAGCCAGATGTAGTAGTTGCCGCCGCGCTTGTAGAAGCGGGCGCCCTCCAGCGTGCCGATGTTCGACGGCGTCTGGAACACCTGCTGCGAGCGGACCTCGGACTTCCCGTCCGCCGAGAGCTGCGCGACGCTGATCGTGGTGTTGCCGTAGGCGACGTACATCGTGTCGTTGTCGTCCACGAGCATGCCCGCGTCGTAGTAGCACTTCGGAATGGTGGCGTGCTTGGCCCACTGCCCGTCGACCGCGGTGGCCGTGTAGATGTGGGTCTGGGCGAAGTCGATGCACCCGCCCCAGTAGAACGTCTTGTTGCTCTTGCGGTGCTGCAGGAACGACGCCCAGATGCCCCGCACGTAGCCGCGGCCACCGTTCATGTCGTACTTGTTGCCGAAGTCCAGCCTGGGCACGGAGTGGCCGGCGAACTCCCAGTTCACCAGGTCGTAGGAGCGCAGCACGGGCGCGCCCGGCGAGTAGTGCATCGTGGAGGCCGAGTAGTAGTACGCGTCGTCCACGCGGATGATGTCGATGTCCGCGAAGTCCTGCCACAGCACCGGGTTGGTGAACGACGACGGCCGGGGCGTGGTCGTCGTGGTCGTCGTGGTGGTCGTCGTGGTGGTCGTGGTCGTGCCGGTGTCGTTGCACGTCGTACCGTTGAGGCGGAACGACACCGGGTCCTGGTTGGCCGAGCTCGTCGTCGCGTTGAAGCCGAAGTCCACCTTGCCGCCGGTGGGGACGGAGCCGTTGTACGACGCGTTGCGGGCACTCACCTGGTCGCCGCTCTGCGTGATCACGGCGTTCCAGTGCTGCCCGACCTGCTGACCGGAGGCGTAGGTCCATTCGAGGGTCCAGCCGTTGATCGCGTCACCGGTGTTGGTGATCGCCACGGACGCGCCGAAGCCGCCCTGCCACTCGGAGGTCTTGGTGTAGGTCACCGAACAGCCGGGTGCGGCCTGGGCCGCGGTGCTCGCGGCGAGCCCGCCCGCCACCAGGGTGACCGCGGCGAGTGCGGCCGCGTACGGTGCGCGCCTCATGACCGGCTCCACTTCTGGTTCGACTGGCCGTTGCAGGTCCACAGCACGAGCCGGGAGCCGTTCGCGGTCGCCGCCCGTTCGACGTCCAGGCACAGACCGGCCTGGGTGTTGCGCAGCGACCCGTCGGCCTCCGCGGTCCAGCGCTGGTTGGCCTGGCCGTTGCACTGCCAGATGATGACCCGCGTGCCGTTGGCGGTGCCCTGGTTGTAGGCGTCGAGGCACTTGTCGCCGAACACCCGCACCTCACCGCCCGCCCAGCTGGTCCACTGCTGGCTGGCGGCGGTGGCGCAGTCCTGGATCGTGGCGTTCGCGCCCGCCGCGGTCGAGCTGTTCTCCACGTCGAGGCACCGGTTCGAGCCCGCACCGCGCAGTCGTGCGGTGGTCGACTGCACCGGGCTGCCGCCGCTCACCCGGAACGCGGCCACGCCGTGCGCCGGGACGGACGCGGAGATCGCGCCGGAGGTCGACGACGTGCCACCGGTCCACAGGTCGGTCAGCGTGAAGCTGCTGCCGGACAAGCCGATCTGGGCGGCCGTGGTGGACACCGTCGCGGTGCCGCCGCCCCGGTTGAACAGGCCCACGGCGACCGAGCCGTCCGACAGCGGCTTGGCGAACACCTCGGTGTTGCCGTCGTCGCGCACCCGTCGGCCACCGGCGCCCAGTGCGTCCTGGTTGACCGCGATCAGCCTGGTGTTGCGCAGCACCGCGCTCACGTCCGCGGACATGGTGCGGATGTCGTTGCCCGCCATCAGCGGAGCGGCCATCAACGCCCACAGCGCGAAGTGCGCGCGGGACTCGGTCAGCGTGAGGCCCGGCCGGCCGACGACCAGCATGTCGGGGTCGTTCCAGTGGCCGGGACCGGCCTGCGCTGCCAGCGGGGCGGTGACGTCGAGGACGTTGCCCACGCCCATGGGGTAGCTGTTGACGTTGCCGTTCTGCCAGATGTCCAGCAGGTCCTCGGTCGTGCGCCAGAGGTCGGCGATCTCGCCCCAGTTGTACTTGTCACCGGTAGGGGCGTGGAAGCTGTTGGAGTTGATGCTGTAGACGATCGGGCGGCCGGTGGCGCGCAGCGCGTCGCGCATGATCGTGAAGCGAGCGATCTGCTCGTCGCGGGTGCCGCTGCCCGAGCACCAGTCGTACTTCAGGTAGTCCACGCCCCAGGACGCGAACGAGCGGGCGTCCTGGGCCTCGTGGCCCTTGCTGCCGGTCGAACCGGGGTGCGTGCCGACGCCCTGCGCGCACGTCTTCTCGTTCGGCGCCTGGTAGATGCCGAACTTCAGGCCGCGCGAGTGGATGTAGTCGCCCAGCGCCTTCATCCCGCTGGGGAACTTCGACGGGTGCGCCCGCAGGTTGCCCGCGGAGTCGCGTTGCGGGTCGAACCAGCAGTCGTCCACGACCACGTACTGGTAGCCGGCGTCGCGCATGCCGGAGGACACCATCGCGTCCGCGGCCTGGCGGACCTGGCCCTCGGTGATGCCGCAGCCGAAGCTGTTCCAGCTGTTCCAGCCCAGCGGCGGGGTGAGCGCCGGGCTGCCGGGCGCGGCGACGACGGGGGACGCGGTGACCTGGCTCGCCGTGACGGCGGCGACCGCGGTCAGCAGGGCGGCGGCGAGGTGCGCCAGTCTTCTCGACCGGGTGGGCATCGTTGCCTTCTCTCGGACAGGGAGGGTGTGGGGCGGTTCTGCGGCAGTGGGAGGACGCCGCCGGGGCGGGTGTCCGGCGGCGTCCGGCTGGGGGGCGGTCAGCAGGTCGAGTTGGTCTGCGTCAGCAGGCCGAGCTTCCAGGGCAGCTGGTTGTAGTCACCACCCGCGTTGGGGTCCATGCCCTGGTAGAGGAACTTCAGCTGGCACGGGCTGATCTCCATCGTCTGGTCCACACCGGAGCGGATCATCTCGCCGTGGCTGATGTCACGCGTCCACTGCCCACCGGGGAACGTCACGTTGTTCGCGCGGGCGAACGGGTTCGACTCCTCCGCGGCCAGCGGGGTCCACGGGCCGGTGATCGCCGGTGCGGTCCAGGTGCGGAACCAGCGCCGGCCGTCCGAGCCGATCGCCTCGTGCACCAGCAGGTACTGGTTCTTGCCCGCGATCTTGTAGACGTTGGACGCCTCGAACAACCGGTTGCGGTTGGAGTCCTGCATCGCGATCACGGTGTTGGTGAACCCGTTGGGGTACTGGGCGAGCGTCGTCTCCGAGCGGTACAGGTGGCCGTTGTCGTCGGAGGAGAACAGGTAGCACTTGGCGGTGTCGCAGACGACCCAGAAGTCGACCCAGTAGCCGTTGCCGATGTTGTCGCGGATGATCTGCGGCATGCCGCCCGCGTAGAAGTTCTTCGGCGCCGACCACGAGGACGGGTTCGAGATGTCCGTGGTCGTGGAGTACGACGCGTTCGAGCCCGTCTGGTACACGAGGTACCACAGGCGCTGGGGCGCGAAGTAGAACACGTGCGGCGCGGCCTTGTACCCGGTGCCCACGGCCGTGCGGTCCAGGTAGTAGTGCGGTGCCGAGGACGCCTGCGAGAAGTCCGTGAAGCTCGTGTACATGATGTTGTAGCCGGTCGTGTAGACCGACGCGAACACGTGGTACTTGCCGTTGTGGTAGACGATGCTCGGGTCCTTGACCGAGTACACCCTCGGGTGCGCGGAGTCCGGCTTCGGCGAGATCAGCGCACCGCCGGAGGACCAGCGGAAGCTCGACGGCAGGTTCCCGACCGGCGGGTTGTCCGACGTGGTGGTGGTCGTCGTCGTCGTCGTCGTGGTGGTGGTCGTGGGGCCGACGTCACCGGTGCACAGCGTGCCGTTGAGGGTGAACGCGGTGGGGTTCGGGGAGTTCGTGCCGGACGCGGTCCCGTTGAACCCGAACTCGACCTTGCCGCCGGTGCCGATCTGCGCGTTGTAGGCGACGTTGCGCGCGGTGACGTCGGCGCCGGACTGGGTCACCTGGGCGTTCCAGGCCTGCGACACCTTCTGCCCCGCGTCGTAGCTCCAGGTCAGCGTCCAGCCGTCGACCGCGTCACCGAGGTTGGTGACGCTGACGTTCGCGGTGAACCCGCCGTCCCACTGCGACGGTGCGGAGTAGGTGACCGAGCAGCCGGGGGCGGCCGAGGCGGGCGGCAGCGCGACCGCGGTCAGCGCGGTCACCGCCAGCAGCGGCACCGCGGTGAGCGCGGTGAGCCGGGCTCTGCGGGAGGAGAACAGTCGTCGTACGAGGAACATGATCACCCTTCGACGTCGGAGGGAGGGACCGGCCGGGTCACGCGCAGGTGGCGGTGCCGACCGAGGGCGCACCGGACCCGGAGGCGAGGAAGCCGAACGTGGTGGTGGCGCCGGGGGCGAGCGCGCCGTTGTGGGGGGCGTTGGTGACGGTCACCGCGCCGCTGGCGGTACCGCCCCAGAGCTGGGAGATGGTGTGGCCGCCGGGGAGCGCGAACCGGACGGTCCACCCGGTCAGCGCGGTGGCGGTGGGGTTGGCGACGGTCACCTCGGCCTGGAAGCCGCCGTTCCAGGTGCCGGTGACCTGGGCGGTGGCCGTGCACGATCCGCCGGGCTGCGGTTGCTGCGGGTCGCCGACGCTGCCCGGCACCGAGCGCAGCGCGGTGAACCAGGTGGCCGCCATCTTGGCGTAGCCGGCGGCGTTCGGGTGGATGCCGTCGGGCAGGTCCGAGATCGGGACCGACGGGTACATGTCCACGACGTGCACCCGCTTGCCCGCCGCCGCCTTCGCGCGCAGCAACGGCACGATCGCCGCGTTGTAGCCGCGCACGGTGGCGTCGGCGAACCGGATCGGGATGATCGTCGAGACGAACACCTCCGCGTTCGGCGCCTGCGCGATGATCTTGTCGACCAGCGCGGACAGCCGCCGCGGCGCACCGCCCGGATCGCTGCCGTACATGTCGTTGGTGCCGATGTGCAGCAGAACCGTGCGCGGTGTGTAGGTGCGCAGCCAGTTCACGACGTTCGCGTCGACCTGCGCGATGGTCCAGCCGGGGTGGCCCTCGTGGTTGCGGTCGGGCATCGAGGACGGGCCGTCGGCCAGTGACCCGACGAAGTCGACGGACCGCCCGTCGGCCCGCAGCTTCGCCCCCAGGTCGAGCCGGTAGCCGCCGATCGAACCGCCCTGGGTGATGGAGTCACCGAGCGGCATGACCCGCACCGGGTCCGCCGCGACGTCCACAGTGGACTGACCGGGCGACGTGGACTCCTCGGCCGCCACAGGCGGTGCCGCCAGCAGGACGGCGAGCGCGGCTGCGCACAGGGCGGTGAGCGGGCTCGGCATGGGTGGGCCTTCCCGGGAGACCGGGGTGGCAGGCCCGTGGTCTCCCTGCGTCGTCGCTGACGAGCGGTCCGCGGCAGGGGTCCGACTCCGGCCAATGTAACCAGGCCGTCACAGCCGGTCAAAGCTAAAGTTGTGAGCGTTAACCTTTAGCTTCACCCACGAGAAGCCGTCGAATTTCATTCGATCGAGCCAAGCACTGTTAACGCACACATCGACCGTCGAGTCCTCCGTCAACGACGCGGAGCGGCCACCGATCCCCCCTCGCGCACCGGCATCGGCACCCGGTGGACCATCGGCGCGCGGGCGTCGCGACCCCGCCGTTCCACCACGTCCACCAGCACCGCGACCGCCTTCGCGCCGAGCTCGTGGTGCGGCAGCGCGACCGTGGTCAGCCGGGGCCGCATCCACGAGGCGACCGGGTGGTCGTCGAAGCCGATCACCGAGACGTCGCCGGGCACCGAGAGCCCGGCCTCGGCGAGCGCCTGGTAGGCGCCGAACGCCAGCCGGTCGTTGAAGCACACCAGCGCCTTCGGGCAGTGCCTGCGCAGCAGGGCGCGGGTGGCCTCGTAGCCGTACTCCGGTGTCCACTTCGGACAGCGGTGGGCGCCGGCCACCTCGACCCCGGCCGCGGTGAACACGTCGCGCAACCCGAGGAGCCGTTCCACCGCCGCGATGCTGTTCGGCGGCACGTCGTAGGCACCGGGTCCGGCGCCGATCAGGTGCACGCCCCGGTCGTGCCCGGCCTCGACCAGCACCAGCGCCGCCGAGCGACCGGCCTGCAGCTCGTCGGGCACCACCGACGGCGCCCGCGTCCTGGTCCACGCCGTGGCGTTGAGCAGCACGGCGGGGCCGTCGTGCACGCTGTCGGGCACCACGATGGCCCTGGTGTGCATGGCGGCGAAGATGACGCCGTCCGCACGCCGGTCGCGCATCGCCTCGACCAGCGACCGCTCCACCACCGGGTCACCGCCGGACTCGCCGACGAACAGCATGAAACCGTTCTGGTAGGCCGCGTCCGCGGCACCGCGCACCATGTCGCCCGCGAGGCCGGAGGAGGCCACCGCGTCGGACACGAAGCCGATCGTCTGCGACCGGCCGGTGCGCTGGCCCGCCGCGAGGGTGCTGCCGCGCCGGTAGCCCAGCTCCTGCGCCGTGGAGCGCACCCTGCGCTCGGCGGCCTCGGAGATGCGCAGCTCCCGTGCTCTGCCGGTCAGGACGAGCGAGGCGGTGGTGACCGACACCCCGCTCGCCGCCGCCACGTCGGCCAGTGTCACGCGCGTTCGTCCCACTCCGGATCCGCCTCCCGTCGCAGTACGGGCCCCGACCGCGTTGGCCCGGTCGGGAGGTTGCACGAAATGCTCGTGGTCACACGTCTTCACACCGGGCGTTCGCCGACCGGTCCTGGCGGAGGGACCGGCGGCGGGCACCCGCCTAGCGCTTCAGCCGGCCGGGATCGCCGGCGGCACCGCGGCGCACCAGCCACGCCTCGGTGATGTGGGTGAACATCGCCGCCGCGGCGCCGGGTGCGTCGTGGGCGGCGATGCGCTCGTAGATGCGGCGGTGGCCGCGGTTGGAGGCCTTGCACATGTCCCGGCCGCTCTTGCCCTGGTAGCCGGACGAGTTGATGACCTGCCCCTCCAGCGAACGCACGACACCGCGGGCGATGCGGTTGCCGGAGGCCTGCATGATCGTGTCGTGGAACTGCCGGTCGTGCTGCTCGTAGGTCGCGGTGTCGTCGACCAGCTCGTCCATCCGGTCGACCAGCTCCCGCAACCGGTCCAGCACGTCCTGCCCGGCCGTGAGCGCGGCGACCTGGGCCATGTCGGACTCCAGCAGCCGCCGGGTCACGACGACGTCGTCGAGGATCGCGAGCGTCTCGTCCTCGGCGATGGTGGCGGCGAGGACCAGCTCGTCGAGCATGTTCCACTGCGCCTGCTGGGTGACCGTGGTGCCCGCGCCCTGGCGGACCCGGACCAGCCCCTTCTCCTGGAGGATCTTGACCGCCTCGCGGATCACCGTCCTGCTCACCGAGAACGTCTCGCACAGCACCGGTTCCGGGGGCAGCGTCGTCCCCGGCGGGTAGCTGCCGCGCACGACCCGCTGCACCAGCTCGGCGGTCACCGCCGCGGCCAGGTTCGCCGGTCGCCGCGTCCAACCGGGAGGCGCGGTGGTGACCGGCTCCGGCTGCGAACGTGTCGCTGACATCTGGCCTCCGTTGCGCTCCACGACGTCGTTGACGGCGATCCGACAGTATACGTAACACCATTGACGTCACACGTCATACGAGTTACGTTCCGATCTGTTTCCGGACGCGGGTGTTGACACCACGTCCGCGGCCCCTGGTGCGCCAGCCGGGGCCGCGGCCACCCGCCGGGTCGTTCCACGTCTCAGCCACGTCTCCGTCCACACCGGACATCACTCCGCCCGTCGCCGCAACGGGAGGGTGACCAGGCCACACCCCTGCACGAGGAGGTCCCTTGTCCACGTCCCCCACAGCGCGCCGGCGGAGCGCGGTCGCGCTCACGGCGGCAGTGGTCGCCGCGCTCGTCACCGCTCCCCCTGCCACCGCGGCGACCACCACGCTCCACGCCTCCCCCACGGGCACCGGCACCAGCTGCACCGCGACCGAGCCGTGCGCGCTGCCGGCGGCCCAGGCGGCGGTGCGGTCCCGCACCGGCTCGATGACCGGCGACATCGTCGTGGAGCTCGCCGACGGCACGTACCGGCTCTCCCAGCCGTTGCGCTTCACCGCGGCCGACTCCGGCACGAACGGCTACCGGGTGCTGTGGCAGGCTGCGGCGTCCGCGCGACCGGTGATCAGCGGGTCGAGGGCCGTGACCGGCTGGACCGTCGCCGACTCCGGCAAGAACATCTGGCGGGCCGACGTCGGCACGGGCCTCGACGCCCGCCAGCTCTACGTCAACGGCGCGATCGCCACCCGCGCGCGCACGCAGCTCAACCGCGCGGACTTCACGTTCACCGACACGGGCATGCGCTTCTCCAACAGCGCGCTGAACTACCTCAACACCCTCGCGAACCAGAGCCGGGTCGAAGTGGAGAGCGTCAACTCGTTCACCGACCGGTACTCGCCGGTGCAGAGCATCAGCGGCAACTTCCTGACGATGCAGCAGCCCGCGTGGAACAACAACACCTTCGGCTACGACACGCTCAGCAAGCCGCACCGGGCGGGCCCGCTGTACCTGGCCAACGCCTACGAGCTCCTCGACTCGCCGGGCGAGTGGTACCTCAACACCGGCACCGGCACGCTCTACTACATCCCGCTGTCCGGCCAGAGCATGAGCAGCACCAGCGTCGAACTGCCGGCCCTGCAGTCGCTGGTCAACGTCGGTGGCACCTACGACGCGCCCGCGCGGAACATCACGTTCGCCGGCATCACGTTCACCGGCACGTCGTGGCTCGGCCCGAGCAGCAACCAGGGCTTCGCCGACCAGCAGACCGGCGCGTTCATGACGGGCAACCAGAACTGGCCCGCCGACCGGATCAACTCCTGCCAGCAGGGTTGCGCGCAGTTCGAGGCGGCGCGGCCGAACTGGGCGCAGATGCCCGCGGCGGTGCAGGTGTCGGCGGCCAGCGGCATCACGTTCACCGACTCGAGGTTCTTCAACCTCGGCCAGACCGCGATCGGCATCGGCAACGACGCCAACGCCCACGCGAGCGGCGTCGGCCTGGGCGCGTCCGGCATCACCGTGACCCGTTCGGAGATCGCCAGGACCTCGGCGGGCGGCGTGGTCGTCGGCGGCGTGCGGGCGGATGCCCACCACCCCGGTGACCAGCGGATGGTCAACCGGGACATCACGGTGAGCCACAACCGCATCCACGACATCGCCGTCGAGTACCGCGGCAACGTGTCGGTGCTCAACACCTACGTCAACGGCGCGACCGTGGCGAACAACGAGATCTACAACCTGCCGTACTCGGGCCTGTCCCTGGGCTACGGCTGGGGCGCCAACGACGCGGGCGGCAGCAACCACTACGCCAACCGCGGCCTGTACAACTACCAGCCGCGCTACTCGACGCCCACCACCGCGGCGAACAACCGGCTGCTCAACAACTACGTGCACGACGTGATGCAGCAGATGACCGACGGCGGGTGCATCTACACGCTCGGGTGGAACCCGAACGCCGAGATCAGCGGCAACCACTGCCTGCGCACCAACGGCTGGTTCGGCCTGTACTTCGACGAGGGCTCGAAGTACTACCGCGCCACCGGCAACGTCTTCTCCAACACCGGCACGTGGGCCACCGCCAACTACTGGGGCGGCGAGAACATGGGCAACTGGACCGTGAGCAACAACTGGTCCACCAACAACAGCACGAACATCACCAACGGCGACCGCGGCAACACCGTCTCCGGCAACGTGGTCGTCTCGAACGGCAACTGGCCGGCCGGTGCTCAGGCGGTGATCGCGAACGCCGGTCCGACCGGCACCGGTGGCGGCGGCCGGCAGAACGTGACGGTCGTCGGCACCCAGTCGGGCCGCTGCCTGGACGTCGCTGCGGTCAGCAACAACACCAGGGCCCGGCTCTGGGACTGCACCGGCAGCACGAACCAGCGCTGGAACCACACCACGGGCCGGCAGCTCACGCTCGGCGGCAAGTGCCTCGACGCCTCCGGCCAGGGCACGGTGAACGGCACCGCGGTGATCCTGTGGGACTGCACCGGCGGCCTGAACCAGCAGTGGAACGTCAACGCCGACGGCAGCATCGCCGGTGCGCAGTCCGGGCTGTGCCTGGACGCCAGCGCCAACGGCACGGCGAACGGGACGCTGGTGCAGCTCTGGACGTGCCACGGCGGCACGAACCAGAAGTGGACGCTGCGCGACTGAGGGGCCGCGCGGTGGGTGCGGGGGCCGGCGCCGTCCGGTCCCCGCATCGAGCCGGGAGAGGAAGATCGTGCGTGACGCCCAGTCCTGCCCAGCTGGCGTGCTCGCGCGGGAGACGGCAGTCCCCGCCACGGCCGGGGTGTGGGCCGTGACGGGGAACCGGTTCCCTGCCCGAGGAACGTCAGGAGGAGCAGGCAGCTCCGTTCAGCGCCGGCGCCTGGAACGGCGGCGTGGACCCGGTGTAGTTCGCGTTGTACCCGATGACGGCCTGGCCGCCGGACGGGATGGAGCCGTTCCACGACGCGTTGGTCACGGTGACCACGTCGCCGCCGTCGCTCCACTGGCCGCTCCAGCCCTGCGTCACGGTGACGCCGGGTGCGGAGAAGGTGAAGGTCCAGCCGTTGACCGCGGCACCGCGGTTCTCGACCACGACCTCGGCGCTGTAGCCGCCCTGCCACGAGCTGAGCAGGCGGTGGGTGGCACGGCAGCCGCCGCCGGGGTTGCCGCCGGTGGTCGTCGTCGTGGTCGTCGTCGTGGTCGTGGTCGTCGTGGTGGTCGTGGTGATCGGGCCCGCCGCCATCGCCAGGTCGTAGGCGCGCTGCGGCACGAACTGGCCGGCCGGGGCGATGCAGCCGTCGGACTCGCCGGGCAGCTTGATCCACAGGAACGCGTCGATCTTGCCGTCGCCGGTGGCGGCCGTGCTGGGGGTGCCGATGGCGCGCCCGGCGGGGTCGCACCACTCGCTGCCCGCGGGGCCGTTGCCGTTGCGGCTGGTGTCGATGACGGCCTTCAACCTGCTGTCGCCCACCGCGTTCAGCACGTTCTTGGCGAAGTTCACCTCGTCGGAGGTGGAGCGGTAGTTGGACACGTTGGTCGAGATGCCGTCGGCGCTGTTGGAGATGTCCGCGGCGCGCAGGCGGTTCGCGGCCTCCGACGGGTTCAGCCACGCGCTGTGGCCGATGTCGAAGTACACCTTGGCCTGGGAGGAACCGGACTTCAGCTTCTTGCCCGCGTAGGCCATGGAGGCCTTGGTCTGGTTCTGCTGGTCGGCGCTCTGGCAGCTCGTCATGATCGGCAGGACGTCGGGTTCCAGCACGATCGCGGCCGGGCGTCCGCCCAGGCCCGCCGCCACCTCGTCCACCCACGCCCGGTACGCCTGGTGCGAGGGCGCCCCGCCGCCGCTGGCGCCGCCGCAGTCGCGGTTGGGGATGTTGTAGACCACCAGGATCGGGATCTTGCCGGCCGCGGCGGCCGCGCCCACGAAGGAGCTGACCTCCGACCGGACCGTCGAGGTGTTCGTGGTGGTGTACCAGCGCGCCTGGGGCACGGAGGCGATCCGGTCGCGGATCACCGCCGCCTTCGAGTCACCGGGGTTCGCCGCCACCCAGCGGGCGCTGGAGCTCGACGGGTCGACGTAGTACGCCGACTCCGCGGCGCTGACGGACGCGCCGCCGCTCACCGCCAGTGCGACGGTGCCGGCCACGAGTGCGCTCGCGGCCGCGCAGGCGCCCGCCGCGCGCCTCCGCGTGCCGGACGAGCGGGACTGGTCACGGGCCGGCGTGCCGGCGCGCGCGGGATCTGTTGCTCTCATTCAGGGGTCCTCGCAGCGTCGTTGCTGTTGCGATATGGGGCCGAACAATTGTGAGAGCGCTCTCACAAACCACCGAAGGGTGATTTCCGCTCGGCAGGTGCGTCCGAACTCGAACCACCGTAGGCACGCCGCCGAGGGCCGGTCAAACGCTAAAAATGTGAGCGTTAACTTTAGCGCTTTGCGTTCGACAGCCCTTCAACAATTCGTGTTCGACAGATTCGATGAGCAGACTGGGAGCGCTCCCTGCATTTTGTAGCCCGTTCAGCTCAATCTCGCCGGGAAACTGCGGCCGTCTTCTTGTGAGCGTGAACATGCAACTGCCACACTCCTTGACAGCAAAGGCAACACCACCGACGCACGCAGCACCGAGCCCGGCACTGGCGCACCGGAGCTCCGCCCGTGCGAACTGTCTGCCCTGCCCATCACGCCCGGCATTCGGGCAAGTTTCGAAAGTGTGGACGATGAAACTGACATCGAGGTCAGTGTCACTTGTGCCAATCGTTTCGACAGTCGCCGCGGCGGCACTCGGCGCGACACTGATCGTCACCGCCACCGCGAACGCGGCCACCACTCTCGGTGCCGCCGCCGCTCAGAGCGGGCGTTATTTCGGCACCGCCGTCGCGGCGCAGAAGCTCGGCGACTCGACCTACGTGAACATCCTGAACACCGAGTTCAACATGGTCACCGCCGAGAACGAGATGAAGTGGGACGCGACCGAGCCCAACCGCGGTCAGTTCAACTACTCCGGCGGCGACCGCATCCTCAACCACGCCATCAGCAACGGCAAGCGGGTCCGCGGCCACGCGCTGCTGTGGCACCAGCAGCAGCCGCGCTGGGCCCAGAACCTCAGCGGTTCGGACCTGCGCCAGGCGGCCATCAACCACGTCACCCAGGTCGCCACCCACTACAAGGGCAAGATCTACGCCTGGGACGTCGTGAACGAGGCGTTCGCCGACGGCGGCAGCGGTGGCCGGCGCGACTCCAACCTGCAGCGCACCGGCAACGACTGGATCGAGGCGGCGTTCCGCGCGGCCCGTGCGGCCGACCCGGCCGCGAAGCTCTGCTACAACGACTACAACACCGACGGCATCAACGCGAAGTCCACGGGCATCTACAACATGGTCCGCGACTTCAAGGCCCGCGGTGTGCCGATCGACTGCGTCGGCCTCCAGTCGCACCTGACGAACAACGCGCCGTCGGACTACCAGGCCAACATCAAGCGCTTCGCGGACCTGGGTGTCGACGTCCAGATCACCGAGCTGGACATCGCGGGCTCCAACCAGGCCAACGCCTACGGTGCCGTGACCAGGGCCTGCATGGCCGTCGCGCGCTGCACCGGCATCACGGTGTGGGGCATCCGCGACACCGACTCGTGGCGCGGTGGCGAGAACCCGTTGCTGTTCACCGGCTCGGGTGCGAAGAAGCCCGCGTACAACTCGGTGCTGGACGCGCTGAACTCGGGTGGCCCCGGCGTGACGACCACGACCACCACCACGACGACGACCACCAGCAACGGCCCCGATCCCGTCGGTGACTGCACCGCCTCGGTGGAGCTCAACCAGTGGGACGGCGGGTTCGTCGCCAACGTGAAGGTCACCGCGGGCTCCTCGGCCCTCAACGGCTGGCGTGTCACGACGACGCTCAACGGTGCCACGATCACCGGTTCGTGGAGCGCCAACCGCAGCGGCACCAGCGGAACCGTCAACTGGACCAACGTCGACTACAACGGCAGCATCGCGGCCGGCCAGTCGACCACGTTCGGTTTCCAGGGCACCGGCAGCGCTTCGGGTCTGAACCCGGCCTGCGCCGCGAGCTGACACCGCACCACGCAGCAGCCGAGGACGGTTCCGCGGACCGGAAGCGCAGTCCGGTCCGCGGGACCTCCCCTGCCCTCGGGAGACGAGAATGGTCACGACACGCAGGTTCTGGACGCACCTCGCCCTGGTGGCGGGCATGCTCCTGGCGGTGTCCGCCCCCGCGAGGGCGGACAACCCGATCGTGCAGCACATCTACACGGCCGACCCGGCCCCGCTCGTCCACAACGGACGGGTCTACCTCTACACCGGACACGACGAGGACGGCTCGACCTGGTTCACCATGAAGGAGTGGCGGGTCTTCTCGTCGGCCGACATGGTCAACTGGACCGACCACGGCTCGCCCATGAACCTCGGCACGTTCAGCTGGGCCAAGCAGGACGCGTGGGCCGGCCAGGCCGTGGAGCGCAACGGCAAGTTCTACTGGTACGTCCCCGTGGTCAACCGCGCCACCAACCGGATGGCGATCGGCGTCGGCGTCTCCGACAGCCCCACCGGCCCGTTCCGCGACGCGCTCGGCCGCCCGCTGGTCGAGAACGGCGAGATCGACCCGTCGGTCATGATCGACAGCAGCGGCCAGGCCTACCTGTACTGGGGCAACCCCAACCTCTGGTACGTCCGCCTGAACGCCGACATGACCTCCTACTCCGGCGGCGTCAGCCAGATCCCGCTCACCACCGCCGGGTTCGGCACCCGCACCGGTGACCCCAAGCGGCCGACCCTCTACGAGGAAGCGCCCTGGGTGTACCAGCGCAACGGCCAGTACTACAACGTCTTCGCGGCGAAGTGCTGCTCGGAGTTCATCGGGTACTCGACCGCGCCGGGCCCCACCGGTCCGTGGACGTACCGCGGCACCCTGATGCCCACGCAGGGCAGCGCGTTCACCAACCACCCCGGCATCGTGGACTTCAAGGGCGGCTCGTACTTCTTCTACCACAACGGCGCGCTGCCGGGCGGCGGCGGTTTCACCCGGTCCGTGGCCGTGGAGAAGTTCAGCTACAACGCCGACGGCACCATCCCGCAGCTCTCCATGAGCACCACCGGGCCACCGGCCGCGGACACGCTGAACCCGTACGTGCGCCAGGAGGGCGAGACGGTCGCGTGGGGCAGCGGTGTCGAGACCGAGGTCACCACGGAGGGCGGGCTGAACCTCAGCCACACCAACAACGGCGACTACGTGAAGCTGAAGAACGTGGCGTTCGGCAACGGCGCCGCCACCTTCACCGCACGGGTGGCCTCCACCGTGGCGGGCAGCTCGATCGAGGTCCGCTCCGGCAGCGCCACGGGCGCCCTGGCCGGCCGGTGCTCGGTGCCCAACACGGGCGGCTGGCAGGCGTGGACCACCGTCACCTGCCCGGTGAGCGGCCTGACCGGCACCCGCGACCTGTACCTGAGGTTCAGCGGCGGCAGCGGCTACCTGCTCAACCTCAACTGGTGGCAGTTCGGTCCCGCCGGCACGAGCTCCGCCGTCCGAGAACCGATCACGGAGGACACCATGTGCTCGACGATCCAGACCGTCGCCGCCACCAGGGCGAGTGACCTGACGTGCGGTGCGTCATGACCGCTCGCGCGCACTCGAGGAGGTACGGGCTCATCGCGCTCGTGCCCGTGCTGCTGCTGATGCTGGCCGCTCTCGCGGTCTCCCTGGTGCCCCAGCCCGCGCAGGCCGCCTCACTGGTCCGCGTCACGAACTTCGGCGCCAACCCGACCGGCCTGAACATGTACGTGTACGTCCCGGACCGGGTCGCCCCCAAACCCGCGCTGCTCGTGATGGTGCACTTCTGCACCGGTTCGGCCAGCGCCGTGCACAACGGCAACGGGCGCGACTTCGTCACCGCGGCGGACCGGCTCGGGTACGTCATCGTCTACCCGGAGGCCACCCGGGAGGGCCGCTGCTTCGACGTGGCGACCGCCGGTGCGTTGCGCCGCAACGGGGGCAGCGACTCCACCGGCATCATGTCGATGGTCGCGCACGCGCGGCAGGCCTACAACGTCGACCCGGCGCGCATCGTCGTCGCCGGCTTCTCCTCCGGCGCGATGATGACCAACGTGCTGGCCGCCGAGTACCCGGACGTGTTCAGCGCGGGGTCGGCGTTCTCCGGCGTGCCGGCCGGCTGCTTCGCCACGACCAACGGGTCGCTGTGGAACAGCCAGTGCTCCGGCGGCACCCTGCTGAAGACCCCGCAGCAGTGGGGTGACCAGGCCAGGGCGATGTACCCCGGCTACACCGGGCGCTACCCGCGGATGCAGCTGTGGCACGGCACGAACGACACCACGCTGGCGTACCCGAACTTCGGCGAGGAGCTCGACCAGTGGACCAACCTCCACGGGCTGAGCCGCACCCCGGCGTTCACCGACCAGCCGCGGCAGAACTGGACCCGCACCCGGTACGGCGCGACCGGCACCGCCGCGACCGTCGAGGGCGTGAGCATCCAGGGCGTCGGGCACGACCTGCCGCAGTCGGGGATGCTCGCGTACGCGATCTCGTTCCTCGGTCTGGACGCGCCACCGACGACGACCACGACCACTACAACCACGACGACGACCACCACCACCACGACCACGACCACGCCCGTTCCCACGGACGGATGCGCGGTCACGGCCTCGGTCAACGCCTGGAACAACGGCCTGACCGAGACGATCACCATCACCAACACGTCGGCCACCGCCATCAACGGCTGGCAGCTCGGCTTCACGCTGCCCGGCGGGCAGACCATCACCGGCGGCTGGAGCGCGAGCTACGCGCCGGCCAGCGGCGCCGTGACGGCGAGCAACGTCGGCTACAACGGCCAGATCCCGCCGAACGGCTCGATCTCGATCGGCCTGCAGGCCACGCACACCGGTGACAGCGCGGCCGCGTCCGGCTTCACCCTCAACGGCGCGCGGTGCTCCACGGCCTGAGCCCACCGCTGTCCCCAGGCGCCGGCGGGCACCACCGCGTGCCCGCCGGCGGCCCACACCCCCACCACCCCGCTCCTCGTGGCGAGCCACCAAGGGGAGTTCCGCGATCGCGCACACCCTTTGGAGGACTGGCATGTCCGACCTGAACCGGCGGCAGCTCATGGTGCTCGGCGCGGGAGCTGTGCTGACGCAGGCGGGGTGGACGGCGACCGCGGCCGCCGACCCACCTCGGGCGCGGGCGGCCGGTGACCTCTCGCTCTGGTACGACCGGGCAGCCGGGTCCGACTGGCTGCGCGCGCTGCCGGTGGGCAACGGCAGGCTCGGCGCGATGGTGTTCGGCAACACCGACACCGAACGCCTGCAGCTCAACGAGGACACCGTCTGGGCCGGCGGGCCGCACGACTACAGCAACCCGCGCGGTGCGGGCGCGCTCGCGCAGATCCGCCAGCTCGTCTTCTCGAACCAGTGGTCGCAGGCGCAGACCCTGATCGACCAGACCATGCTGGGCAGCCCGGCCGGTCAGCTCGCCTACCAGCCGGTCGGCGACCTCCGGCTGACCTTCCCGTCGGCCACCGCCACGAACTACCAGCGGTCGCTCGACCTCACCACGGCGACCACCGAGGTCACCTACACGGCGAACAACGTGCGCCACCGGCGTGAGGTGTTCGCGAGCGCGCCGGACCAGGTGATCGTCATCAGGCTGACCGCGGAGACGGCGAACTCGGTCACGTTCACCGCGGCCTTCACCTCGCCGCAGCGTGTCACGGCCTCCAGCCCGGACGCGACGACGATCGCGCTCGACGGCATCTCCGGCACCCAGCGCAACATCGCGGGCACGGTGCGGTTCCTCGCACTGGCCAGGGTCGTGGCCGAGGGCGGTTCGGTCAGCAGCTCCGGCGGCACGCTGCGGGTCACCGGCGCCAACGCGGTCACGGTCCTGGTCTCCATCGGCACCAGCTACGTCGACCACCGAACCGTCAACGGCGACTACCAGGGCCGTGCCAGGACCCACCTGAACGCGGCCCAGGGCACCGCCTACGCCACGCTGCGGTCCCGGCACGTCTCCGACTACCAGGCGCTGTTCAACCGCGTCACGCTCGACCTGGGCCGCACGTCCGCCGCCGACCAGCCGACCGACGTCCGCATCTCCCGGCACGGCAGCACCAGCGACCCGCAGTTCTCCACCCTGCTGTTCCAGTACGGCCGGTACCTGCTGATCTCCTCGTCACGCCCCGGCACGCAGCCGGCGAACCTCCAGGGCATCTGGAACGACCAGCTCGCCCCGGCGTGGGACTCGAAGTACACGATCAACGCGAACCTGCCGATGAACTACTGGCCGGCCGACACCACGAACCTCGCCGAGTGCTTCGAACCGGTGTTCCGGATGATCAACGACCTGACCACCACCGGCGCCCGCACCGCCCAGGTGCAGTACGGCGCCCGCGGCTGGGTCACCCACCACAACACCGACGCGTGGCGCGGCTCCTCGGTCGTCGACTTCGCCGCGGCCGGCATGTGGCAGACCGGTGGCGCGTGGCTGTCGACGCTGATCTGGGAGCACTACCGGTTCACCGGCGACGTGGCGTTCCTGCGCACGTACTACCCGGCGCTCAAGGGGTGCGCGCAGTTCTTCCTCGACACCCTCGTCACCGAGCCGAGCCTGGGCCACCTCGTCACGAACCCGTCGAACTCGCCGGAGCTCAACCACCACTCCGGCGTCAGCGTCTGCGCGGGTCCGACGATGGACATGCAGATCCTGCGCGACCTGTTCGACGGCTGCGCCGCCGCGTCCGAGGTGCTGGGTGTCGACACCGACTTCCGCACCCAGGTGCGGGCGGCCCGGCAACGGCTCGCGCCCACCAGGGTCGGTTCGCGCGGCAACGTCATGGAGTGGCAGTACGACTGGGTCGAGACCGAGCCGAACCACCGGCACGTCTCGCACCTGTACGGGCTGCACCCGAGCAACCAGATCACCAAGCGCGGCACGCCGCAGCTGCACGCCGCGGCCCGCAGGACGCTGGAGCTGCGCGGGGACGCCGGCACCGGGTGGTCGCTCGCGTGGAAGATCAACTTCTGGGCCCGGCTGGAGGAGGGGTCGCGGGCACACGACCTGCTGCGTTCGCTGGTGACCACGGACCGCTTGGCGCCCAACATGTTCGACCTGCACCCGCCGTTCCAGATCGACGGCAACTTCGGTGCCACGTCCGGTGTCGCGGAGATGCTGCTGCACAGCCACAACGGCGAGCTGCACGTGCTGCCCGCCCTGCCACCGGCCTGGCCCGCGGGCAGCGTCACCGGCCTGCGCGGGCGCGGCGGGTACACCGTCGGCGCGACCTGGGCCGCCGACGGCACCGTGACGCTGACCGTCACCCCCGACCGCGACGGCACCGTCCGCGTGCGCAACCGGATCTTCGGCGGCACCTTCGAGCTGCGCGACACCACGACCGGCGCGGTGGTCCAGCCGGCCCAGCCCGAGAGCGGCGTCGCCGAGTTCCCCGGACAGGCCGGGCACGTCTACCGCGCGACCGGCCAGGGCTCGGCTCCGGCGGTGGTGCGGCCGGGCGTCAACTACCGCCTCGTCGCCCGGCACAGCGGGAAGTACCTCGACATCAGTGGTGTCTCGACGGCGGCGGGCGCGCTGCTGCAGCAGTGGTCGCCGACGAGCGGGCTCAACCAGCAGTTCGACTTCCTCGACTCCGGCGGCGGGTACTACCGGCTGCGCGCCCGGCACAGCGGCCTGGTCATGCAGGTCGCGGGCTCGGGCACCGGCGCCGACATCACCCAGCAGCCCGACACCGGTGCGGCCACCCAGCAGTGGCGGGTCGTCGACCAGGGCGGCGGCGTCATCAGCCTGGTCAACCGGCAGAGCGGTCTCGCCATGGACGTCTGGAACGCGGCGACCACCGACGGCACCCGCGTGTCCCAGTGGAACCAGAGCGCGGCCGACAACCAGCGGTTCCAACTCCAGCAAGTCTGACAACCGAAGGGACGACGATGTTCCACCAACACGAGGAGCGCTGCCGTGGCAGGGCCTAGGACGGTGCTGGCGATGGCCGTCGCGAGTGCCGTGGTGCTGCTGGGCGCGGCGGGCATCGCGCTCGGCGGCACGACCACGACCACCGGCGGCGTGGGCGCGGCGGCGGCGACGGCGGGGTGCGGCAAGGCCCCCTCGCTGTCGAGCGGACGGCAGACCATCAGCAGCGGCGGCCAGAACCGCCAGTACATCCTGCGGCTGCCCGCCAACTACGACCCCAACCGGCAGTACCGGTTGTTCGTCGGGTTCCACTGGCTCAACGGCACCGCGAACGACGTCGACACCGGCGGGTCCGACGGCTACAACTGGTCCTACTACGGGCTGCGCAAGCTCGCCGACGCCGAGAACAACGGCACGATCTTCGTCGCGCCGCAGGGCAACAACAACGGCTGGGCCAACCCCGGTGGCCAGGACCTGACGTTCGTCGACGACATGCTGCGGCAGCTCGAGAACGCGCTGTGCGTCGACACGACCCAGCGCTACGCGGGCGGGTTCAGCTACGGCGGCGCGATGTCGTATGCCGTCGCGTGCGCCCGTGCCACCGTGTTCCGCGCTGTCGTCGTCTACGCGGGCGCTCAGCTCAGCGGCTGCAACGGCGGCACGCAGCCCATCGCGTACCTGGGCTTCCACGGTGTCAGCGACAACGTCCTGAACATCTCGCAGGGCCGCGCGCTGCGCGACAAGTTCGTGCGCAACAACGGCTGCACGGCGCAGAACCCGCGCGAGCCCGCCGCGGGCAGCCGCACCCACATCATCACCGCCTACAGCGGCTGCCGCGCCGGGTACCCGGTGGTGTGGGCGGCGTTCGACGGCGGGCACACCCCCGGCCCGATCGACTCCGGCGGTGACGGCTGGCGCACCTGGACCTCCGGCGAGGCGTGGAAGTTCATCACCCAGTTCGCGGGTCCGCCGATCACCACGACGACGACCACCACGACCACCAGCGACGGACCCACGTCCACGACTCCGCTGCCCCAGGGCGAGTGCAGGGTCGGCGCGGAGGTCAACGCCTGGAACAACGGGCTGACCTCGACCATCACCATCACGAACACCGGCACGGCCGCGATCAGCGGCTGGTTGCTGGGCTTCACGCTGGGCAGCGGGCAGACCATCACCGGCGGGTGGAACGCCACCTACGACTCGCCGACCGGACGGGTGGGCGCGACCAACGTCTCCTACAACGGCGACCTCGCACCGGGCACGTCGACCAGCATCGGCTTCCAGGCCACGCACACCGGCAACACCGCGGCACCGGCGCAGTTCACCCTCAACGGCAAGACGTGCACCTCCGCATGACCGCCACGACAGAGAGCGCGAACACCCTGATGCGTACCAGGCACCTCCTCCGCCGGACGGGGTGGCTGCTCGCGGCCGCCGCGCTGGCGTTCTCCGGCAGCAGCGTCGCCCAGGCGCAGGCACCGGCCGAGCCCGCCCCGCTCGCGGCCACCCCCGGCTGCGGCAAGGCACCGACGCTGCGCAGCGGCAACCAGACGATCCAGAGCAGCGGCAAGACCCGGTCGTTCATCCTGAGCATCCCGGACAACTACGACAACACCCGCCAGTACAAGCTCGTCTTCGGGCTGCACTGGCTGGGCGGCACCGCGCAGCAGGTGGCGGGCGGCGGCAGCGACGGCGACGTCTACGCCTACTACGGCCTGCGCAGGCTGGCGAACAACTCGACGATCTTCGTCGCACCGCAGGGCCTCAACAACGGCTGGGGCAACAGCGGCGGCGAGGACGTCCGGTTCGTCGACGACATGATGAGCCGCATCGAGAACGACCTCTGCGTCGACACCACGCAGCGGTTCTCGCTCGGCTTCAGCTACGGCGGCGCGATGAGCATCTCCCTCGCGTGCTCGCGCCCGACCGTGTTCCGCGCCATCGCCGCCATCGCCTCCCCCGGCGAGATCAGCGGCTGCGCCGGTGGCACCGCACCGGTGGCGTACATGGGCATCCACGGCGTCAGCGACAACATCGGCTCCGGCCGCGGCCAGCGGGACCGGTGGGTGCGCAACAACGGCTGCACGCCGCAGAACGCGCCGGAACCGGCCGCGGGCAGCCGCACGCACATCATCACGCAGTACGCGAACTGCCGCGCCGGCTACCCGGTGGTGTGGGCGCCGTTCGACGGCGGCCACCAGCAGGGACCGGTCGACGGGTGCGCGGGCTGCGAGAGCGGTGCCCGCAGCTGGGTGAAGGAGGAGGTCTGGAAGTTCTTCACCGGCGAGACGCCGCCGGCGCCGACCACGTTCCGGCTGCGCGGTGAGGCGGCCGGCCGCTGCCTCGACGTCAACGGCGCGAGCACGGCCAACGGCGCGCAGATGATCACCTGGGACTGCCACACCAACGCGAACCAGCAGTTCACCCAGAACGGCCAGGCGCTGCAGGTGACCGGCAAGTGCCTGGACGCCCCCAACAACGCCGCCTCCGGCGCACGGGTGCAGATCTGGGACTGCCACGGCGGTGCGAACCAGGCCTGGCAGCTCACCGGCAGCGGCACGGTGACCAGCGTCCAGACCGGGCTCTGCCTCACCTCCGCCGGCACGGGCAACGGCGCGGCCGTGACGGTCGCGACCTGCCAGGGCGGTGCCAACCAGCGCTGGGCCAAGGCCTGACGTCCTGCCAGAACCGGAAAAAGAGGAGTGCGCGACTCTCTCCGCCGAGCGCCGCGCACTCCTCCAGGACGGTGTCCGAGTGGTGGAGGTCCACCCGTGCGGGCCGCATTCCGCACGCGCGGCACCACCACCCGACCGCCCGGTCCGCGTTCCCGGCCGCGAGGCCGGGTCCGGTCGCCGGATCAGCCCGACGACCCCGTTCTGCGGTGCTGGTGCGGCACCGCCGGGTCCGGGGTGCTCGCCCGCCGCGAGAGCCGCGGTGGCAGCAGCATCAACGGCGGTGGCTGCTTGCCGTCGAGCTTGGCCGCGAGCAGGTCGACCGCGTGCCGGCCGAGCTCCTCCGCCGGCAGCCGCACCGAGGTGAGCGGCGGCGACAGCTGCTCGGCGAGCTCGTCGGGGCAGATCGCGACCACGGCGACGTCACCGGGCACCTGCCGCCCGGCCGCCCGCAGGCACGACGTGATCCAGCCCAGCGCCGCCTCGTTGTGCACCACCAGCGCCGTCATCGACGGGTGCGCGCGGACCAGCGCCTTGGTGGCCCTGAGCACCGAGTCGTGGTCGTCCTCGACCGCGAGCGCGGTCGCCGCCACTCCCCTGCGCATCGCCGCGGCGCTGAAGCCGTTCATCGTGCGGTGCGCGGACCCGGTGCTGCGCCGGTAGACCGCGCTCGGTGCGCCGAGGAAGCCGATGGACCGGTGCCCGAGGTCGGCCAGGTGGTCGACGCACTTGGCCCCGGCCGCCTCGAAGTCGAGGTCGACGCAGGTGAGCCCGCGCGCGGTGGCCGGGTGTCCGATGAGGACGGACGGCTTGGACAGCTGCCGCAGCAACGGCACCCGGTCGTCGTCCATCTCCACGTCCATCACGAGGAAGCCGTCGACCTGGGCGCTGTTGGCCGCTCTGCGCAGCCCGGAGGCGCCGTCGTCCGCCGTCATCAGCAGCAGGTCCATGTCGTACCGGCGCGCGGTGGTCACCGCGGCGGTGACGAACCGCATCATGCCCGGCAGGTGCATCCCCGCGCGCAGCGGCAGCACCAGCCCGATCACGTTGGTCCGGCTCGAGGACAGGCCCCTGTCGGTCACGTGCGGCTGGTACCCCAGCGCCCTGATGCTCTCCCTGACCCGCGACTTCGTGTCGGCGGAGATCGACCGCTTGCCCGTCAGCACGTAGGAGACGGTGCTCGGCGCGACTCCAGCGTGCCGAGCGACGTCCGCGATGGTGACCACACCGCCTCCTTCCCGCGTTCACCCGCTGTAGCGTTCCGACACCATAGAGATCCGGTTCAGTCCGTTACAAGAGTGATGTTCGCGTTAACATTGGTCATTTCTAGTGGTCCAGACGAAGTCCGTACCGTATGGAAAGTTTCCGGTTGGGCACGCTCACAAACCCGGTCAAGGATCGGCGTAGAGGGCGGCGACCTCGCCGGGTGCCAGTGCGCGGCCGTAGACCCGCAGGTCCTCGACGGCCGCGTCGAGGTGGGCGTCGCCCGCGTGCTGCGACCGCCCGAGCCAGTTCTGGGTGGTGCTGCCGAGCACCGCCGGGCTCACCGGGAACTCCGCGTCGCGTGCGACCTCCGCGCCGTTCACGTACAGCACGGCGAGTCCACCGGCCTGCGTGACGACGAGGTGCGTCCACTCGTCCACCGCGACCGGTCCCCCGTCGAGGTGCCGTTCGGCACCCGCGCCACCGGTCGTGATCGCGTACCGCACCCCGCCCCGGGGTCCGTGCGGCGTGAGGAACAGGTAGGAGTTCACGCCGCTGCCGAAGTCGGCGAGCCGCGCTCCCGCGACCGCCGACCGGGGCCGCACCCACACGGCCAGGCTGAACTCCTGCGCTCCGGCGAGCAGGCCCGGTGGCAGCACCACGTGCGCGCCCGCACCGTCGAGCGACAGCGCGGCCCCGGTGCGCCCGGTGCTCCAGCCCGCGCCACCCGCCAGCGTCGCCCGCTCGCCACCGGTGGCGTCCGCGGCGGTCGAGCCGCGGCCCTCGCCGAACCGGAAGTGCGCGATGAACGGCGGTGGCGCCGGGGTGTCGCCCACCCGCCAGTAGACGGTGTAGCGCTGACCGTGCAGCCGGAAGAACGGCAGCAGCGTGACCGGGCCCGTGCTGGCCATCGCGGTGTAGCGCAACGGGTTCGCGGTGGGCCGCAGGGTCGCGGTGCGCAGCGTGGGCAGGTGGGCGAGGTCGTTCGTGCCGTACGCGCCCGCGAGCACGATCGGCCCCACCTCGACCGTCCGCACCCGCTTGTCGTCCGGTGCCCGCCGCAGGTGCAGGTGCATCGGCAGGGTCACCTCGACCACGTCCCCGCTGCGCCAGTCGCGGTCCACCCGCGCGTAGGTGCCGGGCGTGACGGGCCCCGCGGCGACGCCGTTGACGTGCAGCAGCGCGCCCCGCGCCCAGGACGGGATGCGCACGCGCAGCTCGAACCGGCCGGTACCGGTGACGGTGAGCCGGGTCGCTCCCTCGTCCGGGAAGGACGTCTCCTGCCGCACCACCACGCCCCTGGCCGCCCAGGTGAGCACGGACGGGATGAACAGGGTGACGTACAGCGTGCGGCCTGCGTGGAAGTAGATGCTGCCGCCGTGCCCGGTGTCGGTCTCCAGGCCCGTGCCGTGGCAGCAGGTGAAGTCGTCGTAGTCGCTGCTGTAGGTGCGGATGCCGCCCGCGCGCAACGGCGTGAAGGTGCTGTGGTGGCCGTGCCGGGAGGTGGGGTCCTGCGCGCCGAGCAGGTGGTTGTGGAGCGCCTTCTCGTAGAAGTCGAAGTACCCCGGCTGACCGGGGTCGGTGCGGAAGAGCTGCCGGGTCAGCTTGAGCATCGTGTGGGTGGTGCAGCTCTCGCAGGTGTGGTCGGACAGCTCGGTGGCGATCCGGTGCGGTGGCTTGAAGTGCCCGTCGTTGGACGTGCCGCCGATGGCGTAGGTGTGCGCGCCGGTCACGATCCGCCAGAAGTTGACGGCGATGTCGCGGTAGCGGGTGGTGCCGGTGGCGTGGTAGGCCCTGATCGCCCCGAGCACCTTGGGGACCTGGGTGCCGGCGTGCAGACCGTTGAGCTCGTCGGTGCCCAGTGCGAGCGGGTCGAACACCGCGGAGTGCTCGAAGAACCGCGCGGCGGCCAGGTGCGCCGGGTCGCCGGTGACCTGGTAGAGGTTCACCAGGACCTCGTTCATGCCGCCGAACTCGGTGCGCAGCACCTCCTGGCGGTGCGCCTCGGTCAGCCGGCCGGCCCGCCACCTCACCCAGGCCGCCATCCCGGTCAGCACCCGCAGCGCCCGTGCGCTGCCCATCAGCACGTGCACGTCGAGCAGTCCCGCCATGATCTTGTGCAGGGTGTAGTAGGGCGCCTGGACCGGCTCCCCCGCCTCGACCCTGCCGAAGAAGCCCTCCGGGAACGCCGCGAGGTACCCGGTGCTGTAGCCGGCGGTCCTGGCCCGGTCCTGGCACAGCGCCAGCTGCTCGACCAGGTGGTCGGCCCCGGCGGTGAACGCGGGGTCGCCGGTGGTCGCGAACGCCTGCGCGAGAGCGGACAGCACGTGGCCGGTCGAGTGGCCGCGCAGCCCGCTGTCCTGCGCCTCCCAGCCGCGGCACGGGATGACGCCCGAGGGCAGCCCGACGTTGCGGCGGAACGTGTGCAGCAACCGGTCGGGGTCGAGGAACCTCAGGTAGGCGTGGGTGCGGGAGGTGTTGTCCAGGAACGGTCCCGGCAGCAGCGCCACCGCGCCGAGGGGGAACGCCTCCGCGGCCACGCCGAAGTCCTGGCGGGCCTGGCCGGTGCGCGGGTGCGTGACCGGCGTGCCGGCGGACAGCACGCCGTGGCGCGGGAGTTCTGGCATCGCGCATGACCTTTCGCAGGGGCCGGGCCATCCGCAGCGTGGTGCCGACCCGGGCCGGACACGAGGTCGGCCCGGGATCGGCTGCTGCCTTCGAACCACGTCGAACGCACGGGGTGCCGCCGCGCGCCGCCGCCGCGGGTGCGGGTGCGGCGGCGGCGGGGCTCCTGCGCGAGCGGAAGTCGCGCAGGAGCCGTTTCACAGCGGTACCGCGGTGGTGCCGGTGGTGCTGTGGTGCGGTGCTCCGGTCACAGCGCCGGGTAGGCGTTGCGCATGAGCTCCTGGAACTGCGCGGAGAACCACTTGCCCGACAGCGGGGCGTCCGGCAGCGCACCCGACAGGTTGTTGCCGTTGCGGATGTTGCCGGTGTAGGTCGGGTCGCACATCTTGTCCGCGCCCTTGCCCTCGTTGTTCGGGATCTCCTTGCTCGCACCGTCGGACTCACCCGGCGGCTTCACCCACACGTAGGCGTCGATGCCCGGCTCCGGCGCCGCCTTCGGGCGCTCACCGAGGCCGGCACCGGACTGGTTGCACCAGTTGCCGAGGTGGATGCGGCGGTCCAGCTTGCCGCCGTTGACGTAGGCGTCCACGGTCGTCTGCGGGCCGGGACCCGTCGGACGGGCGCTGCCGCCCCAGCCGTTGCGGCTGGTGTCGATCAGCATGCCGACGTTCGCGTCGAAGCCCGCCTGCACGGCCCGGTTGCGGAACGCCTGCGCGTAGGACAGCTCGTCGACGTAGCGGTTCCAGTCCACCCACTTCGACTGGCGGACCGAGGTGCCGTTCACCGAGTCCTCGATCTTGAAGTACGGCTCCTTCAACGCACCGTAGTTCGCGGTGTTGGCGATGAAGCCCTGCACGTTCGCCTTCGTGCTGCCGGACGCGTTCGCCGCCTGGAACAGCAACTCGGCCGTCGCGCCGAAGTTGTCGTCCCAGCCGATCCAGCCGTGGTGGCCGATGTCCAGGTAGTTGTAGACGTTCGGCACGGCACCCAGCTTCGCGAGCGCGTAGCCGACACCGGTGATGTAGTTTCCGTTGGCCTTCATCACGTCGCAGTTCGCCACCGCGGTGGGCCGCGGCGTCACGTTCGTGATCAGGTTCGGCAGCGAGTCGATCTCGACCGTGGTGACGATCCGCAGGTCCTTGTACGCGGGCCGGGCGAGGATCGCCGCGATCGGGTCGATGTACTCGGTCTTGTAGCGACCGATCTCGTCGGGCTTGAGCTCACCGTTCGACGCGAGCGCCGAGCAGTCGCGACCGGGCAGGTTGTAGATCACCAGCTGGATGACGAGTGGTGAGCCCGCCGCCTGGCGCACCGCCTCGTCCAGGTGTCCGACCAGTCCGCGCGAGTCCACGGTGCCGGTGATCGCCGCGATGCGGTCGAGCCACACGGCGGTGGGCTGGTTCGCGATCCGGCTGCCGCCCGGCTCCGCCGAGGCCTTGGCCGCCCAGTCCGGGTTGACGTACTGCTTCGCACCGACGTACGGGTTGTCGACCTTGCCGTTGCCCGGGTCGGGACCGGGGCCGTTCGACGTCGTCGTGGTCGTCGTCGTGGTGGTGGGTCCGACCTCACCGGTGCACTGCGTGCCGTTCAGCGTGAACGTCGCCGGGCTGGCGTCGTTGGCGCCCGCACCGCTGCCGTTGAAGCCGAGCTCGGTGGACGCGCCGGTGCCGAGGTTGCCGTTCCACGACAGGCTCGTCGCGGTCACGTCGGCACCCGACTGCGCCCAGGTCGCGTTCCACCCCTGTGCCACGCGCTGGTTGCCGGGGAGGGTGAACTTGAGCGTCCAGCCGCCCGACACGGCGTCACCGAGGTTGGTGATCTTCACCGAGGCGCCGAACCCACCGCCGCCCCAGCTGTTCGCCTTGTAGTCCACCCGGCAACCGGGTGCGGCGCCCGCGGGTGCGCTGAGCGCCACCCCGAACGTCGCCACGGCGGTGGCGACCACGACACCCGCCGCGGCCCACCGCCTTTGTCCGTTGAGCGTCATTGCTCCGGATCTCCTGTCTCTCTCAGTGGTGTTTGATCGGGACGAGCGAACACGCGGTGGGCGTGCACTCGAGTCTGTTGAGTCCCAGGTACTCCATGCCCTCCGAGCCGGTCAGCGCGAAGCCGTCGCCGAAGGCGAGGTCCGGGTCGCCCCGGACCTCGCCGTTCGCGAGCGCCGCTCGCCAGGCCTCTTCCAGCCCTGGCCGCAGGACCAGCAGCCCGAGCCGTTCGTACGGCTCCTTGCTGCAGGTCCCCCACTCCGCGATGAACGGCGCGTAGACCTTGGCGCGCACCGGACCCGCGAACTCCGCGAAGTCCGCCTCGCGCCGGACGGTCGTGCACTCGTCGGTCAGCCGGTTGAGCCAGGCGGCGATGCCGTCGACCCCCTTGCTGAGGTCAGGGGTGGGTTCGGCGCGCCCGACGAGGAGGGCGAACGCGACCGAACCCACCACCAGGAGGGCGAGCAGTGCCCTCGTCAGCGGACGGCGCACGCCGACCCGTTGAGGGTGAACGCCGTCGGGTCGACCGGCGTGGACGTCGTCGTCGCGTTGAAGCCGAACGACGCCGTTCCACCGGGTGCGATGTCCGCGTTGTAGTTCGCGCCCTTCGCCGTCGCCTTCCCGTTCGCGACCGTGACGGTGGCCGACCACGCCTGCTGCAGCTGCTGGCCGGACGGCACGTCCCACACCAGCTGCCAGGCGCTGATCGCGCTGGTGCCGCTGTTGGTCACCGTCACGTTCGCGGTGAAGCCGCCGTTCCAGGAGCTCGGCCGCGCGTACGCGACCGTGCAGGAGCCGGTGGGTCCGCCGCCACCCGTGGACGTCCTGACCGTGACGCTCGGCGACGCCGGCGAGGCGTTGCCCGCCGAGTCGGTCGCGACCACCGTGAACGAGTACTGCGTGTCCGCGCTCAGCCCGGTCACCGTCGCCGAGGTCGTCGACGTGGTGGCGACCACCTGGTCACCGCGGTAGACCCGGTAGCCGGTCACGCCGACGTCGTCCGTCGCCGCGCCCCAGTCCAGCTTCACCGAGCTGCTGGTGACACCCGACGCGACCGGCGTGCCGGGCGTCGACGGGGCGGTGGTGTCCGGCGTGCCGGTGCCACCGCCGAACTGGACGTCCGAGCAGCTGTAGAACGCCTCCGGGCTGTCCGAGCGCTGCCACAGCGAGTAGATGATGTGCCGGCCGGTCTTGTTGGGGAGCCGGGCCTGCCACGCGTACTCGCCGTTCGCGAGCGGCGGGTTCGTCACCTTGTCGAACGGCACGGACTCGAGGTCCGACCACTTGAGCGGCTTCGTCACGTCGAAGCCGTCCTTGGTGACGTACTGCTCCCAGGTGCCGGGGTGCGGTGCCCACGCGTTGTACCGGAACGTGACCGAGGCGTTCGCCTGCACCTGCGTCACCGGCCAGTCGGCGCGGGCGAGGTTGTAGGCGGCGAACTTCGTGGTGGGACCGCACAGGCTGCCGTCGGGCACGATCTCCCGGTGGCGGCCGCCCGCGTTGCTGATCAGGTTGCCGAACCAGTCCCACAGCGGCTGCTTGCCGCCCTGGGCCACCGCGGCCTGGCAGGCCGGGTTGGTGGGCTGCAGGTCACCGCCACCGCCGCCGGTCCGGCCGTCCTCGTAGCAGAGGTAGGTGCGGCTGCCGGGCCAGACCATCGAGCCGTGCGCGACCGCGGTGCCGCCGGTCTGCACGAGCAGGGCACCGGTCGTGGCAGCAACGAGCGCAAGCGCCGTTGCCATGCGTTTTCTCATCTCGCTACTCCTCTCACCCGTAGAGCTCTGCGTGCAGCGAGAACGCCGTGGCGATCTCGGTCTGCGCCCAGAAGCGGTGGTAGGTGAACGTGGGTGCCGGGCCACCGTCCAGGTAGGCCTGGACCTTCGGCCACTGCGGGTCGTTGCGGAACATCGACCGCATCGACAGGAACGACGAACCCTGCTTGATGTCGTCGCCGTTCGGCATCTTCCCGGTCCAGCCCGGCGGCACGTACGGGCCCTCGAGCGTGCTGGTGTTGTAGACGTCGTCGAACCGGTTGTAGTCGGACCGGGTCTCCGGCGTCGCGATGCCGAGGCTGTCCTGGTGCGAGAGCAGCCCGGTCAGCAGTGCCTCACCCGTGGTCTTGGCCGCGGCGTCGCCCGACCTCGACGCGTAGTTCAGCAGCACCTTCGCGTACGACGCGGCCACGCCGACGTCCTGGTTGTGGTTCAGCACCCGCACCCGCAGGTTCGCGTTCGCACCGGGGTTGGTGGCGTTCCACGTGTCGGGCGCTCCCGACCACTCCAGGTCCGCGGGGATCTGGAAGTTCGTGCCGGTGGTCGTGTTCGCGATGGCCCACGGCACCCACTTGTCGAGGATCTTCTTGGCGCGCGCGTCACCGGTCAGCCGGTACAGCGCGGCCGTGCGCTCGATGCCCCACACCTGGAAGCCGAACCACCGGTTGCTCGGCGGGTCGCGCCACACCGGGTGGGCGTCGTAGTACATGCCGTAGAAGGTCGGCGTGCCCGCCGGGGGCGAGGCGTACTGGCCCTCCCAGCTGTTCGTCACACCGCCGGCAAGACCGCCGTCGGCCGACTGCAGCCACTGCAGCATCTCGAGCTGCCGGTCGAGCGAGGTCGCCCAGTCCTGCTGCCCGGTCGCGGACAGCGGCTTGAGCGCGGGCACGTTCGACAGCGCGTACGCGGCCAGCGGGTTCTGGTAGCCCTGGTGCGAGGCACCGTCACCGATGCGCCACGCCCAGCCGGCGGACGTGTCGGTCGCGCCACCCCACGCGTAGTACCAGGACATCAGGTAGTGCGCGCTGTTCTTGCCGGTCGCTCCGGGACACGTCGTCGGGCTGGTGCAGTTGCCGATGCGCTTGAAGTACTTGTCGAACATGGCGTACCGCAGGTAGTCGCCCATCTTGGCCGACTTGCCGATCTCGCTCGCGATGTCGCCGGCCTTGCCCTGCGCCGTGGCCCACTGCTGGGCGAGCAGCGCCACCTGCACCACGCGGGCGTCCGCGTCCGGTGCGTTGGTGTACTTCCACTGCTTGGCGTAGGAGGAGTCCTTGGTGAACAGGTCGAGGAACCCGTTGGGGCCACCGTGCTTGAACGTGTCGCACGAGGGCTGCGGGATCGTCTCCCACACCGACTCCGACGAGCCGCGCTGGTAGGTGTTGATGTACGCGGGCGCCGTCGTGCCGTCACCGCAGCGGCCGAAGCCGTAGGTGTTGTCGACGTCGATCAGCCAGTGCATGCCGTAGACGTCCGAGCTGCCGTACGCGGACTTCAGCTCGTTCGCGATCGGGTCGGTGCCCACCGGCGCGGTGCTGCTGAGCACCGACGGGTACTGGTCCATCCGCGGGTGCTCGGGCGCGTAGGTCGCCGGCTTCGACGGGTCGTACTTGTCGTTGGTCGGCTGGTCGGCCTTCGCGGGGATGATGTACTTCTCCATCGACGCGAACGCGGACTTGAACGGCGCCCAGTCACCGGTGACGCGGCCGTAGCTCGCCTCCAGCCACAGGTAGTAGCTGTAGGCCTCCGACGTCGTCTGGTGGCCGTGGTCGGGTGCCTCGACCATCAGCGTCTCGACCGAGTGGTACGGCACGAGCAGGTCGCCGAACTTGCGGAAGTAGCCGCTCGCCGGGTCCTTGATCTTGTTGTACTGGTCGAGGAACGCCTTGTTGAAGTCCGACGTGCTCGGGTCGAGCTCCTTGACCGTCACCGTCGCCGGGGTGTGCCCGCTCGCCGACGCGGTGAACGTCGCGGTCGCGAGGTCACCGCCGTTGGCCGCCGACGTCACCGTCACCTTCTGCTTCGCGGTGCCGGACAACGTGAACGTCGTCGGTGTGGCGGTCAGGTCCGCGCTGCCGCTGCGGGCGAGCGTGACCGTGACCGGTGAGGTGGGTGCCGTGGCGAGGGAGACGTCGAACGTGGCCGTCTGCCCCTGCTTCACCGAGACCGCGCTCGGCGAGGCCACCACCGCGGGTCCGGCCAGCACCTTGACGGCCACCGGCGTGGACGTCGTGGTGGCGCCGCGGTTGTCGGTCGCCCGCGCGGCGATGCTGTGGTCACCGGCCGCGACCCCGGACCAGGTGCCGGTGAACGGCGCGCTGGTGTCGGTCGCGATCAGCTGGTCGCCCGCGTAGAAGTCGACCTTGGCGACCGTGCCGTCGGAGTCCGCCGCGGTGGCCGCGAGCGGGATCGACGCGGGCACGGTGTAGCTGCTGCCGTTGGCCGGGGACGTCAGCGCCACGGACGGCGCCTGGTTCGGGCCGGTGCAGGACACCCCGTTCACCGCGAAGTCCGTCGGTGGCTGGTTGGTCGAGCCCTTGCTGCCGTTGAACCCGACCGAGGCGCTGCCGCCGGACGGGATCGTGCGGGCCCAGTCCGGGTTGGTCACGGTGACGACCGCGCCGCTCTGGGCGAAGGTCCCGTTCCAGCCCTGCTGGACGCGTTGCCCGTCGGGGAACGTCCAGGTGAGCTTCCAGCCGTTCAGCGCCTCACCGTCGTTGCGGATCGCCACGCTGGCGCCGAAGCCGTTGTTCCATTCATTGGTTACCGAATACGTCACGGTGCAAGCAACCGCGAGCGGTGCCGCCACGGCGGGTACCCCGCCCATGACCACCACCGCCGCAACTGTCAACGCCGTTGTTCGCCGAGTCATGCCGCCGCCCTCTCGACAACTGGGAGCGCTCCCAGAGTTCACGGCACTGTAACGCGGGCCACATCGACCAACTGGCCGCCGGTGCAGCGGCTGTTGAACCGGAAAGCCGTTGTCGTTGCGCCACTTGACACAGCACCGGTTCGTCCACCGGTTACTCTTACTGCTCTCTTCGAGTGGAATTCTGGGAGCGGTCCCAGATGAGAGCGGGGATGCCTGCCTCGCGGCAGGGACCCCTCTGGGCCCGTCAGCCACGCCCGGTTCTCGCACCGGCCGTGACCACGCTCTTGCCGCTGCTCGCGCCGTCGAGCGGGTACGAGCAGGGCAGCGTCTTCACCGAACCGCCCCGGTCGCCCGTTCCCGAAGTGGTCGTCGCGCGCGACCAGCGAGCTGCCCTCGCCGCGGTGGAACGGGTCCTGGATGTTCTCGAAGCAGTTGCCTGCGACGAGCACACCGGCCTCTGTGGTGGACGCGACGCCGTAGCCGGTCACACCGCCGCAACAGTTGTCGTGGACGTGCACCGGACCGGCTGCCGTGCAGCCGATGTTCCACCCTGCGGCACACGCCGTTGTCGCCTGAGGAGGAGCCGACCTACGGTTCGCCCGGAGTAGAGACTGTGCGAGCCCGACGCTCCTGCCGCGAGAGGCACACCATGTCCACCCCCAGTTGTCCTGCCCACTCCTCCAGCACCTCGGTCACGCCGGCGGAAACCTCGTTCCGGCCCCTCGACTCGGAGGACTACCGGCGCGCGGCAGCCCCTGCTGTCTTCGCCGAGCTGGCCGCGCGAGGTCCCATCCACCACGTCGTGCTCCCCGGTGAGGCTCCTGCCTGGCTCGTGACGCGGCGGGCCGAGGCCGAGGCAGCACTGCGCGATCCGAGGCTGACGAAGGACCCGCTGGAGGTCGCGCGCTACGGACAGGCCGTCGGCCGCCGACGCGTGCCGGAGGACTTCACCGCGGTGAGCGGACGGCAGTTGATGAACCTCGACGGAGCCGACCACGCGCGGATCCGGCGGGTGATCACCAGGTACCTCGTCGACAGCGCCGTCGCCCGCAAGCAGACCGTGCTGACCGAGACGGTCCGGCACCACGTCGACGCCCTCGCCGCCGAGGAGACCGCTGACCTCGTCGCGGACTTCGCCGTACCCCTCGTCAACGACGTCATCGGCCGGATCATCGGTGTCCCACCGGAACTGAACGAGATCATCATGACCGGAGGGGCGTTGTTGTTCGGCCCGGACGACCCGACCGCACCGGCGATGATCGACGCGTACCGGCAGGTCACCGCTGCCGCAGGCCGCGCTGTTGCGGAGGGTTCCACCGCGGAGGGCGCGGACGACCTCCTGGGAGGGCTCGCGTGCGCGGTGCGCGACGGGCTCGTGAGCAGGCGGGAGGCGGCGTCCAACCTGGCCATGGTGATGATCGCGGCGACCGGCGGTCCGGTGAAGATGCTGGCTCATTCCGCGGTCGCGCTGCACGACGACCCGCTCCTGCGCCACGCGATGCTCAGCGGCGACCCGATGGCGGTCGTCGAGGACCTGCTCTACCAGCAGCCTCCCATTCCGTTCACGAGCTGGCGGTTCGCCACGGAGACGATGGAGATCGCCGGGCAACAGGTGCGCGCGGGCGACGCCGTGATGGTCCTCATCGCCACGGCGAACAGCGAGCCCGCTCCACCGGCCTGCCCTTCCGGCGCTCCCGCGGCTCCAGGTGAACGTGCTCCGGCGGAGCGGCGGCCCGAGAGGAACCTCGCGTTCGGCGGCGGCCGGCACCGCTGCCCCGGCCAGTCGCTCGCACGACGGTTGGCCGCGACGGCACTGCCCGCCCTCTTCCGCGCGTTCCCCTCCGTCCAGTTGCAGGTCCCCGGCACCGAGCTGATCTGGCGAGGTGGTTTCGGGCCCCGGGGGCCAGGACGCGTCCCCGTCCGGTTGCGCAGCTGAACAGAACGCCGGGCGATGTCACCACCCGGACCACCACCCTCCGAACATCGCGCAGATCAGGAACCCCGCATGCCCAATGACGGCCGTGCCGCCGCGACCACCCTCGCCGAACTGATCGACCACCTCGACGACGAACACGGTGGCGTGCTCGTCCGGTTTCCCGCCACCGGTGAACAGCAGTGCCATGCGGACGTGCCCGCGCTGGCATGGGGCGTGGCCGATGAGCTCCTGCGGGCCGGTGTCGAGGAGGGCTCCGTCGTCGGAGTCCTGTCCGGCACCGAGCCGGGTTTTCTGCCTGCCGTGTTCGGTGTCTGGGCCGCCGGCGGAGCGATCACCGTGCTGCCGGTGCCACCGATGCCGACGCCTCCCGAGTCCGTCGCCGCCGCGCTCGGTCCCGTGGCGGGCCTGCTGACCCACGTCGTCGTCACGGACAGCCAGATCGGTGTGGCCGAACAACTCGCCGCGCGCCATCCGGAGTTGCGCGTGGTGCGGGTCAGCGACTGCGCGCCGAAGCCGAGGATCGCGTCTTCCGCGCGACCCGAGTCCCCCGCCGTCGTCCAGTTCACGTCGGGCAGCACCTCCCGGCCGAAGGGCGTCGTGCTGTCCCATTCGGCCGTGCTCGCCTGCTTCGCGTCGACGGCGTCCGCGAGCGGCGTCGCCGCGGGGGACATCTTCGTGTCGTGGGTACCTGTGTTCCACGACTTCGGTCTCATCACGATCCTCTTCGGACTGTGGTCGGGCTACGAGCTGCACCTGTTCTCGCCGTGGCACTTCATCCGCAGGCCGCGCAAGGTCATCGAACACATGAGTGCCGCTGGTGCCACTGCGTTCGGTGGTCCCAACTTCGCCTACGACCGCATCGCCACGGCCTACGACGACGGTCTGCTCGACGGGCTCGACCTGAGCAGGTGGCGACTGGCGCTCAACGGTGGCGAACCCGTGAAACCCGGCACGGTCGAGCGCTTCTCGGCCGCGCTGCGCCCCGCTGGGCTCGCCCCCGGCGTGTTGTTCCCCGTGTACGGCATGGCGGAGGCGACGTTGTCGGTGGCCTGCCCGGAGCCGGGTACGCCCGCTCGGGCGTTGTGGCTCGACCGCGCGTCGCTCGGAGATCGACGGGTCGCCGTTCGCGTGCCGGACGGTTCCTCGGACGGGATCGGACTCGTGTCGGTCGGCCGGCCCGTGCCCGGCATGGAGCTGAAGCTGCTCGCCGACGACGGAACGGAGGTCGCGGACGGCTCCGTGGGCGAGATCGTGCTGCGCGGGCCCTCGGTGATGACCGGGTACTGGGACGACCCCGTCGCGACCGCGACGGCGTTCCGCGACGGCTGGTTGCAGACCGGTGACCTGGGCGTGCGGATCGCCGGTGAGCTCTACGTGACCGGCAGGCGCAAGGACATGATCATCGTTGCGGGCCGCAACTTCTACGCCGAGGACGTCGAAGACGTCGCGCGCACACTGCTGCCACCGGAGCTCGGTCGCTGTGTCGCGTTCGCCGACACCGACGAAGAACGCGTCGTCGTGGTGCTCGAGACGTCCGATCCGGCAGCCGGCGCCGAACTGGGCGACAAGGTTCGAGGACTTGTGTCAGCACGTCTGGACCTCGGCTCGGTCGACGTGTACGCGGTGCCGCGCAACACGTTGCCGCGCACGACCAGTGGCAAGTGGCAACGCAGGCTCACCTCGCGGTTGTTCCGCCAGCTGACCGGATCCTGACGGTCCGCTCAAGGCGGAACCAGTCTTTCCTGCGAAGGAGTTCAACCATGGCCGACACGGCTCGCACTGAAACCGACTACCTGGAGCTCGTCCGCAGCGCGTTGACGCACGCGCTCGAAGTCGAACGCGAGGACACCGACCTCGGTGAGGACGTCGAGCTCGTCGGGATGCCGAACATGAGCTCTCTCGCGATGCTGCGCGGTCTGATCCACGTCGAAGGTGTGCTGGGCTTCGAGCTGGCGGACGACCGACTGGTCACCGTGCGCACCATCGGCGAACTGGCAGCCGCGATCGCGGAGCAGGACGAGGAGTCCGCCCGATGACAGCGCGAGCTGTGCGTTGTCCGCTGCACACGAGCGACTACACCACCTCTCCTCATCCCGCGGTCTTCGACGAGCTCGCCGACAGCGGCCCCGTGCACCGCATCTCGCTCCCCGGCGAGGTGCCGGCGTGGTTGATCACCGAACGCGACCTCGCCGAACGGACCCTGCGCGACCCGCGGCTGGTGAAGGACCCGATGCGGGTGGCGCGGTACGGCCAGCCCGTCGGCTCCCGCCGCGTGCCGGACGACTTCGCCTCCGTGGGTGGTCGCACGATCATGAACCTCGACGGCGACGACCACGTGCGCATCCGGCGCGTCATCGGCAGGCGGCTGTCCGGTGCCGCGCTGACCACCGCACGGCCGATGGTCGAGACGCTGGTGCACCACCGGCTCGACACCATCGCCGGAGCCGGCACGGCGGAACTGGTCGAGGACTTCGCGGTCCCCCTGGTCACGGACGTGATCGGACAGCTCTTCGGGGTGCGCGAGGACTTCACCCGAGCCATCGTCACCCACGGCAGCAAGCTGTTCGGGCCGCAACACCCGGCAGATCCGGACATGCTGGCGGCTTATCCCCTGCTCGTCCAGGCGTTGAACGGGGCACTGGCCGAGGGCATGTCGAAAGAAGGCCGCGACGACCTGCTGGGAGATCTGCTCGCCGCCCAGCGGGATGGCAGGCTGCGCAAGCGGGAGACCATGTCGAACCTCGCGCTGCTGATGATCGCCGCCGCCGACCCGGTGATCGCGCTCATCTCCCGCGGCGTCGCACTGGTCCAGGCCGACAGCCACGCGCGTGCCGAACTGCTGCACGGCGACGCTGACGCCGTGGTCGAGTCACTGCTCCGCGAACAACCGCCCATCCCCTTCACCGGCTGGCGGTTCGCCACCGAGCCGATGGACCTCGACGGCCACTCCGTCGCACCAGGCGATGCGGTCCTGGTGCTGATCCCAGCCGCGAACCGCGCGGTGGACGCCGGGAACCGGCAGGGGCACCTCTCCTTCGGCGGCGGAGTGCACCGCTGTCCCGGCGGTCACCTCGCGCGCATCGAGGCGGTCGCGGCTCTGCGCGGGTTGTTCAGCCGGTTCCCCGATCTGCGGCTCGAGCTGCCGTTCGAGGAGTGGGTGTGGGTCGGTGGTATCGGTCCGCGGGTCCCTGAGCGCGTACCCGTCCTGCTGAACGGCGCAGCGCGGTGAGGGTCGCGGGAGCGATCACGATCGCGGGAACCGCCCTGTGGCTTCCCGACGAGGTCTACTCGGCGTCCGAAGCGCAGACGGCGGGCTCGGTGACGGCGGCGGATTCCGAAGGTGAGCTCATCGGCCGGCTCCCGGTGGCGGACATCGCACCACCCCGGATGGCCCGGCTCGCCGCACAACGCGCACTGGAGCACGCGGGGGTGACGGCAGCGGAAGTAGGGCTGCTGGTGCACGCCTGGGTGTTCGACCAGGGCCCGCAGACGTGGACTCCCCCGCATCGTGTCGCACGGGAGCTGGGCGCGCGGCGCTGCGCCGCGATCGGCATACGACAGATGTCCAACGGTGGTGCGGCCGCGATGCAGACCGCCATCGCCCATCTCCTCGCGGAGCCTCGCGCAGCCTCCGCACTCGTGACCACAGCGGACAACTTCAGCAGCCTGCCCTACGACAGGTGGCTTTCGGTGCCACCGCTCGGCGACGGTGCCACCGCCGTCGTGCTGACCAGAGGCCCCGGCCCGCAGGTGGTCGAATCCATCACGACAGCGGGCGATGCCGGGATGGAACTGCACTTCCCCACCTCCGATCCCTTCGAACCGGGTGCCGCCCGCACGGCCGGCTCACCCAGCAGGCAGGCGCTGCACGCGTTCGCCGCCCACGTGCGCGACGCCGCCGAGCAGGCGCTGGAGGACGCCGGGCTGGACTGGAACGACATCAGCTCCGTGCTGCTCCCCCGGCTCGGCAAGACGTTGGTGAGCCACCTGGCCCGCACCGGACTGCCCGCTGGTGTGGCCGATCGAGTCGTCCGGACGGGATACGCGACCGGACACCTCGGTTCAGGCGACATGCTGGCCAACCTGGCCGAGCACCCGGGTCCGCGGAAGGACGAGCACCACCTGCACGTCAGCACCGGGGCAGGACTCACCACCACCTGCTTGATCACCCGTGGTCGCTGAGCATGGACGGACGGCACACGCCAGGTGTGGTGGGCAGGCCGGTGTGTCACCGGTTCCTCTTCTGAGCGCGGTCAGCGAGACGTTGCCGGCGGGGTCAGATCGCGAGCCCTGTGCGCTCGTCCCGCGCGTGTTGCAGTTTGCCGGCCATCTCGGTCCACGTCGCGTCCGCAATGAAGGTCTGATCGTGCGCGGTCGACTGGTTTCGCCCCACGATCGTTCCCACACCGAGGTAGTTGACCACTTTTCCCTTGTGCACTCCCAGGAAGCCGGAGTCGCCCGCGAAGGCGGAGACGGCGTCGTTGAACGCTTCCACGGCCGTGGTGTGCCGTGCCGGCGCTACCTCCGCCAGGCCTGCCACGTACCCGCGCAGGCCGAGGTCGCGGACCAGGTCGAAGAACGACCGGTGTTTCCGCGGAAGTTGGCTGCCGCGCAGTTCCTGGGCGAACACACCGAGCGCCGAGTCGTACTGCGTGCGGCCGATCAACGCGTCGAACAGGTGCACCAGCGGTGTGGCGGAGCCGCTCGGTCCGGTGGGGTAGCCGGGCGGTGGAACCGTCCAGGTGACGAGGGTCTTGGCCCAGTCGACCGGGTCGCAGAAGGTCGTGCTGTCACTGCGCGGGCTGACCCGGCGGAAGGACTTCGTCGCCCGCCGGGCGCACTCGGCCGCGACCAGCAGGACCCGGCAGACCTCGTCGTGCGCGTCCGGGCCGTGCTCGCGCACCACCTGCTCCAAGCGGCACAGTTCCCCCACCATCGGCGTCGCCGCGGCGTTGATCTCAAAGAAGGCCGAGGTGAACACCTGCTCGGCGCGATTGTCGTACACCGGGAGCGAGGGACGCAGGTTCTCGATGACCGCGTCCTCGATCCGGTACTCACCCGAAGGTCCCATGAGGCCGGGATCGCTGAAGGTGACGTTGTTGAACACCCAGTCCTCCAGGGTGAGCCCCGCACCGTCCCGGCCGAGCCGGTGGCACACCTGCTGCCACGGCTGTGTGATCGCCGGGGGCAGCTGATCCGGGATGTCGCGGTTGCGGGACACGTACATGCGCGCGACGCCGAACCGCCAGTAGGAGTGAGCCACCAGGCCCAGCACGGTCGCCGCCCGCTTGACCTGGTCGTCAGGAAGGTCGTCCGGACCTGCGGCCAGCAGCGGGAGGTCCGCGATGATCGCTTGGGCGTCCTGGGCGAAGGCGAGCTCCGGCAGCCGCGCGGCCACCTGTTCCCAAGCCGCATGCGGACCGGTCAACGGCGAACTGGCCACCGTCCGGGGCATGAACCCGTGGTCGACGGTGATGTCGCCGTCCAGGTTCCTGGCCGAACCCGCGGAACAGGTGGCGATGTGCTGGGCGAGCGAATCCGATTCAGGCATCATCGAGTTCCACCTCGTCATTGTTGTAGACCCAATCCTCGATCACCGACATGACTTCCCCGACGCGGTCCGCTGATTCGGTGCAAGACGTGCGGAGCGCACGCACGGCCACGGAAGTGCGAACGATCAAATCGTCCAACAGGACGACGCAGTGTTGCTGAATCCATTGCGCCAACGACGCGGTGGCGGTTGTGTCGGCCTTCGCCAACGATTCCTCCACACGGGCTTGGGCATCGGCTGAGAGCTCATCCAGTCGCCGCAGCATCGCGGGATCCGCAGTCCGCCCGAGCAGCGCGGAGAACCCTTGGACGAAGGTTCGGAGGTGGTCGTCCAGGAGGTGGCGGTAGGACTGACCGAGGTAGATCAGGTCGTGAACGGGGTTCCTCCCCGCGCTGTGCTGGACGGCGAAGGAGTTGCGCACCAGCCTGATGTGGTCGAGCAGCTCACCGAGGGGCGCCCACGCGGTGGGCGGCGGAACGTCGTCGACCTCGGCGACGGCGAGCTGCCGCACCTTGTGCCGAACGCCGGGACGTGCGTGCGCCGACACGTGGTGAAAATCCACGGACGCGTCTCGTCCCAGATTCGCGAGCAACACCGCTTCGCCACCTGGATGCCAGCGCAGGAACTCGCTCACGTCGAGAACTTGCGTGTCCACCACGATCAGTGGACACGACATTCCCGACCTTTCGAGGACATCCTCCATCGACATGACATTTCGATCCACGCTGATGCTCCAAGCACGGGGAATTCGAACTCGACGCCTGTCCGCAGTACGATTAGCTCCATCTAACGAAGCATCCGTCATCTGCACAAGATCGGGTTCCACAGCGTGGAACGCCGCACAGTCGAGCCATTCGCCCCGATGATCTTCGATACGACAATCGATTGTCGCACTTCGGCAACGTTGACAACTGTCCTATGATCCCCACGGGCTGCGCGGGACTCCCGCGTCGTACCCGATCCGGTCAACCTCTTCGACGTTGTTCGAATCGAACGTTCGAATGCGGTTGACAGAAAACAGCACCGCTCTACGATATAAAATACCGCCGCGCATCCACTTCAAGCGGAGCGCACATGAAGAAACTGGCAACAATGGTGTTGGCCGCGGCACTGGCCGCGTTCCTCGCACCTCAGGCACAGGCAGCGGGCAGCACTTTCCCCACCCCGGTGGGCCAGAAGGCCGTGGGTGCCACGATCAAGGTCTCGTCCAGCGGCTACGACGGTGGCATGCAGCGGTTCTACGGCACCGGGAACCTCGGTTCCGGTGGCCAGGGCGAGGGTCAGGACCCGATCTTCCAGCTGGCCGACGGCGCGACCCTGCGCAACGTCGTGCTCGGCGCGCCGGCGGCGGACGGGGTCCACTGCCTGGGCACCTGCACGCTCTCCAACGTGTGGTGGGAGGACGTCGGCGAGGACGCTGCCACGTTCAAGGGCACGTCGTCGGGGCAGACCATGACCATCACCGGCGGCGGCGCGCGCAAGGCGTCGGACAAGGTGTTCCAGCACAACGGACCGGGCACGATGATCATCCGCAACTTCCAGGTGGACGACTTCGGCAAGCTCTACCGGTCCTGCGGCAACTGCAAGACGCAGCACAAGCGGAACGTGGTGCTGGAGAACATCACCGCGTTCTCGCCAGGCAAGGCCCTCGTCGGCATCAACACCAACTACGGTGACACGGCCCGGTTCTCCCGGATCACGATCGTCGGCGACAGCAGCCGCAAGATCGCGATCTGCGACAAGTACCAGGGCGTGACGAGCGGTGAGCCGAAGAAGATCGGTACGGGCGCGGACGGGAAGAACTGCTTCTTCTCCGCATCCGACCTGACCTACCGCTAACGGATCGGGGCCCCGGCGAAATGCCGGGGCCCCGATTTCTCACCACACTTCAAGGGTGTGAACTCCGATGTACTCCGAATTCCAGTCGTCACCGATTCCCGGTAACGCGGACAACGCGACCGTGCCGTCCTCGTCGAGTGGGTCGGGAATGGAGTTGCGGTGCGGTGGCACCCGGTCGAAGTCCACGTGCGGGTGCAGCAGGCCGCGTTCGTACCACCGGCCCGCGTCGGTGGCACCGAGCACGGTCAGGCTCGCGCTGCCGTTGCCGTGCACCTCGCAGTCCATGTTGAACGCCTCTGCCAGGTGCACGGTCTTGAGCACCGGCGTGATGCCACCGGACCCGGCCGGGCCCGCGCGCAGCACGTCGCACGCGCCGGCCGTGATCCACTCGGCGCGGGTGAGGTGCTTGCCCCAGGCGACCTCCGGGCCGATCACCGGGATCGCCAGCTGCTCTGAGAGCCAGCGGTAGGAGCTGATCGAGGCCTCCTCCATCGGTTCCTCGAACCAGTAGAAGTCCAGCTCCTCCAACGCCCTGCCGAGCTTGAGCGCCTCGGTGCGCGAGTACCAGTGGCTCGCGTCGAGCATCAGCTCGACGTCCGGTCCCACGGCCTCCCGCACCGCCCGGCACGCCTCGACGTCCCGCGCGACGCTCGGCGCACCCGGTACCGGCGGCATCCACGTGTGCAGCTTGATCGCCCGGTACCCGGTCGCCACGAGCTGTTTTGCGAAGTCGGCGTAGTCGCCCGGCGTCGCGAGGCCGCCGGTGTCACCGCACATCGTGCTGGCGTAGGCGGGCACCCGGTCGCGGGCGCCACCGGCCAGCCGCCACGCCGGCAGCTCCGCCCGCCGTGCCACCAGGTCCCACAGCGCCTGGTCGACGAACCCGAGCGCCCGGTCGGTGAACCCGCCGTGCGCGCCGCGTTGCCGCCGGGCCAGCAACCGCCACAGCTTCTCGCGGTCCCACGGGTCCTGCCCGAGCAGCACCGGCCGCACGTGCTTGTCGAGCACCGCCGGGCGCAGCTGGTCCGGCTGCACCTGGCAGTACCCGGTCACGCCGTCGGTGTCGGTGATCTCCAGCAGCGCCTCGGTCACCTCGTGCTCGGGCGCCGGGTGCCGGTGCCCCTCCGCGTCGACGGACGTGCACGCGGTCGTCGTGAACGTCCGCACCGCGACCCGGTCGATCATTTGCGCTTCTCCCAGTCCTGCTGGGCGGTCGTCAGCTTGGCGGCGAGCTGGTCGAGGAACTCCTGCGCGGGCATCTGGCCGAGCAGCACCTTCTGGTACAGCGGCTCGGTGTCGGTCTTGGTGATCGAGGAGTACTCCGGCAGGTGCACCGGTGCCGGCACGAGGACGGTCGCCGGGTCCTCCAGCACGCCGAGCGCCATCTTCACGGCCGGGTTCTTCTGAATCCACTCGGCGCCGCGCACGTCGGTGTTCGCCGGGATCTGCCCGACCTTCTCGTTCCAGTAGCCGTTGCTCTCCGCGGACACCAGGAACTCGACGAACCGCCACGCGGCGTCGGTGTTCTTGCCGCCCTTGAACACCGCGAACCCGTCGGTCGGGTTCGGCACCACGGTCCGCTTGCCCGAGGGCCCCTTCGGCAGCGGCATCGCGGCGACTCGCTCCGGCCCGAGCGTCTTCATGACGTCCGCGGTCGACCCGAGGTTGTGGTGCATCATCGCGACCGTGCCACCGGTGAACTGGGCGACCATCTGCGTGTAGTTGTTGTTGACGTCGGCCTCCGGCGTCGCCTTCTTGTAGAGGTCGGCGACCTTGCGCACGAGCTCGGCGTTGCGCGGGTCGGCCACCGTGCTCTTCCCGCCGTCGTAGAACTTCTCGACACCGGAGTAGGAGTAGGCCTCGGACAGCAGCTGGAAGACGGACCCGGCGCCGCCGCGGATGGTGAACCCGTACTGGTTGGCCGCCGGGTCGGTGAGCTCGGTGGCGGCCTGCACGAGCTCGTCCCAGGTGACCGGCTCGGTGATCCCCTTCTCCTCGAACCGGTCCGACCGGTACCAGACGACGTCCATGTTGCCCGACGCGGGAACGGCGTAGAGCTTGCCGTCCGACGACGTCTGCCGCACGGTCTCCAGCAGCCCCGGGATCAGCTTGCCCTTGAGCGAGCTGCCCTCCAGCCGCTCGTCGACCGGCTCCAGCGCGTCCTGCCCCGCGAGGTGCGCGAGGTAGGACGTGGTGACACCGCCGACGTCCGGTGTGGAGCCGCCGGCGATGGCCGTGTCGTACTTCTGCTGCACCGACGAGCTGGGGATGCCGACGTACTCGACCTCGACGTCCGGGTTCGCGGCCTCGAAGCGCTTGATCAGCTCCTGGTAGATGGGCGTGCGGCCGGGACCGCCGTTGTTGTCCCAGAAGGTGATCGTCGTCTTGTCGTCCTGGGCTCCGGCACACGCGCCGAGCAGGAGTGCCAGCGCGACCAGCAGTGCTCTCATCTCTCTCCTCTATCCCTTCACTGCGCCGGCACTCAGTCCCTGCACCAGGAACCGCTGCACCACGGCGAAGACCAGAACGACCGGCACCGCGGCGATGACGCCACCCGCCGCGAGCGCACCGAAGTCGGTGTTGAACTCGCCGAGCGCGTAGCTCAACCCGACCGGCAGCGTGAACTTGTCCTGCTTGCTCGCGAACATCAGCGCGAACAGGAAGTTGTTCCAGGCACCGATGAACGCGAACGACCCGACGGCCACGAGTGCGGGGCGCAGCTGCGGCAGGGTCACCGCGAAGAACGCACGCAGCCGGGTGCAGCCGTCGACCATCGCGGCCTCTTCGAGCTCCACCGGCACGTTGCGCACGAAACCGCTCATCAGGATCAGGGCGAGCGGCAGCTGGAACGCCGTGTCGGCGATGACCAGACCGGTGAGGCTGTTGAGCAGGCCGGCGCCCTTGAAGATCACGAACAGCGGGATCAGCAGCATCGCGCCGGGGATGAACTGCGTGCACAGCAGTGCCAGGAGGAACACCCGCTGGCCGCGGAACCTGAACCGCGCCAGCGCGTAGCCGCCCATGAGCGCGAACACCGTGACGACGACCAGGGTGCCGACGGCGATGATCAGGCTGTTCTGGAAGAACAACCCGAACCCGATGCCGTTCCACACCGTGTCGAAGTGCTCGAACGTGATCGGCCACGGCACCAGTGCGGTCTCCCCCGCGGGCCGGAACGCGAAGACGAGCATCCAGTAGAACGGGATCAGCGTGAACAGCAGGTAGAGCACCAGCGGGAGGTGCAGCCGGAAGTAGCGGCTCGGGTCGCGCTGCCTGCGGCGCCTGGGCGGTGGTGGCGGCGGGTCGAGGGCCACCTCCGGGCGGACGAGGGTCTGGGTCATGCCCGGCTCCCGAACTTGGACAGCCTCAGGTAGAGGATGGAGAAGAACAGCAGGATCACGAAGCCGGCCATCGTGAGCGCGGAGCCGTAGCCGAAGTCGTGCGAGTCGACGGCCTTGCGCGCCACGTACAGCGGCAGCGTGGTGGTCTGGTTCGCCGGGCCACCACCGGTGAGCGTGTAGATCAGGTCGACGTTGTTGAACTCCCACACCGCGCGCAGCAGTGTCGAGAGCACGATCGCGTCGCGCAGGTGCGGCAGGGTGACGCTCACGAACCGCCGCCACCGCCCGGCACCGTCGACCGAGGCGGCCTCGTAGAGGTCGTTCGGGATGGTCTGCAGGTCGGCGAGCAGCAGGATCGCGAAGAACGGCACCCCGCGCCACAGCTCGGTGACGACGGTCGCGGGGAACACGGTCGCCGGGTCGCCGAGCACGGACGTGCCGGGATCGCCGATGCCCCACTGGGCGAGCTGCTGGAAGATGCCCGTCGAGGGGTTGTAGAGCAGGATCCAGATGCCGGTGGTGAGCACACCGGACACCGCCCACGGCGAGAACACCAGCGAGCGGGCCAGCGCACGGCCGACGAACGTCTCGTTCACGATCAGCGCGAGGACCAGCCCCAGCACCAGCTGCAGGCCGACCTCGACGAACACCCACTTCGCGCTGAAGGCGAGGCTCTGCCAGAACAGCTGGTCCTCGAACAGCATGCGGCGGAAGTTCTCGAAGCCGATGAAGCCGTTCTTCCACGGCTGGGTGACGGTGTGCTGGCGCAGGCTGAACCACCCGACGCTCGCGATCGGGTAGACCAGGAACACGAGCATCAGCACGAGCGTCGGGGCGATCAGGGCGTAGGGCGCCCAGGTGCGGGTCCTCACGCGGGGTTCCACCCGCCGAGGTAGGCGCTCTTCGTGTACTGCCGCGCCTGGTCGTCGGTGAGCTGCGGCCGGTCGGCACCGGTGCCCGCGCCGGGGCCGGTGTTGCGGTACTCGGCGAACCGCGCGCCGCGCCACGGGAAGCCGGACATGTCCGTCCACGGCGTGCGCTTGATCGCGGCGGGCAGCTCGGTGTTGCGGATGACGACCTGGGCGATCGCGTCCGGGTCGCCGCTGGGGTGCCACGGGCGGCCGAGGTAGTAGGTGCCGGCCGGGGCGTCGCTGCGGATCTTCGAGTCGACCACGAGGAAGCCGTACGGGTTGTCGCGGCGGGTGCTGGCGGCGGTGACGTAGCCGTTCGGGTCGCCGCCGCGGTTCAGCGCGGTGATGGTGGCGCGTTCGAAGACCGCGGTGGCGCGGCCGAACAGGAAGTCGACGTCGCCGGTGATCGCGCAGTCCCGGTAGTACTGCCGCGCCTTCGTGCCCACGGCGGCGGTGTCGGCGTAGAGCGTGTCCTGGTGGCCCAGGAAGTGGACGCGGTCGAACAGCATCCGGTCGCCGGTGGCCTTGACCGCCACGGCCTGGGTGGCCGTGATCTCCGGGTGCTTCGCGCGGTCGAAGGAGTTGCTGAAGGTGAGGTCGCGCGCGGTGAAGTCGTCGGCGGCGATGGTGGCGGTGGCGCTGCCGGTCGTGCCGTAGGTGGTGCCGTCGGGTTTCTTGGTGCCGCTGGCGTTGTCGAAGTCGACCACCACGTCCTGGGCACGTCCGGTGGCGCCGCGCAGGGTCAGGCCGCGCTTGGTGGCGGGAACCTTGACGACCTCGCGGTAGACGCCCTGGGGCAGGGTGACCACACCGCCCGCCGGTGCCGCGTCGATCGCGGCCTGCACGGTCGCGAAGCCCTGGCCGACGACGAGGTGGTGCCCCGCCGGCTGGGCGCCGGCCCTGAGGTGCCGGACCCGGTGCGCGGGTTCGAGGCCGCGGTTCAGCGCCGGGGTCCAGCCGGCGTCGGTGCCGAGCTGCTTGTCCGGGAACGCGGCGTTGTGCGCGGCCACCAGGCTGACGGGCCGGCCGTCGACCAGGTTGCCGGTGTCGGTGAGCGCGGTGCCGCCCCAGTTGTAAACGACCTCCTCCGGCGCGATGCCGCGGATGAAGTTGTTCTGCGCGTACAGCTGTGACCGCACGCCCACGCCCCAGCTGTAGACCTGCTCGCCCTCGTAGAGGTTGTTGTAGACGTGCACCTGCCCGAACCGGACGCGGGGCGCGCGTTCCTGGACGTTGCGGAACACGTTGTGGTGCACCGAGACGCGCAGCTTGCCGGGATCGGTGGTGGAGGTGTTCGACGAGCCGATCAGCATCGTCTTGCCGTGGTCGGCGAACACGTTGCGGGACACCGTGACCAGGTCGCTGCCGGTGGTGATGTCGAGCTGCCCGTCGTGCACCTGGTAGGGCCGTCCGAAGTGGAGCGGAGCGGCGCTGTCGAGGTTCGGCTCGTCGGTGAACGTGTTGTGGTCCACCCACACGTGCTCGGACCGCTGCAGCGACACCGAGTCGTAGAGCGAGTTCCAGTTGCCGGGGGACGCGCCGGGGCTGGTGTCGGTCGGGTCCCACTGCGGGAAGCAGTCGTGGGTGTCGCGGAAGGTCAGGTTGCGCACGACCACGTTGCGCACCCCGTGGATCCGCAGGCTGCCACCGGTGATCCCGGCGCCGCGCCCGACGCCGATGATCGTGGTGTCGGAGCCGACGTCGAGCGCGATGGCCGCCTCCTGCCGCTTGGCCGACGCGACCCGCGCGTCCTCCAGCGGTCCCTCCGGCTCGCGCTCCCAGCCCCACACCGCCGGGTCGTAGGCGGCGAGGTACCCGGCCCGCGTGTAGCCGCCGGTCTCGTAATCGGTGCAGCGCAACGGTTTTCCGTCCGCACCGGTGTTGGCGTCGATCACGCCCCTGACCTTGACGATCCGCGGCGCGGGTGCCGCGAGCGCCGCGACGAGCTCCGCCCGCGTGCGCACCTCGTGCACGTGACCGGCGGGTGCCGCGGCACCACCGGTCGTGCCGGGCCCGCTGGACGCCCAGCCGTCACCGGCGGGCAACACCTGCCGGGCCGGGTCGTGGCCGGCCTGCGCGGGCACGCCCACCACCCCGGTACCCAGGCACGCCACAACCACCGCACCAACGAAAAGCCGCATCGGGGAATGCCCTCTCGATCGACTGATTCACATTCTTGAACGACGTACACAAGCGTGAAGCGAGTATTGCGCTCGTTTCCGGCGCACGTCAACGAAGTGAATTCATTCGACGAAGAGGTGGGGCGTTCGACGTTCCTTCGAATCGAATGTCGTCGAACCGCATTTGCCCCGGAGGAATGTGCCGCACAGCAAGGAGCCCGTCCCACCGGTGCCAGGCAGCGGCGGGACGGGCTCTGCGCGGTTGCTCGTCCAAGCAGGTTGCCAGCTGTTGCGCCTTCAGCGCCCCGCATTCCCGACCTTGCTCCACTGGCGTCTGCAAGGAGGGGAAGGGGGCGGGCGAGACTTCTGGCTGGTGCTTAGCGGCTGACTTCCTCCGGGACTGACTGCGGCAGCGGTCGCAGCGCGGGCACGAAAGCCAGCGCGGGCAGCAGCAACAGCGGCACGACCAGCAACCCGCGCAGCACCCCGACGTGGTCGCCGAGGAACCCGACGAGCGGCGGACCCGCGAGGAACGCCGTGTAGCCGATCACCGCGACCACGCTGACCCTGGCCGCCGCGTGCGCCGGGTCGTCGGCCGCGGCGCTCATGCCGACCGGGAACCCGAGCGCGGTGCCCAGCCCCCACACCGCGACACCGGCGATGGCCAACCCGGGTGAGCCGGCGAACACCGCCAGGGTCACGCCGGCCGCGGCGAGCAGCATCGTCACGACGAGCACCGGCACGCGGCCCCACCGGTCGAGCGCGACGGTGCCGGCGATCCGGCCCGCGGTCATGGTCGTCACGAACACGCCGAACACCAGCGCGCCGGTGCCGGGGTCGAAGTCGTAGCCGTCGACGAACGCCACCGCGACCCAGTCGTTGGCCGTGCCCTCGGTGAACGCGAGCACCAGCACCAGTGCGCCGACCAGCAGCGTGCGGGGTTCGCGCCACGCGGCCAGGACGCCGCTGCCGGTGCCGTGCTCTGGCTCGCCCGCGAAGCGGTAGGTCCGCGCTGCCAGCAGGGTGCCGGCCGCGACGACCGCCGCCACCACGAGCAGGTGCGCGGTCACCGGCAGCAGCAGCCACGCCACCAGGGACGCGAGACCGGCCGCGGCCACGGTGCCAAGGCTCCACATCGCGTGGAACCGGGGCATCACCGTCTTGCCCAGCGCGCGTTCCACCTCGGCGGCCTCGACGTTCATCGCGACGTCGCAGGTGCCCGAGCCGTAGCCGAGCACGAAGATCCCGATCGCCGTCAGCGCGACCGACGGGACCGCCCCGATTCCCGCACCCGCCACCGCGAGGCCGGTGCTCACCACGGCCGCCGACAGCACCACGGTCCGCCGCGGGCCGAGCCGGTGGGTCACCTCCCCCGCCGTGAGCATCGCGAGGAACGCGCCCGCCGACATCGACAACAGCAGCAGTCCGAGCGCACCCGCGGTCAGCCCGAGCGCCTCGCGGGCGACGGGCACGCGGGCGAACCAGGTCGCCACGGCCACGCCGTTGAGCCCGAACGTCACCGCGACCCCCGCTGCAGCCGCGCGGACCTGCCCGCGTGTCACCGTGAGCGTCATCCGGTTCTCCTTTCTCGATCCACAAAGCCACACCCCACACGTGGAAGCGCTTCCACCGCAATACTGCGGAGATGACGGGACAACACACCCCGACACTGGACGACGTGGCCCGCGCCGCCGGCGTGTCCAGGGCCACCGCCTCCCGCGTGGTCACCGGGCAGGGCGCCGCCTCCCGGCAGGCGCGCGACCGGGTGGCCGCCGCCGTGGCGATGCTGGGCTACGTGCCCGACGCCGCCGCCCGCGCACTGGCCAGCCGCAGCGGGACCCGGCTCGCCATCGCGGTCATCGGCCACACCGCCGCCGTGCTCGACGACCCGTACGTCGGCCGGGTCCTCACCACCGCCGCGCACACCGCCGCCGAACGCGAGGTCGGCGTGTCCCTGCACTGGCTGCCCCTGCACGACCCGGCGTCGCTCGCGCGGCTCGCCGAGACCCGCGGGCTGGGCGGGCTGCTCGTGGTGAACCCGACGCAGTCCGCGCTCAACGCGGTGCCGCGGTCCCTGCGCGGCCGGGTCGCCGCGATCGGGGTCGGCACGCGGCACGTGCCGTCGTTCGACGTCGACAACCGCACCGGCACCGAGGGCGTCGTGCGGCACCTGGCGAACACCGGCCGGCAGCGGATCGCGATGGTCACCGGTCCGTCGTGGCTGCCGTGCGGGGACCGGGCCGTGGCGGCCTACCGGCGGGTGGTGCACGCCTGCGGCGGCGAACCCAGGGTCGTCCCCGGCGACTTCACCGCCGCCCGCGGTGCCGAGGCGGCCGTCGAGATCATGGCGCGCTGGCCGGACACCGACGCGGTGTTCGCGCTCAGCGACCTCACCGCGCTGGGTGTCCTCGACGGACTGCACGCGCTCGGCGTCCGGGTGCCGGGCGACGTGGCGGTCGCCGGGTTCGACGACATCGCCTTCGCGTGCCTGAGCCGCCCGGCGCTCACCACTTCGACGCACCCGGTGGAGCAGATCGCGGCGGCAGCGGCACAGACCGTGCTCGACCGCCACGACACGGGCACCGCCACTTTCTACCCCTCCACCCTGGTGGTGCGCGAGAGCGCCTGACGGCCTACTCCGCGGTGCAGTTCTCGCCGTTCAGCGTGAAAGCGCCGGGAACGGGGGTACCGCCGCGGGTGGAGCCGGTGAAGCCGATGACGACCGTGCCGCCGGCCGGGAGCTGCGCGTTGTAGCTCGCGTTGGCGGCGTGCACGGTGGAACCGGACTGGCGCGCGGTCGCGTTCCACATGCCCGTCACGGACTCCCCGCTGCCGAACGTCCACCGCAGCGTCCAGCCGTTGACCGGCCGGGTGCCGGTGTTGCGCACGGTCACGCCGGCCTGGAACCCGCCGGGCCACTGGCCGGTGACCCGGTAGGCGACGGCGCAGACCCGGGCAGGTGGTCGCGGCGGGACCGTCGTCGTCGGTGCCGGGGCCGGACGCGGCGGCACGACCGCGGTGGGTGCCGGTGTCGTGGCCGGCGCGGGCGGAGGGGGCGGTACCGGCGCCGGGAGAGGCGGCACCGGTACCGGTCCGGGGCCGGGGACGAGGTCGAGCCCATTGCACGGCTCGCCCCACAGGCCGAGGTCTGCGGCCGCAGCCTGGGACTCGGCGGCCGGCAGCGGGCCGCCGTCCACGTCCTGGGCCCGCAGCACACCCTGCCGCACCGCGAGCTGCGCGTAGTCGGCGCCGTCCGCCAGCACGATCTTGACGCCGCCGCTGAGGAAGTCGACCCGCACCGCGCCGGCCAGCAGCGTCGTCCGCGCGAACGCGAGCGCCGCCTCCGCCCAGCAGTCCGCCGGTGGCGCCAGCTGGGCCACACGCACCGTCGTGCCGTCGGCCAGCTCGACCGTCCTGGGGTCGAGCACGTCCCGCACGTGGTGCAGCACGCCCTGGGAGATCGTCTCCTCGTTGACGAGCGAGGGCGGTGGTGCTGTGGGCGGTTCCGCCGTGCACGCTCCGGTGAGCAGTGCCAAGACCACGAGCAGACTCCTGCGCGTCACCACAACCCCTGTTGTCGTTCAACCATCGACAACCCCAGGGGTTCGCCCCGCCGGTTCAACCGACCGTTCGGAGTGGACTACCTGCGCGGAACGGGTGCGGTAGCAGCACCGGCCACAGTGGACAGACTGACCGCGGACGCGGCCAGCAGAGCGAGCGTTCTGGTCATCGGTTCTGCGTTGAACGCGCGATGTTCACGCTAACAACCACCGAGGCCGCTCACGGGACGTCAAGGTCCTGTCGAACGGGACCGCACCCGTTCGACAGGACCCCCGGAGACGCACACCCCCGAGGAGAGGTGTCACCTGAGCGAACAGGTGGCGAAGCGCTCCAGGCCCTCCGGCTTCACGGCCACGCGGCCGATCGCCGTCTCGATCCGGTTGAGAGCCGCGACCCGCTTGTCCGCCAACGGACCCAGGATCGCGTTCTGCACGAAGTTCGGGCCGCCCTGGCCCACCGAGGTGCGCAACCGCTCGTTCGCCTCGGCGACCTGCCTGTCGAGGTTCGCGAGCTCGCGGTCCACTTCGGCCCGTGCCGCGGCGGGCACGTCGGGCACGGCCGGTGCCGGGCACGCGATCGCACCGGCGGCCGCGTTGTTCCCGCCGCCGTTGTTGTTCCCGCCGTTGTTGCCGCCGTTGTTGTTGCCGTTGCCCGCGTTCGCCCGCGTGGTCGTGACGGGCGCCGGGCCGACCGCGGGTGCCTGGCCGAGTCCGCAGCTCGCGAACCGCTCCAGGCCCTCCGGTTTGTCGGCGACGCGGCCGATCGCCGTCTCGATCCGGTTGAGCGCGGCGACGCGCTTGCTCGCCAAGGGGCCGAGGATCGCGTTCTGCACGAAATTCGGGCCGCCCTGGCCCGCGGAGGTGCGGAGTCGTTCGTTCGCCTCGGCGATCTGCTTGTCCAGGTTGACCAGCTCGCGCTGCACCTCGGCCTGCGCCTGTGCGGGGACCGCCGGGACGACCGGCTGCGGGCAGGCGATCGACTGGCTGCCGTCACCGGACCCGGTGGCCGCGAAGGCGACGGCGGCCGTGACCGCCGTCAGCGTGCCCGCCACCGCGATGCCCGCGATCAGCCGGCGCTTGCCCCGTTCCGGTCGTGCATGTGCTCTCGACATATTCGAACCTCACGACTGTGGTGGACTGCTCTTCTGCCGGCACAGCGGAATACGGATCACCGTCGTGAAGGGTTCAACCACTTGTGAGCGTTCACAGTGCAATGGCATGCTCACTGCTCGTTGCGCAGACCGCACCTGCGACGATCGGGGAACCGCCATGCCGCCGGCAGACAACGTCGTGCACGAACAGCTCCCGCTGCGCGTTCGCGGGGTGGACCTGGCGGTGGCGTCCGTGCGCCGCGAAGGGGTTGACGCGCCGATCGTCTTCCTGCACGGCTTCGGCACGAGCAAGGAGGACTACCTCGACATCACCCAGCGGCACGACTTCGCCGGGCGCGCGTTCTTCGCCTACGACGCACCGGGCAGCGGCGCCACCGAGTGCGCCGACCTCACCGCCGTCGACATCCCGTTCCTGGTGGACGCCGCGCACGCGGTGCTCGACCACGTGGGCATCGACCGGTTCCACCTGGTGGGGCACTCCACCGGTGGGCTCACCGGGTTGCTGCTCGCGCACCGGCTACCGCGGCGGGTGCTGAGCTTCGTGAACATCAAGGGCGTGCTCGCACCGGAGGACTGCCTGCTGAGCCGACAGGCGCTGATGGCACCGGACCCGGCCGAGCACTTCTTCCGGTTCGCCGAACGCACCCGCAACGCGTCGCACTACGGCAGCGGCCTGTACGCCGCGGGTCTGCCGCACAAGATCCGCCGCGGTGCCGTGGCCGGGGTGTTCCGCTCGATGGTCGAGCTCGCCGACCACGGCGACCTGATCGCGAAGTTCCTGGCCCTGCCCTGCCCGCGGATGTACCTGTACGGCGAGCAGTGCGCAGGCCTGTCCTACCTGCAGAGGCTGGACGCGAACGGGGTGGAGCTCGCCGAGGTCCCGCACAGCGGGCACCTGCCGATGTACTCCAACCCCGTCGCGATGTGGCGTCAGCTGGCGGAGTTCCTCGCCCGTCAGCTCATTCCCATGGCCAGGCGGTGGTAGGCCTGGTTCCAGCGCAGCCGGTCGACGAACGAGGCGGGCGTGGTGTCCGCGTCGATCAGCACCAGCTCGGTGGCCGCCATCTGGGCGAAGTCCCGCAGCACCTCCGCTCCGACCGCCTGGGTCATCACGGTGTGGTGCGGCCCGCCGGCGGTGAGCCAGCACTCCGCCGACGTCGACAGCGACGGCGCCGGCTGCCACACCGCGCGCGCCACCGGCAGCTTCGGCAGCGGCTCGTCCGGCTCCACGACGGTGACCTCGTTGGCCACCAGGCGGAAGCGGTCGCCGAGGTCGGCCAGGCCGACCACGACAGCGGGCCCGGTCGCCGCGTCGAACACCAGCCGCACCGGGTCCTCCCGGTCGCCGATGCCCAGCGGGTGGATCTCGCACGACGGCTGCGCGGTGGCGATCGTCGGGCAGACCTCCAGCATGTGCGCGCCGAGGATCTTCGGCGTACCCGGCCCGAAGTGGTAGGTGTAGTCCTCCATGAACGACGTGCCGCGCCCGGTGCCGGTGCCCATCGCCTTCACGGCGGCGAGCAGGGCCGAGGTCTTCCAGTCGCCCTCGCCGCCGAAGCCGTAGCCGTCGGCCATCAGCCGCTGCACCGCGAGCCCCGGCAGCTGCCGCAGCCCGCCCAGGTCCTGGAAGTTCGTGGTGAACGCGCCGAACCCGCCGTCGTCGAGGAAGGACCGCAGGCCGATCTCGATGCGGGCGGCGTAGCGCAGCGAGTCGTGCCGCTCTCCCCCGCGCGCCAGCTCCGGTGCCAGCCGGTACGCCTCGGCGTAGTCGGTGACGAGCAGGTCGACGTCGGCGTCGGCCACCGCGTCGACCACGGCGACGAGGTCGTTGACGCCGTAGGTGTTGACCGAGACGCCGAACCGCAGCTCCGCCTCGACCTTGTCGCCCTCGGTCACGGCGACGTCGCGCATGTTGTCGCCGAACCGCGCCAGCCGCAGGTTGCGCATGTGCGCGCTACCGGCCGCCGCCCGTGCCCAGCCGTCGATCCGCTGTGCGACAACGGGATCGCTCGCGTGCCCGGCCACGGTCTTGCGGGCCACCCCGATCCTGGTCTGCACGTAGGCGAACTCGCGGTCGCCGTGCGCTGCCTGGTTGAGGTTCATGAAGTCCATGTCGATGGTGGACCACGGCAACGCCTCGTTGAGCTGCGTGTGCAGGTGCAGCAACGGCTTGCGCAGCAGGTCCAGGCCGGTGATCCACATCTTCGCCGGCGAGAAGGTGTGCATCCAGGCGATGATCCCGACGCACGACGGGTCGTTGTTCGCCTCCTGCATGACCGCGCGGATCGCACCGGAGTCGGTGAGCACCGGCTTCCACACGATCTCCGCGCTGATCTTGCCGGAGTCGCTCAGCATCCGCTGGATCTGCTGCGACTGCGCGGCCACCTGGTCGAGCGTCTCGGGGCCGTAGAGGTGCTGGCTGCCGGTGAGGAACCAGATCTGGGGCTTGTCCGGCATGTGCTCTCCTTCTGGGCTCACTGGCCGTAGACGTTCTGGTAGCGCTCGTAGAGCCGGTCGACGTGTTCCTGCTCGATCACGTCGGGCTTGCCGAGCTGGAGTGCGAAGTGGACGGTGCGGGCGACGTCCTCCAGCAGCACGGCGGCCTTCACCGCGGCGCGTGCCGTCTCGCCGATCGTGAACGGGCCGTGGTTGCGCATCAGCACGGCCTTCGACCGGCTGGCGCTCAGGGTCTCCACGATGCCCTGGCCGATGGAGTCGTCGCCGATCAGCGCGAACGGCCCGACCGGGATGTCGCCGCCGAACTCGTCGGCGATCATCGTGAGCACGCACGGGATGGGCTCCCCGCGCGCCGCCCACGCCGTCGCGTAAGGGGAATGCGTGTGCACGACACCGCCGACGTGCGGCATGTGCCGGTACACGTAGGCGTGCGCGGCGGTGTCGGAGGACGGTGCGAGCTCGCCCTGGACAAGGGTGCCGTGCAGGTCGGTCACGACCATCGCGTGCGGGCCCAGGTCGTCGTAGGACACCCCGGACGGCTTGATGACCATCAGGTCCTGGTCGGGCACACGGGCCGAGATGTTTCCGGCCGTCCAGCTCACCAGCCCGTAGCGGGTCAGCTCGCGGTGCAGCTCGGCGACCGTGCGGCGCAGCTCTGCCGTGGCGGACATCAGCTCTTCCCCTCCAGTGCGTCGCGGCGGTACTGGCGCAGCCGGTGCATGACATCGTTGGCACCGCGGCCGAAGTAGTCGTGCAGCTCCAGGTAGTCGAGGAAGAGCCGTTCGTACGCCTCGACGTTCTCCGGTACGGGCGTGAAGACGTTGCGCCGCACGGAACCCATCGCGGCGGCGGCCTTGCGGATGTCCGGGTGGGCGCCCGCGGCGACGGCGGCGTGCATCGCGGAGCCGAGCGCGGGGCCCTGTGCCGAGCCGATCACCGACAGCGGCAGGTTCACGACGTCGGCGTAGATCTGCATCAGCAGCTCGTTCTTGACCAGTCCGCCCGCGATCACGAGCTCGGTCACCGGCACACCGGAGTCGGTGAAGGCGTCGATGATGACCCGCGTGCCGAACGCGGTCGCCTCCAGCAGCGCGCGGTAGGCGTCCTCGGCCCTGGTGGCGAGGGTCTGGCCGATGATCACGCCGGACAGCTCGTGGTCGACGAGCACGGACCGGTTGCCGCTGTGCCAGTCGAGCGCGATGAGCCCGTGCTCCCCCACCGCCTGGCCGGCGGCCAGCTCGGTCAGCAGCTCGTGCACGGTGATGCCGCGTTCGGCGGCCTGCTCGTGGTAGGCCGGCGGGACGCTGCTGCGCAGGAACCACGCGAAGATGTCGCCGACACCGCTCTGCCCGGCCTCGTAGCCCCACAGCCCCGGAATGATGCCGCCGTCGACCACACCGCACATGCCCGGCACGTCGCGCAGCACGGCGCCGCTCATCACGTGGCAGGTGGAGGTGCCCATGATCGCGACCATCTGGCCGGGCTCGACGGCCTGGGCGGCCGGTGCGGTGACGTGCGCGTCGACGTTGCCGACCGCGACGGCGATGCCCTCGGGCAGCCCGGTCCACTCCGCGGCCCTGGCGCTGAGCCCGCCCGCGCGGTCGCCGAGCGCCGAGAGCGGGTGGTCGAGCTTGTCGGCGACGAACCCGGCGAAGTCGAGGTTGAGCTCGGCGAGGAAGTCCTCGCCGGGGTAGGCGCCGTCCTGGAGGATGCCCTTGTACCCGGCGGTGCAGGCGTTGCGCGTGTAGGTGCCGCAGAGCTGCCAGGTGATCCAGTCGGCGGCCTCGACCCAGTGCTCCATCGCCGCGTAGACCTCGGGTGCCTCCTCCAGCACCTGCAGGCCCTTGGCGAACTCCCACTCCGAGGAGATCAGGCCGCCGTAGCGCGGCAGCCACGCCTCGCCGCGGGTGCGGGCCAGCTCGTTGATCCGGTCGGCCTGGCCCTGGGCGGCGTGGTGGCGCCACAGCTTCACGTAGGCGTGCGGGTTCCCGGCGAACTCCGGCAGGTCGCACAGCGGTGTGCCGTCCGCGGTGACCGGCACCATCGTGCAGGCCGTGAAGTCGGTGCCGATCCCGACCACCTGGGACGGCGAGATCCCGGCCGCCTCGACCGCCTGTGGGACGGCGGTGCGCAGCACGTCGAGGTAGTCGGCCGGGACCTGCAGGGCCCACTCCGGCGGCAGCGGACGGCCGGTCGCGGGCAGGACCTGGTCCACGACCCCGTGGCGGTACTCGTGGACGGCGGTGCCGAGCTCGGCGCCGTCATGGACGCGCACGACCACGGCGCGGCCGGACAGCGTGCCGAAGTCGACACCCACCACGCACGCGTCGCGGTCGATCGTCATGTCAGTCACGGCCTGAGTGTTATCGCTAACAATCACGCCGTCAAGATGCGCCGCGAACATCGTGATTTCCCAGCAAGAACACCGATGTCCACCGCCGTGAGCGCACGACAAAACGCCCACCGGTGTGCCACCGGCGGGCGGTCCTCACATCTCGTCACACGCGCTGTCCACCGCACGCGGGGAGCTTTCGTACTCTCCTGGTGAACGAAAGGTCCCCGCGTGCGGGAAGCAGCGGGGGTCAGGCGGGTGGGGACACGCTGTCCCTGGTCACCAAGTAAGGGGCCACCGTGCGGCGCGGGCGGGCGGTCTCGCCGTCGCTCACCTGCTCCAGCAGCAGACCGAGGGTTTCCCGTGCCACCGCGGCGAAGTCCGGGCGGACGGTCGTGAGCGGCGGGATGAAGTAGGCCGCTTCCGGCACGTCGTCGAACCCGACCACGCTCACGTCGTGCGGCACCCGCCGGCCCCGTTCGCTCAGCGCCCGCAGCAGGCCGAGGGCCAAGTGGTCGTTGGAGCAGAACACCGCCGTCACCTCGGGCATCCGCGCGAGCATCTGACCCGCGCGGTACCCCGACGCCGCGCTCCAGTCGGCCGTCACCACCGGCGGCACCTCGGCGTCCACCGACTCCAGCGCACGCCGCCAGCCCTGCACGCGACCGGCCGCGTCGAACCAGTCGGCGGGACCGGACACGTGCCACACCGTGCTGTGGCCCGCCTGCAGCAGGTGGGTGGTGGCCTCGAACGCACCGGCCGCCTGGTCGACCGTGACCAGCGGCGTCGCGCGGTCGGGGTCGCCGTCCACCGTCACCAGCGGCACGCCGGCGGGCACGTCCGCCAGCGCGTCGGCGGCACCGGAGTTCGGCGCGATCACCACGATGCCGGCCACGCGCTGGTCGCGGTGGCGTTCGACGGCCGCGGAGATGGACTCGCGGTCGAGCACCTTGACCCGGCCGACGCTCACCGCGAACCCGGCCTGGCCCGCCGCCTCCTCGAAGGCGGACAGCAGCGAGGCCGGGCCGTACAGCGTCGAGTTCTGCGCCACCACGCCGATGAGCTGCGTCTTGCCGGTGACCAGCGCGCGGGCCGCGCGGTTGGGCCGGTAGTCGAGCTCCTTGATCGCGGCCTGCACCCGCAGCCGGGTCTGCTCGCGGACGTTGGGGTGGTTGTTGAGAACGCGCGAGACCGTCTGGTGGGACACCCCGGCGAGTCGTGCGACGTCGGTCATCGCGGGGTCGCGCGAAATCTTCTGGTCCACGAACGGTCTCCGATCCTTGGTCTAGACCGATGATGTTAGCGATAACACCGGTCAGTCCTGGTACAGCTCACCCATTGTGACCGCTATTCGAGCCGAAACGTCGCACGTCGGCGCGCGTCGCGGTCGTTTCCGGGTTTGCCGGTCACCAGTCTCCCCCGGTCGTGGATGAGATAAGAATCTGCTCCAACATTCAACGAAATCGCCGTGCTGTCAGCGAGTCCGGCAACCCGGACGAAGCTCGCCGCACGGCCGTAGGCGTCCGTGTCCTCGTACGGGTCGATCCGCACCACGTCACCGTCGACGCGCACGTACCGGTCCGGGAAGTTCACCGACTGCAGCGCGACCGTCCCGGAGCCCGAGAAGCCCGGCACGAACCGGAACTGCGAGTCGGCCAGCTCGCGGACGTTGCCGTCGACCCGCAGCCGGTACTCGTAGTGCCGCACGGTCAGCGCCGGGGAGTCCAACGGCGACAGCCGCGTGATCGGCCCTCCCTCCCCCACCGGGACGCCGAACGACGGGGTGCCGTCGGCGTTCCAGTGCAGCCGCTGCACACGGGTGTGCCGGTTCGGGTCGAACAGCGGGTCGCCGCTGATGTCGCGGTAGTCGCGGGAGTGGTAGATGAGCACGTCCACGTCGCCGACCGTGGTGAACGAGTTGTGCCCCGGCCCGTACTGCGAGGTCGGCACATGCGTGGCGAACACCGGGTTCGGCGACTTCGTCCACGACCGCGCGTCGAGCAGGTTCGCGTTCTCGTCGGCGGTCAGCAGGCCCATGCAGTACCGGGCGTCGGTGGCGCTCGCGGAGAACGTCACGAACACGCGGCCGTTGCGGATGAGCACCGCCGGCCCCTCGTTCACCCGGAACCCCTGCACCTCCCACGACGCCGTCGGCGTGGCGATCCGCACCGGCGCCGTCCGCAACGCGAGCGGGGAGGCCATCTCGGCGATGTAGAGGTTGGTGCCGGAGCCGACGGCGGGCTCGTTCTGCGCCCACAGGAAGTAGCGCTTGCCGCGGTGCGCGAACGTCGTCGCGTCGAGCGTGAACGTGTCCAGGTGTGTCGTGATCTGGCCGCGCAGCACCCAGCCGTCCAGCCGCGGGTCGGCGTTCGGGGACTCCAGCACATAGGTGCGGATGCGGAACGGGTCGTCCTTGTCACCGGCAGCGAAGTAGACGTACCACCTGCCGTCGATGCGGTGCAGCTCCGGCGCCCAGATGTAGCCGCCCATCTTCCCGGTGGCCGGACGGCGCCAGATGGTGCGCTCGCGGGCGGCGGTCAGGCCGTCCAGGGTGGACGCTCCGCGCACGACGATCCGGTCGTACTCGGGCACGGACCCGGTGAGGTAGTACATGCCGTCGGTGGGCGGTGTGACGAACGGGTCGGCGCGCTGTTCGACGAGCGGGTTGCGGGTGGGCAGCCCGGCCGCGGGTTCGGCGGCGACGGCGGTGGCCGCGGGTGCGGCGGAGGCGAGCGCCCCGGTCGCGGCGAGCACGCCGCCCGTGCGCAGCAGGGATCGGCGGTCGATCACGAGCGGCTCCTGATCCGGAGGAAGGTGACGGAGTTCGGCGGGAACGTGTGCGTGAAGCTGCTCGCCACCCGCACCTGCTCGGAGCGGGGCTTGATCGGCTGGGCGAACTCGGTGTTCACGTCGTCGGGACGGCCCTGCAGCACGGTCGCACGCGCCGTGGACGACACCGGGACACCGAGGTCGACGCGGGTGCGGGCGGCGTTGTCCTGGGCGTTGACGACCTTGACGACCAGCTCGCCGGTGGCGCGGTCGCGGGTGACGACCTGGCGGAACGGTTCGGCGACCTGGTCGGTGAACTCGCCCCACTTCCGCCCGTCGAGGAACAGCGCGACCTTCCGGCCGCGCACCTCGACCCGCACGTCGTAGGTGCGGCCGGTCTCGATGCGGGTGCCGTCGGTCAGCAGGGTGCTCTTGCCGCCGCCGGCGGCCTTCTCCACAGCGGACTGGGTGTTGTTCCAGCCGCCGAGGTTCCACCAGTAGTAGTTGCCGGTGTCCTTGACGCCGAACGCGACGAGGAAGCCCTCGCGGCCGGACTGCTTGGTGGCCTTGAGGTTCAGCGTGTAGTCGTGCCAGCTCCTGTCGCCGGCGGTGACGAGCGTGTCCTCGGCGGCCGCGTCGGACTGGACGTAGGCGCCGTTGACGACGTTCCACGCGCCGCGGCCGGTCTTCGTCCACTGCGCGTCGGTGCCGGAGAAGTCGTCGCCGAACAACGCCTCACCGGACGCGCCGGTGACCCGCACGTCGTCGTAGCTCGCGGCGGTGGCCCAGGTGGACAGGCCGATGGCGCCGGTGATCGGGGTCTGGGTGGCCGGGGTGGCGGTCGCGGTGCTGGGCACGACGTGGTCGCCCACGTTGGTCATGAACAGCTTCTGCACCTCGTAGCTCGCCGAGCCCCACGACGCGTGGTTGTTGAACCAGATCATGTCCGGCTTCCACTGCACGTAGTCCTCGTTGGCCAGCAGCGGCGCGTACGACGCGAGCTTCACGACGTCGGCGTTGCGTTCCAGGCCGGTCATGAACGCGGCCTCGCTCAGCGCGTTGAAGAACTTGTTGTCCTGGGAGGCGTACTCGCCTAGGAACACCTTGGGACCGTTGCGGTCGTAGGAGTCGTAGCGGGCATTGTTCTCCAGGAACCAGCTCGGGCTGTTGTAGTAGTGCTCGTCGACCATCTTCACGCCGGCCTGCCGGTTGAGCTGCCAGAGGCGGTCGAACACGCCACCGGTGTCGTCGGGGCCGGAGTTGCTGACGACCGTGATGTCCGGGTACCTCGCGTTGATCGCGGTGCGGAACTCGGTGAAGCGGGCGAAGAACTCGTCGGGCAGGTTCTCCTCGTTGCCGACGCCGAGGTGCGTGAGCCCGAACGGCTTCGGGTGGCCCATCTCGGCGCGCTTGCGGCCCCAGGTGGAGTCGGCGGGGCCGTTGGCGAACTCGATCAGGTCCAGCGTGTCCTGGACGTGCCGGCGCAGCAGCGCGGGGTCGTCCGTGGCGCGGTTCTGGCCGCAGCCGGTGACCAGGGCGGGCACGACGGGCAGCGGCATGGCGCCGATGTCCTCGGCGAACTGGAAGTACTCGTAGTAGCCCAGGCCGTAGGACTGGTTGTAGCCCCAGAAGTTCCAGTTCGTGGCGCGCTGCTCGACCGGGCCGATGGTGTCCTTCCACTGGTACGAACGGCGGCGCTCGTAGCCCGGCGCGTCGTAGCCCTGGTGGCTGCCGGTGTTGACCAGGCAGCCGCCGGGGAAGCGCACGAAGCCGGGCTTCAGCGCGGCGACCTTCTCGGCTAGGTCGCGGCGCAGGCCGTGGCCCTTGAAGGTGTCCTGCGGCAGCAGCGAGACCATGTCGAGCCGCAGCGTCCCGGTGCCCTCGCCGGTGACGAGCAGCCGGCCGGTCGTCGTGGACCTGCGGGCGCGGACGGTGCCGGTGTACTTCGCCCAGCCGTCACCGCGGACCTCGACCCGCACCGGGTCGCCGAGCGGGGCACCGGCTGGATCGGTCACGGTGGCGGTCAGCGCGGTCCTGGCCTGGTCGGTGCGGGCCCAGACGGAGAAGTCGTAGCGCTGGCCCTCCCGCACGGCGATGCCGGAGTTGTAACCGGAGTTGATCACACCGGCGGGCAGGCCGAGCTTCAGGTAGCGGCGGTTGCGCTCGTTGAGGCGCCCGGCGTCGTCGGCCACGTCCAGGGTGCCGCTGTGCGGTGCCCACGCGGTGAGCCCGGTGTAGCCCGCGTTGTCGGCGGGGTCGTACTCGAACGAGCGGTTCTGCACGAGCTCGGCGTACAGGCCGCCGTCGGCGGCGCGGTTGATGTCCTCGAAGAACACGCCGTACATCGAGTCGTCGATGGACGGGCCCTTCGCCGTGGCGTCGACCTTGAGCGCGTAGTCGGTCTCCGCGGCGGCGCCCGAACCCGGCACGCCGACCAGCAGACCGGCGGCGAGAGCGGCGGACAACAACACGTGCTTGCGGGGCACGGACTTGCGGGGCACGGATTTGCCTCCCCTGCTCGGAAGTGAGCGTTAACATAGGGCTGCGAACTCGTTACGGGCAAGGACTTGACGCGGCAGATGTGAACGTTCACTGTTGTCCACCTGACAACCGCGGACACGCGGTCGAGCTCCGCGACACCGTCGTCACCCCGGAGGAATCCCAGTGCTGAAGAAGATCACGACAGCCGCCAGCGTGGTCGCGCTGTTCGCGTTGACAGCGTGCGGCGGCTCGAGCGGCGGCGGCGATGCCGCCTCCGGCCAGTCCGGCGACAAGATCACCATGGGCTTCGCCCAGGTGGGCGCCGAGAGCGGCTGGCGCACCGCCAACACGAAGTCGATCCAGGACGAGGCCAAGACCGCCGGCATCGACCTGAAGTTCTCCGACGCGCAGCAGAAGCAGGAGAACCAGATCAAGGCGATCCGGTCCTACATCCAGCAGAAGGTGTCGGTGATCGCGTTCAGCCCGGTCGTCGAGACCGGCTGGGACACCGTGCTGCTGGAGGCCAAGCGCGCCAACATCCCGGTCATCCTCACCGACCGCTCGATCGACTCCGACGACACCTCGCTCTACAAGACGTTCCTCGGGTCGGACTTCGTCGAGGAGGGCCGCAAGGCCGGTGACTGGCTGGTGGCCAACGCCTCCGGGCCCACCAACGTGGTCGAGCTGCAGGGCACCACCGGTGCCGCGCCCGCGATCGACCGCAAGAAGGGCTTCGAGGAGAAGATCGCCGGCAAGTCCGACATCAAGGTCGTCGCCTCGCAGACCGGTGACTTCACCCGCTCCGGCGGCAAGCAGGTCATGGAGGCCTTCCTCAAGTCCCAGCCCAAGATCGACGTGGTCTACGCCCACAACGACGACATGGGCCTGGGCGCGATCGAGGCCATCAAGGCCGCCGGCAAGGTGCCCGGCAAGGACATCAAGATCATCACCGTGGACGCGGTGAAGGACGGCATGACCGCGCTGGCCAACGGCGAGATCAACTTCATCGTCGAGTGCAACCCGTTGCTGGGCAAGCAGTTGATGGACCTGGCGAAGAAGGTCGTCAAGGGCGAGGAGGTGCCGGCCAGGGTCGTGACCGAGGAGGGCACGTTCACCCAGGAGCAGGCCAAGACCGCGCTGCCGCAGCGCCAGTACTGACCCCGGTCCCCGCCGCAGGACAGCACACGCGGTGGGTGGTCGCGCGGTCGTGACCACCCACCGCCCCACCAGACCGCGGGACCCGTCGCTCCGCCCAAGTGGCGACGGGTCCCGCACCTCAGCGACGAAGGCCTGAGCCATGACCGAGTCACCGCCGCCAGTCGTCGAGATGCGGGGCATCACCCTCGCGTTCCCCGGCGTGAAGGCGTTGCAGGACGTCGACTTCCGGTTGTTCCCCGGCGAGGTGCACGCCCTCATGGGCGAGAACGGCGCCGGGAAGTCCACCCTGATCAAGACCCTGACCGGCGTGCACCGCCCCGACAGCGGCCAGGTCGTGCTGGCCGGCGCCGACGTGGCGTTCTCCTCCCCCGGCGAGGCGCAGCACGCCGGCATCAGCACGGTCTACCAGGAGGTCAACCTCTGCGCGAACCTCACGGTCGCGGAGAACATCCTGCTGGGCCGCGAACCCCGCAAGCGCGGCGGCATCGACTTCCCGGCCATGCGCAAGCGCTCCGCCGAGGTCCTCTCCCGCATCGGCGTGCACATCGACCCGGCCTCCAGCCTCGGCGAGCACCCGATCGCGGTGCAGCAGCTCGTGGCCATCGCGCGCGCGATCGCGGTCGACTGCCGGGTGCTCGTGCTCGACGAGCCGACGTCCAGCCTGGACGCCGGTGAGGTCGCCGAGCTGTTCCGCATCATGCGGGTGCTGCGCGACGAGGGCGTCGCGATCCTGTTCGTGTCGCACTTCCTCGACCAGGTCTACGAGATCTCCGACCGGATGACGGTGCTGCGCAACGGGACCCTCGTCGGTGAGCACCTCACCGCCGAGGTCGACCGGCGGGCGCTGATCGCCCAGATGATCGGCCGCGACCTCGGCGCGCTGGAGGCCATCGAGGACGCCGCCGAGCAGCGCCACCCGGAGGGACCGGTGCTGGTGCACGCGGAGGGCCTCGGCCGCCGCGGCGCCATCGAACCGTTCGACCTGGAGATCCGCGCGGGCGAGGTGGTCGGCCTGGCCGGTCTGCTCGGCTCCGGCCGCACCGAGCTCGCCCGGCTGCTGTTCGGCGCGGACAAGGCCGACTCCGGCCGGGTGCTCGTCGACGGCAAGCCCGTGCGGCTGCGCGGACCGCGGTCGGCCATCGCCGCCGGCATCGCGTTCAGCTCCGAGGACCGCAAGGGCGAGGGCGTGGTCGCGGACCTGTCCATCCGGGACAACCTGGTGCTCGCCATGCAGGCCGCACGCGGGTGGACCCGGCCGCTGTCGCGCAAGACCAAGGACCAGCTCGTCGAGAAGTACCTGACGGCGCTGGACATCCGCCCGGCCAACCCGGACGCGCTGGTGCGCACCCTGTCCGGCGGCAACCAGCAGAAGGTCCTGCTCGCCCGCTGGCTCGTCACCGAGCCGCGGCTGCTGATCCTGGACGAGCCGACCAGGGGCATCGACATCGGCGCGAAGGCCCAGATCCAGCAGCTCGTCACGACCCTGGCCGCGGAGGGCACCGCGGTGCTGTTCATCTCCGCCGAGCTGGAGGAGGTCGTGCGCATCGCCGACCGGATCGTGGTGCTGCGCGACCGGCGCAAGATCGCCGAGCTGGACGGGTCGGTCACCGGCGTGGACGAGGTGGTCGAGCTCATCGCGGGCGGAGCCGCACCGGAGAAGGTGGTGTCGTGAAGAACCGTTTGCTGTGGCCGTTGCTCGCGCTGGCCGCGCTGCTGCTGCTCAACCTCGTCGTCACGCCGTCGTTCTTCTCGTTGCGCGTCCAGGACGGCCACCTCTACGGCGGCCTGGTCGACGTGCTCAAGAACGGCGCGCCGACCCTGCTGATCGCACTGGGCATGACCCTGGTGATCGCCACCCGCGGCATCGACCTCTCCGTCGGCGCGGTGGCAGCGATCGCGGGCGCGGTCACGTGCGTCCACATCGGAACGTCCGACTCGGCGGGCACCGCGTTCGCCGGCATGGCGATCGCGCTCGTGCTGTGCGCGGTGCTCGGGCTGTGGAACGGGTTCCTCGTGGCGGGGCTGGGCATCCAGCCGATCATCGCGACCCTCGTGCTGATGACGGCGGGCCGCGGTGTGGCCATGCTCGTCACCGAGGGGCAGATCGTGACGGTCAACAACGACGCCTACCGCCAGGTCGGCGCCGGGTTCGTCGTGCTGCCGATCTCGATCCTGATCAGCCTGCTGGTGCTGGGGCTGGTGGCGTTCGCGACCCGGCGCACCGCGCTGGGCATGCTGATCGAGTCGGTCGGCGTGAACCCGGAGGCCTCGCGGCTGGCCGGCGTGCGGTCGCGCACGATCATCTGGACCGTCTACGTGTTCGCCGCCGTGTGCGCGGGCATCGCCGGTCTGATGATCAGCTCGAACGTGAGCGCGGCCGACGCCAACAACGCCGGTCTGTGGATCGAGATGGACGCGATCCTCGCCGTCGTCATCGGCGGCACGTCGCTCGCGGGCGGGCGCTACTCGCTCACCGGCACGCTGCTCGGTGCCCTGATCATCCAGACCCTCACCACCACCGTCTACACGATCGGCGTCGCCCCGGAGGTCACGCTGCTCTTCAAGGCGGTCGTCGTCATCGCCGTGTGCCTGGTGCAGGCCCCGAAGGCCCGTGCGGCGCTCAGCTTCCGGAAGGTGGCCGTCTCATGACCACGCTCGTCGGCGGGGTGCGCGGGGTGCCGTCGCGGTTCCTGCCCGTCCTCGCGACCGTCGTGCTGTTCGTCCTCTCCTTCGGGATCGGCTCGGTGCGCTACGACGGCTTCGCGTCCGGCCAGGTGATCGCGAACCTGTTCATCGACAACGCGTTCCTGATCGTGCTCGCGGCGGGGATGACGTTCGTGATCCTCAGCGGCGGCATCGACCTGTCCGTCGGGTCGGTGGTCGCGCTGTCCACGATGGTCACCGCGGCCGGGCTGCGCGCGGGCTGGCCGGTGCCGCTGGTCGTGCTGGCGGTGCTGGTGATCGGCTCGACGCTGGGCCTGCTGATGGGGCTGGTGATCCACAAGTTCGACATCCAGCCGTTCATCGTCACGCTGGCCGGCATGTTCCTGGCCCGCGGCCTGTGCTTCCTGATCAGCGTCGAGTCGGTGTCCATCAAGGACCGCACGCTGCGCGACATCGCGACCGCCGCCATCCCGCTGCCCGGTGGCGTGACGATCACCTACAACGTCGTGATCGCGCTGCTGGTCGTGCTCGCCGCCATGTACGTGCTGCACCGCACCCGGTTCGGCCGCACGGTGTACGCGGTGGGCGGCAACGAGTCGTCCGCGCTGCTGATGGGCCTGCCGACCGCGCGGGTGAAGGTCGGCGTGTACGTGATCAGCGGGTTCTGCTCGGCGCTGGCCGGGCTGCTGTTCAGCCTGTACATGCTGTCGGGCTACGGCCTGCACGCCGTCGGCATGGAGCTGGAGGCGATCGCGGCCGTGGTCATCGGCGGGACGTTGCTCGCCGGTGGTGTCGGCTACGTGCTGGGCGGGCTGGCCGGGGTGCTGGTGCTCGGCACGATCCAGACGCTGATCTCGTTCCAGGGCACGCTCAGCTCGTGGTGGACGAAGATCGTGATCGGTGTGCTGCTGCTGGTGTTCATCGCGGTGCAGCGGACCATGGTGCGGCGGTGAGGCGTGCCGCCCCGTACGCGCTGGTAGTGCTCGTGGTGCTGGTCGCGGTCGTGGTCGTGGTCCGCGACCCGCCCGGCATCGCGGGCACCCCGGCCGCCGCGGCCGGGTCGGGTGCTCCTCCCCCGGTTACTACGGCCGTGCCCACCTCGTCGTCGTCGCCCGTGGTCACGACCACCGCGCCGACGACCACCACCGCCGCCGTGCCTGCGCCGGTCGGGGCACCGCTGGCCGGGAAGATCCAGCCCGGGGTGACACGCACGGGCGTGGCGACGTTCTACGACTCCGACGGCGGCGGTGCCTGCTCGTACGACAAGAGCCCCGACCCGCTGACCGTCGCGATGAACTGGGCCGACTACGAGAACTCGGCGGCCTGTGGTGCGTACGTGCTGGTCAAGGCCGCGAACGGGAAGAGCGTCACGGCCCGGGTCACCAACCTGTGCCCCGCGCCGTGCCGGGCCGGGCAGCTGGACCTGGGCGCGGAGGCGTTCGCCCTGCTCGCGCCACCTGTGCAGGGTGAGATCCCGGTGACCTGGTCGCTGGTGAGCCCGCCACTGGACCGCACCCTGTCGATCCGCTACAAGACCGGCTCCAGCCAGTGGTGGTGCGGCCTCCAGGTGATCGACCACCGCAACCCCGTGGCCAGGCTCGAAGTGCAGGTCAACGGCCGGTGGCGGCAGCTGCCGAGGGCCGAGTACAACTACTTCCTCGCTGAGAACGGCGCCGGCTGCGGCGGGCCGGTCGCGGTCACCGACCTCTACGGCGAACGGCTCGTGCTGCCCGCCCTACCGGTCCGGCCTGACGTGGTCCAGCCGACGGAAGCGCAGTTCAGCGACCACTGACCCGATCGTGGGGAACATTCGCGGCCCGCGCGATGTTGATCGTTGCATGGCAGACGACACCGTGGCGCTCAGCCCAGAGGACTGGGTGCAGAACCAGACCAAGCAGATCCTGGAGACCGGGACCACCGAGGGCGTCCTGATCTTCGACCGGCCGATCGTGCTGCTGACGGTGCGCGGCGCCAAGAGCGGCCAGCTGCGCTATACCCCGGTTATGCGCGTGGAGCACGACGGCAGCTACGCGGTCGTGGCCTCGAAGGGCGGCGCGCCCGAGCACCCGGCGTGGTTTCACAGCATCAAGGCGTACCCCGAGATCAAGCTGCAGGACGGGACCGTGACGAAGGACTTCGTCGCACGCGAGGTCGACGGCGACGAACGCGCCCAGTGGTGGGAGCGGGCCGTCGCGGCCTACCCGCCCTACGCCGAGTACCAGACCAAGACCGACCGGCAGATCCCGGTGTTCGTGCTCGAAGCGAAGTGACGTGCGGGCGGTCCCGGTGTCGCGGGACCGCCCACCCCTGTCACCAGGTGATGCCCAGCCCGGCGAGGAAGTCGCCGAGCTTCGTGGCGATCAACCGGTGGTCGCGGGCGGAGAAGTGCCAGTCGCAGCCCAGCCGGTCGATGGCGGGGTCGGCGAAGTTCCAGTGGCGGACCCGGCTGTCGCCCTGGGCCGTGCGCTCCTGCACGACCTGGCGTGCGGCGTCGGCGAACACCCCGGACGCCTCCGGGACGCCCACGACGATCTCCGTGCCGGCGCCGTAGCGGGTCCGCAGCTTCGCGAGGAACCCGAGGTAGGCGCTCTTGTAGGCGGTGACCAGGCTCTCCTGCGTCGGCCACTGCTCACCGGGGTTGAGCGCGGTGGAGAAGTCGTTGGTGCCCAGGCCCACCACGACGACCTTCGGCTGCCAGCTCGGGGGCTTGACCCACACGTCGCCCTCGACGTGCAGCAGCGCCCGGTCGTAGTAGGTGCGGTAGCTGGTGCCCGGCTGGCCGCCCGCGTAGTTGCGCACCATGCCGCGCCCGGAGAACGCGTTGATCTGGTAGTCCGCGTTCAGCGCGCGAGCCGTGAGCGCACCGAAGCTGATGTCGGAGTTCGTGTTGCGGTCGACGCCGCCGTTGGCGGAGCAGTCCCGCGTGGTCGAGAGGTTGCCGTAGCCGGCGGTCAGCGAGTCGCCGATGAACTCGATCTGCCTGCTGCGCGCCGCCGGCCGGTCGAGCACCACGCCGCCGTTGGCCGCGACGAACCCGCCGAACTGCCCTGCGGCGTACGTGCTCTCCGTGCGCTTGACGACCCGCACGCGGTGCTCGGCGTTGCTGAGCCCGCTGACCTGGTGCGTGACCCTGCCGGGTTTGACCAGCGTGGCCACCGTCGTGCCGTCGACCTGCACGTCGTAGTCGTTGACCGCGTCGTTGAGCACCACACCGACGCCGGTGCCGCGGAACCGGCCCTCGAAGTAGACACCGGGCCAGGTGTACTGGCCGGTGGCGGTGACCCGGCCGGCGGTGTGCGCCTGCGTCAGCGGGTCCGGCGCGGGCGTGTCCCCCGTGCAGGCGGTGCCGTTGAGCGCGAACCCGCTGGGGGCGGGCGTGGTGGCGCCGGTGGCGACGAAGCCGACCCCGGCGGTGGCACCGGTGCCGATGCGGGCGTTGTAGCCGGTGTTGGTGACGGTCACCTGGGCACCGGACTGCCGCACGGTCCCGTTCCACAGCTGCGTGACGGTCTGCCCACCGCCGAACGACCACGTCAGCTGCCAGCCGTCGACGGCGTCACCGAGGTTCGTGACCTCCGCCGAGGCGATGAACCCGCCCTGCCACTCGTTGGTCACCTGGTAGACCACCCGGCACCCGGCTGCGGCACCGACCGCCGGCGCACCGGCGGAGAGGACGGCCGCTGTCATCGCGGCGGTGAGGACGGCGGCTGCCGTCGGCTTCAACCGGTGCACTTGCTCTCCTCGTTCGGCCGTCCACTGCGGACTGTGCGGGAACGCTCCCGGAACCTCGACCGTAGCGTCGAACGAGATCGAAAACGAGCCTGGCGGTGTTCGACGACGACCGGTCGAACCGGGTCGAAGCCGGACCTGCCGGCCGGTCGGACGACGCGTCGATCACCCGACGCGCGTGCAGACCACGCCCAGCGCGTCGACCTCGCTGCCCGCGCGGCCGTGGAAGCCCGCGATCTGGAACCCGGCCGGTGCCGTGTACGTGACGGCGTTCGGTGTCTCAGTGCCGCCGGACAGCGTGCGGCCGGTGTTCGTGGTGAAGCGGGCGAAGAAGATCCGGGTGCGCCCGTCGTGTTGTCCGGAGTGGAGGGTCACCGACGTGAGGTGCTCCCCCGGTGCGAGGGTCAGCTGCTGGGCCGTGCCGCCGCTGCCGCCGTGGGTGAACGTCGTGCCGTCGGCGAGTGCCAGGCCCACCTGGTCGACCCGTGAGCCCGTGCGCAGGGTCAGCTGGGTCACCCGTTGCGCCGGCGGGACGGTGGCCACGTCGGTGAACGGAGTGCCGTGCGGGCCGCCCCACTGGTCGCTGAGCGACAGGGCCGGGTCGAGGGTCCACCGGAAGTCCGCCGCGATCGGGTAGTGGTCGGACAGCATCTTGTCGTCCGCGGTGCGGAAGGCGGCGTTCTCGTTGGCGTAGCGGGTGAGGCTGAGGGTGATGTACCGGTTGCCGCGGAACAGGACCTTGTCGACGACCTCGCACGCGTCGGTGACGTTCGCGTCGTCGCAGACCAGCGCCGGGCTGCCGGCCTCCGGCGGCACGCCACCCCGTTCCTCCTGCACCCACGCGTCGGTGAGGCCGTTGGCGGTGACCAGCTCGCGGATGTTGTCGCCGGCGCGGGTGTAGCGGGTGTTGGTGTCACCGGCGACCACGACGGCGTTGCCGGCGGAGTTCGCGGCGATGAACCGGGAGAGCTCGCTGATGTTGGCGCGGCGGGCGGCCAGGTCCGCGTCGGTCGAGCCGGCGTTGGAGTGCACGTTGTAGAAGTCGACCAGCACGCCCTCGGCCAGCCTGGTGCGGGAGAAAGTGAAGCCCTTGGGCGTCAGGCAGTCCGTGCCGTTGCAGCGGTCCCACTTGTCGCGAACGAGGTCGGAGTACGGGTAGTTCGCGAGGGTGTTGAGGCCGTCGCCGAACGGGACGCCGCCGCTGGTGGGCGTGCGGAACGGGTGGGTGTTGTTGGCGTACAACGACGCGTGGTAGTTGAAGTCCTCCTGGACGTGCACGACGTCGTACGGCCGGATGCGCTGGCCGATGATCGGCGTGTTCACCCTCGGGTTGCCGCTGGACAGGCCTTCCGGCAGCCCGGCGACGTTGTAGCTGAGCACCGAGAACGTCCCACCGGCCGGCGCCGCCACGGCTGTGGCCGGGAGCAGGGCCGCCGCGACCAAGCCGGCGACGACGACAGTTCTGGTCAACACCTGCACGGCACCACTCCCGCCTCGCGATCGAGCACGACGCCGCGAGGCTAGAGCAACGCGAAGAAACTTCACATACCGTGGAGGTGACAACACCGCAACGAAGAACGGGAAACCGTCGAACGCGTCGAACGGCATTCGACGGTTTCCGTCCTGAGTGGACCTCAGATGACGAAGTCCGGCGTCCGCTCCCGGCTCGCGTCGGCCAGGGCCTTGGTGACCCCGTCGACGCCCTCGCGCAGGCCGTAGACGGGGGTTCCGGGCTGCTGGCGCCAGGACTCGTCGATGCCGCCCGCGTCGACCGTGTCGAACCCGAGCTCGTCGATCAGCGCGCGCACCTTCGCCTTCGCCGCCTCGTCGTCGCCGGCCACCGGCAGCGCCATCCGGTCGGGGGCACCGGCCGGGCGGGCCCGGTCGAGGATGTCGGCGGCGTAGGTGCCGTTGAAGGCCTTGACGACGGGGTGGCCGAGGTGGCGCTCGGTCCAGCGGCTCTCCGTGACCCCCTCGTCGAGGATCTCGGCGATCCGCCCGTCCCGCTGCTGCGGGTAGTAGTTGCCGGTGTCGATCACCGCGAAGCCCTCCGCCGCGTCGGCGAACAGGCCGGACGGCAGGTCGGGGATCGCCTTCAGCGGGATCGTGACGACGACGACCTCCGCGCCGCGGGCCGCCTCCTCGACCGCGACGGGCGTCGCTCCGGTCTCTTCGGCCAGTGCGGTGAGCGTCTGCGGGCCGCGGGAGTTGGCGACCGAGACGTCGTGCCCGAGCGCGGTCAGCCGCCTGGTGAGGTTGCCGCCGATGTTGCCGGCGCCGATGATGCCGATCTTCATGACAGGCCCTTCCAAGATCGATGGACCTGCACGTCAACACCCCGCCCCTCTCTCCTATTCCGCTCCCCGCCGAACCTCCCCGCCGAACTTCCCACTCGCACCACCGCCTCGTTCACCCCACTCCCGCATCGTTCACCCCCACCCCCGGCCCGTTCACCTCTACCCCCGGCTCGTTCACCCCCACCCCCGGCTCGTTCACCCACACGCCCCTCACGCGCCTCATTTCACCGCACGCGGGGAGCCTTCGTACTCCAGGACCGCACGAAAGGCCCCCGCGTGCGAACCGGGCAAGGGAGGGTGGGTGCGGAGAGTGAGGGTTAGGCGGGGGAGCCGGAGGCGGTGTCACCTGTCCTGGTGACGTGGTAGGTGACCTTGGCGCCGCTCCAGTAGTGGAACGTCAGCGTCACCCGCGCGCCGTCCCGCACGGCCGCGAAGAACTCCGCGGTCAGGCGGGTACGGGACTCCGAGTAGCCGGGGGTGAAAGCGCGGTCGTACTCCTTGAACGACGTCCAGTCGTGCGGGCCGGCGAAGGTGCCGTCGTCGTACTTCGCCTCCATGGTGGCGAGCTGGTCGCCGCGGAACGCGGTCGGGACGTCGAACGCCGCGGTCGAGCCGGTCGCGGCCGACAGCACCGGCGTGTCGTGCGTGATCACGTAGAACCGCCACGGCACGCCCTGCGAGAACCGGGCGGTCAGCACCGCGTTCGTGCCGTACCCGCGCGACCCGCCCAGCCTGGTCAGCGCGGCGGCCGTGAGGGTGAGCTGGTCGCCGGAGACCGTGTAGTCCCGGCCGCGGACCAGGGCGGTGTTCCCGTTGTGCAGGCCGGTGAACGCGGTGCCGTTCAGGTTGAGGGCGATCGTCCTCGCGGTGACGGGACTGGACTTCGCGAGGAACACCTGGTCGGTGAACGCCGTGCCGGAGCGCGTGGTCCAGCTCGACCTGATCTGCGCGTACAGCTCGGGATCGCTCCACTGGAACGACGTGCGGCCCAGGTGCTGGCCGTTGTCCCAGAGCATCGTGGTGATGTTCTTGGCCTTGGCGTAGTGGCCGAGCTGTTCGAAGAACTTGAGCTTCTCGCCCTGCTCGATGGTGCCGGTGTGCCGGTCGAAGCCCAGCAGGCCGTACTCGCCCAGCACCACCGGGATGCCGCGCGCGACCAGCGTGTCGTGCACGCGGTCGAACGAGTCGGTGAGGTCCTTCTGGGCGGTGGCGTCGAACCGGGTGCCACCGGCGACGTTCACGCTGAACGGCCAGTAGCCGTAGTAGTGCACGGTCGCGATCAGGTTGGGGTCGGCCAGGCCGCGGATCTGCTCCGCCAGCGGGTCGAGGTACTGCTGTTCGGACGAGGTGTGCAGGGACGGCAGGACGAGCAGGCGGGTGGCGTTGTTGCCACCGGAGCGGCGGACGACGCCGTGGAACGCCGCGTTCAGCTCGGCGTTGAGCGCGATCTCCTGCGGCTTGCCGGTGCTGCCGGTGAACTGCGGCTCGTTCCAGCTCTCGAACGTGAGCTTCGGCCCGTACTCGGCGAAGGCGCCCACCAGCTGCGTCCAGATCCGGGTGAACCGGTCGAGCACCTGGTCGTGCTCGGCGGGCATCCTCGACATCCACTGCCACGAGTCGTGATGGACGTTGAGCATCACGTACAGGTCGCGGGCCAAGGCCCAGCGCACGACCTCCTCGACACGGGCCAGGTACGCCGCCTCGACCGTGCCGTCCGGCCCGAGGTGCGCGCTCCACGTGACGGGGACGCGGATGCTCTTGAAGCCCTGCGCCTTCACGTTGTCCAGCAACGCCTCCGTGACCCGCGGGTTGCCCCACGACGTCTCGTCGGCGCCGGTCGAGTCGAGCGTGTTGCCGAGGTTCCAGCCCGGCTGCATCGCCGCGGTGTGCTGCGCGGCGCTGAGCTGCCTGCCGCCGTGCACGCACGTGACGCCGTTGAGCGAGAACGCCAGCGGCGCGGTGTTGGCGTGGTCCCAGCTGCCGGAGAAGCCGAACCGCGCGGTCGCCTGCGGTGCCAGCTCCGCGTTGTGCCCGGCATTCGTGGCGGTGACCACCTCGTCGGGTGACTCGGTGACCGTCGCGTTCCAGGCGTGGCCCACCTGCTGGCCGGTCGGCCACTCCCAGCTCAGCCGCCACCCGTCGAGGGCGGGACCGAGGTTGGTGACGGCGACGTCGGCCGTGAAACCGCCGGGCCACTGGCCGGAGACCTCGTAGGTGACCCGGCAGCCCGGTGGTGCGGCGGCGGTCGCCGTTCCCGCGGTGAGTCCCGCGGACACCACGACGGCCACCACCGCACCGGCCAGCCTTCTCACACCGGTCGAGTTGAACATCAAGCGCCCCGCAATCGTCGTTGATCAGTCGAGCGGCTCGTAGTCGATCCAGTCGAGGTGGACGGTGCCGGTGGCGGCGTAGGCGCCGATGACCCGTCCGGTGAAACCGCCGGCCACCTCGGTCGAGAGGTACCGGCCGTCGAGCTCGGCGAGCGTGGTCGGGGTGCCGTCGGCCGCCTCGACGGCGAAGGAGACGGTGTCCGGGCCGGACCGCGCGTCGCGCAGCTCGCGCGCCTCGTCCACCCGCACCACGAGCACCACCGGCCCGGCCGGCACCGGCTGCACGGCCACGACCGTCCGGAGTGGACCGATGCGGACGTGCACGCGCACCTCGCCGGAGCCGGCCTCGACCTCGTAGTGGTGCTCCTCGTCGAGCCGCACCGCCAGCCCGCCGCTGCCCCGCTCCACGTCGACCAGTGCGCGGACCCGGCACGACCGGTGCTGCTGGCGGCGGCCGACGAAGACGACGGACGGGTCGTCCAGACCGGCGCCGCGGGCGTGCAGGGTCAGCCAGCCCGGCCGCACCTCGGTCGTGCAGTGCTCCTCGGAGCGGTCGCGCACGGAGATCCACGACGGCCGCAGCGCGCTGTCGTCGAAGTCGTCCCGGTCCGGCTCCACCGGTCCTGGTCGCAGCGGCCACGGCGGCGTGGCGGTCAGCGGGCCGGCCACCGGCCAGTCGTCGACCCAGCGCACCGGCGCCAGGAACGTCTCCCGGCCCAGCACGTGCCAGCCGGGGGTGCCACCGCCGGGCCGCACGCCCAGCAGCACCATCCACCACGACCCGTCCGGGCCCTGCACCAGATCGGCGTGACCGGTGTTCTGGACCGGCTCGCCGGTGCCGCGGTGGGTCAGGACCGGGTTGGCGGGGCAGGGTTCGAACGGGCCGTCCGGGGCGGGACCGCGGGCGATCGAGACCGCGTGACCGCGTTCCGTGCCGCCCTCGGCGATCAGCAGGTACCAGAAGCGGCCGATCCGGTACAGGTGCGGTGCCTCCGGCGCCTTGGCCCGGTCGCTGCCGGACCAGAGCGGCTGCGGGCCGCCGAGGACGGCACCGGTGGCGAGGTCGACGCGGTACTGGTGGACGCCCGCCATCGTGCACCAGCAGGTGCCGTCGTCGTCCCACGCCAGGTCCGGGTCGATGCCGTGCACGCCGGGCAGCGGGATCGGGTCCGACCACGGCCCCGCGGGGTCGGTGGCGGTGAACACCACCGTCCCGCCGCCGTGGCTCACGCTCGTGACGATCAGGTGGAACTTGCCGTCGTGGTGGCGCAGCGTCGGCGCGTAGATCCCGGCCGACGACGGCGTGTCCGCGGTCAGCAGCAGCTGGCTCGGCCGGTCCAGCGCGTTGCCGAGCTGCGTCCAGTGCACCAGGTCCCGGCTGTGGAACACCGGGACTCCCGGGAAGTACTCGAAGCTGGAGCACACCAGGTAGTAGTCCTCGCCGACCCGGCAGACGCTCGGGTCGGGGTACATGCCCGCGAGAACAGGGGTGGCGGCGCCGGTCACCGGTCACGCTCCCCGTGGGGTGAGGCGGTGGAGGACCGCGGAGGGGGCGGCGGGCAGCGTCAGGGAGAGCTCACCGGGCGACCACCGCACCTCCGCGGCGCTGTCAGCGGGGTAGAGCCGCTCCACGTCCACATCGGACAGTCCGGGGAACGGCAGCGTCACGGTGTCCGCGCCGCCGCGCCGCCAGACGGCCAGGTAGGTGGTGGACGACGTGCTCAGCGCGAGCGCGAGCCACGGGTCCTCCCAGCCGGGCAGGCCGAGCGGCCAGGACGGCACCGCCCGCGGCAGGTCGGCGCGGATCGCCTTGTACACGGCCAGTGCTTCGTGGACGAGCGCTCGTGCCGGCGGGGCGAGGTCGGCGAGCTTGCCCGAGAGGTGGATGCGGCCGAGCAGTGCGCTCGTCAGGCCGAAGGCGACCTCGTCGAGCGAGTCCTCCGGTTGCGGGTAGGCCCAGACGGCGCTCTGCTCCGGGGTGATCGCGGTCGGCGCGGAGGCCGCGATCGGTGCGTAGCGGTCGTGGTTCTGCTGGTCGCTCGTGGACTGCAGCTGAAGCCGCGACAGCAGCGCGTGGTCGATCCGCATGCCGCCGGAGGCGCAGTTCTCCAGCACCAGGTGCGGGTGGCGGTCGAGGACGCCGTCGAGCCAGTCGAGGTGCGCCCGGTTGTGGCCGAGCAGGCCGTCCGCGGGACTCTCCCCCTCCTCCGCGCTCGTGCCGGAGCCGGGGTCGACGTTGTGGTCCAGCTTGAGGTAGCCGACGCCCCACTCGCCGACCAGCCGGTCCACCACCTCGTCGAGGTGGGCGCGGGCGGCCGGGTGGCGCAGGTCGAGGTGGTGGCGCCCGCAGTCGCCGACCCGCGTGCCCGAGCGGCGGAAGAACGCCTCGTCCGGCAACGACCGCGCGAGCGGGCTGCGCACCCCGATGACCTCCGGTTCCAGCCACAGCCCTGGCACCATGCCGCGGTCGCGGATCCGGTCGAGCACCTCGCCCAGCCCGCCGGGGAACCGGGTGCGGGACGGCTGCCACGCACCGACGCCGTCCCACCAGCTCTCGCCGATCTCGGCGTACCAGCCCGCGTCGATGACGAAGTACTCCGCACCGGCGTCGGCGGCGGCGTCGACCAGCGGCAGCAGCTTCGCCGTGGTCGGGTCGCCCATCAGGCAGTTCATGTAGTCGTTGAAGATGATCGGCAGGTCGTCGTGGTCGGTGTGCGGCCGCCGGGTGACGCGGCGGTAGCGGGTCAGCGCGGCGAACGCGTCGTCCGGCCCACCGCCGGCGCTGAACGCGAGCGCGACGGGCACGGTGCGGAACTCCTCACCCGGTGCCAGCACCCGGTTCCAGCCGTGGTCGAGGTCGGCGGGCCCGGACAGCGCGACGTAGCCGCTGCCGTCCTGCTCACCGAGCTCCCACCGCCACCCTCCGCCGTTGTGCTCGACCTGCCACACCCACGAGCGGCCCGTCGCCCGGTCGGTGACGCCGCCCATCGGCAGGTGGCCGCAGCTGGACCAGACACCCCGCCCGGCGACGACCTCCGCTCCCTTGTGGCGGTAGTCGGGATGCCTGCCGTTGCGGTCGGGCACCGTCAGGCGGGCGGGCTGCCGGCGCCACCGGCACTCCGCGAGCCAGTCGTTCTCCGCCCGCAGCACGTCGGCGGTGGCCAACGGGCCGAGACCGCCCAGCACGAGGGAGGTGACGGACTCCAGCCGCAGCGGGGCGGTCCCGTCGTTGCGCACGAGGACTTCCCCGCGCACCACGGGAATGCCCTCGGGGGAACGGAGGGACACCTCCGCGGTCACGCCGCTCACCTCGTCGTGCAGCTCGACGACGACGCCCTGCCAGTACTCTTCGGACAGTGCGCGGTGGCCGCGGTACCGCAGCCGTGCCCCGATGGCGGTGTCGACCAGGCGGCTGCTCGACCAGGTCCGGCCGTGGTCCGCCGTCGTGATCTCCACCAGCGGTGACGTGCTGCCGGCGTGGTGCACCCCGTCCTCGGTGACGTGCAGCTCGTGCTCGATTGCGGTGTGGCCCCAGCGGATCGTGGTCACGGCCGTCCTCCCCTCAGCACGGCGCACGCTCCGGGCGCCAGCGCGGTCAGCGGTCCACCGGTCAGCAGGTCGTGCGCGGTCTCCGGCAGCGGCACGCGTTCGGTGGTGTGGTTGAGCACCACGTGCCACCGCTCGTGCTCGCCCTGGCGGGTCACGGCCTCCACGCCGGGCGGCAGGCCGGGCAGCACGGGGCCGACGCCGGTGGCGTCCAGCAGCCGGGCGATCAGTGCTTGATAAGCGGTGTCGTCGAGGCGGGTGGACAGGTACCAGCCCTCTCCCCCGCCGTAGCCGTAGCGGGTGAGCGCCGGGGAACCCGCGAGCGCGCCGTGGGTGTACTCCACGACCACTTCGGCGCCCCGCGTGCGCAGCGACTCGCTCCACACCGTGCCGTGCGAGCCGTCGGAGAGGGTGATGCGCTCGTCCTGCCGCAGCGGCCGGTACTCCTCGACCCGGATGCCGAGGGCCGCGCGCAGCGGTGCGGCCGGGTAGCCGCCGAGCCGGGCGTGCGCCCGGTCGTCGACGACGCCGCTGAAGTGCTGCACCAGCAGCGTGCCGCCGCGGGCGACGTAGCGCCGCAGGTTCTCCGCTCCCGCATCGGACAGCAGGTACAGCGCCGGGGCCAGCACGAGCCGGTAGCGACCCAGGTCAGCGGTCGGGTGCGCGAAGTCGGCGACCACCCCGGCGTCCCAGACCGCGCGGTGGGCGGCCCGCAGCGCCGGGTGGTAGCCGAGGTCGGACGAGGGCAGGCCGTCGGCGTTCAGGGCCCACCAGGCGTCGGAGTCGTGCAGCACCGCCACCTGCGCGGTGACGGTCGAGCCCGCGAGCGGGGCCAGTCGCGCGACGGCCCTGCCCGTCTCGGCCACCTCGGTGAACACGCGGCTGTCCGGCCCGGCGTGCGGGACCATCGCCGAGTGCCACTGCTCGGCACCGGCCTTCGACTGGCGCCACTGGAAGAACAGCGCACCCTCGGAACCGCGCGCGATGTGCCCGAGCGAGTGCCGCAGGACCTCACCGGGCTCCTTGGCGAGCACCCGGCCGCGGTCGTAGACGGTGCTGGTGCCCTGTTCCATCAGCAGCCACGGCCCGCCGCCGGCGAACGACCGGGCGCGGTCCGCGGCGAACGCCACGTCGGCGGCCGCGTCGAGACCCGGCCGGTCCGGGTAGTGGTCGATCGCCACCACGTCGACCTCACGGCCCAGCGCCCACAGGTCGACGTTCTGGTAGGCGGGCATCATCAGGTTCGTCGTCACCGGCCGGTCGCTGTGCGCGCGGATCGCGTCCCGCTGCTCGGTGTAGGCCGCGACCACCTCGTCGGAGAAGAACCGGCTGAAGTCGAGCGTGTGGCCGGGGTTGCGGTGCCACTGGGTGGCGCGCGGCGGCAGGACCTGCTCCCAGCTGCCGTAGCGCTGGCTCCAGAACGCCGTCCCCCACGCCTCGTTCACCGCCTCCAGCGAGCCGTGGCGGGCCCGCAGCCACACCCGGAACGCGGCGGCGGTGTGCTCGCACCAGCACAACGTCATGTACTCGTTGTGCACGTGCCACAGCGCCAGCGCCGGGTGGTCGCCGTAGCGTTCGGCGAGCGCGGCGGCGATCCGGCGGGCGGCGGACCGGTAGGCGGGCGCGGTGAGGCAGTAGGTGTCCCGGCTGCCGTGCACGAGCCGGGTGCCGTCCTGGGTGACCGGCAGTGCGTCCGGGTGCGCGAGCGTGAACCACGGCGGCGGCGAGGCGGTCGGCGTGGCCAGGTCGACCGCCACACCGCCTGCGTGCAGGCGGTCCAGGTGCGCGTCCAGCCAGCCGAAGTCGTAGCGGCCCTCCTCCGGCTCCAGCAGCGCCCAGGAGAACACGCCGACCGTGGCCAGGTTGACCCCGGCCTGCCGCATCAGCTCGTCGTCCTCCTTCCACACCTGCTCGTCCCACTGCTCGGGGTTGTAGTCGCCGCCGAACGCGAGCCCGCCGAGCCGGTAGGTCAGCCGGCGTGCCGTCATGCGCCCTCCTCGCGCACCGGCAGCACCGCGCCGTCGCGCAGGAACAGCGGGATGCGCTCGATCGGCGCCGCGACGGTGACCGTGCGGCCGCCCTCGTGCTCCTCGCCGGTCCACGCGTCGGTCCACCGCGCGCCCGCGGGCAGGTGCACGTCGCGTTCCCGCACACCCGCCTCGGTGACCGGGGCCACCAGCAGGTCGGGGCCGAGCAGGAACGCGTCCTCGACCCGCCACGCCGCCGGGTCGTCCGGGAACTCCAGGAACACCGGCCGCATCGGCGGGACACCGGTGCGCGCCGCCGTGCGCATCTGCTCCAGCACGTAGGGCCGCAGGCGTTCCCGCAGCCGCAGGTGCGCGGCGAGGACCTCGTAGGCCTGTTCGCCGTAGGACCAGACCTCGTTGGCCAGGCCGGTCATCGCGGGTTCCAGCACCTGCTCGGAGCCGCGGAAGCCGTGCAGCCGGAACAACGGGCAGAAGGTGCCGTACTGGAACCACCTGACGAGCACCTCGCGGTAGGCGGGGTCGTCCGGGTCGCCGCCGTGGAACCCGCCGATGTCCGTGGTCCACCACGGGATGCCGGACAGCATCACGTTCAGCCCGGCTTTGATCTGGGCGCGCAGCGTGGCGAAGTCCGTGCCGATGTCACCGGACCACAGCGCGGCGCCGTAGCGTTGCGCGCCCGCCCACGACGACCGGTTGAGCGAGATGACCTCGGTCTCCCCGGCCACTGTGAGTCCGTCGTGGACGGTGCGGGCGTTCTCGCGCGGGTAGAGGTTGCCGACCTCCAGGCCGGGACCGGCGTGGTAGCGCAGGTTGTACTGGTGGCCGGGCTTGAGCTCGGGTTCGCCGGCGTCCAGCCAGAACACCTTGATCCCGAGGTCGTGGTAGCCCTGCCGGATGCGGTCCCACACGTACTCGCGCGCCCGCGGGTTGGTGGCGTCGTAGAACGCGACCTGCGCGGAGTAGGCCCCGAGCCCCTTGTCCGGCCAGTCGGCGTGCGCCATCGGCCCGAACTCCGTGCCGATGAACAACCCCTGGTCCAGCATCGGGTGGTAGGTCTCGCTCGCCGGGCTCACCGACGGCCACACCGACACCATGAGCTGGACGCCCATCTCACCGAGCTCGCGCACCATCCCGGCCGGGTCGGGCCACTCTGCGGGGTCGAACCGCCACTCGCCGAGGTGCGTCCAGTGGAAGAAGTCGCAGACGATCACCGACAGCGGCAGCCCGCGCCGCTTGTACTCGCGTGCCACGGCCATCAGCTCGTCCTGGTCGCGGTAGCGCAGCTTGCACTGCCAGAACCCGGCCGCCCACTCGGGCAGCTCGGGCGCGTGCCCGGTGGCGTCGGCGTAGGCGCGCAACACGTCGGCGGGCTGCCCCGCGGTGACCCAGTAGTCGATCTGGCGGGCGCTGTCGGCCACCCAGCGGGTGCCGGTCTCGGCCAGCTCCACGCGGCCGATCGCGGGCGAGTTCCACAGCAGGCCGTAGCCGCGGTCGGAGACCAGCAGCGGGATGGTGACCTCGGCGTTGCGCTGCACCAGGTCGATGACGGCGCCCTTCTGGTCCAGCAGCCCGTGGGTGTGCTGCCCGAGCCCGTAGAGGCGTTCGCCGGGGTAGGCGCGGAACCGCTGTTCGAGCCGGTGGTAGCCGTTGCCCGTCGCGGTCGCGAGCCGCGGTCCCGGCCACCAGAAGTGGGCGGGCTGTTCGGCGAGCAGCTCGCTGCCGTCCTCCGTGCGCAGGAACGTGAGCGAGCCGGCCGACGCGCCCAGCTCGGGGGTGAGCTGGCCCTCGGTGTGCGCGTCCACCCTGACCGTGATCCGGCCGTTGACGAGGGTGGCCCGGTGCTCGGTGATCTCGACCTCGGCCGCGCCGCCCTCCGGTGGCGCGTCCAGCAGCGCACCCGGCAGGCCGTCCAGCAGCGGGCCGCCCGGGGTGGCCCTGACCCGGACGGCGTCCGGGCCCCAGGCCTCGACGCGCACGGTCTCGCCCTTGGCCCGCCATTCCAGTGCGGTGCCGAGGTCTCGGAAGTGGTGGGGCATGCGGGAGCTCCCTCGCGTTCGTGAGTGAGGCGGAGAAGGTCGGGCGTGCGGTCGCCGGCGCGTCAGGCCGGGCGCGGTGCGGGTCCCGTGCTCTCGCGGACCGTCAGGGCAGGCGTCAGCAGCACCATGTCGTCGACCGGCCGGCCACCGTCGTTCACCGCGGTCAGCCGGCGCATCACCTGCTCGACGGCGACCCGGCCGAGCTCCTGCGCCGACCCGGTCACCGCGGTGAGCCGCGGCGCGAACTGCTCGGCGAGCTGGTCCTGGCACAGCGCGATCACCGAGGCGTCCTCGGGCACGGTGCGGCCGCTGGTGCGCAGCAACGTGAGCAGCGGGCCGATCGCGCCCTCGTTCTGCACGACGAACCCGGTGGTCGCCGGGCGGTCGGCGAGGATGCGGGCCAGCGTCCCGGCCGTGGACTCGTAGGTGCCCTCGCAGGAGCGGTGCAGGAACCGCAGCCCGCGCTGCTCGGCCCGGTCGCGGAACCCGGCGAGCGTGCGTTCGGCGTAGGCGGCGTGGCGGTGGTAGACACCGGAGCCGTAGCCGATGAACGCGACCTCGCGGTGACCGAGGTCCGCGAGGTGGTCGGCGCACTGCGCGCCCGCGGCCACGAAGTCGTGGTCCACGCAGGACAGCCCGCGGGTGTCGGACGGCAGGCCCATCAGCGTGGCCTGGGTGCCCTGGCCGCGCAGCACGGGGATGCGCTCGTCGTCCATCTCGACGTCCATCACGATCACGCCGTCGGCCAGTCCGCTGGCACCGATGCGGCGCACCCCGTCCGGGCCCTCGTCGTTGGTGATCAGCAGGACGTCGTAGCCGTGCTGGCGGGCCGCCACGGTCACGGCGATCGCGATCTCCATCATCACCGGCACGTACACGTCGGTGCGCAGCGGCACCATCAGCGCGATGATGTGCGACCGCCGCGCGGCCAGCGCCCGCGCACCGGCGTGCGGGTGGTAGCCCAGCTGCTGCACGGCGCTGCGCACCCGGTTGCGGGTCTCCTCGGAGATGGCGCGCTTGCCGCTCAGCACGTAGCTCACCGTGCTGGACGACACGCCCGCGTGCCTGGCCACGTCGGCAATGGTCACCATGAGTTCTCAGCCCTTGATAGCACCGGTCAGGACACCCGTGCGGAAGTGCTTCTGCACGAACGGGTAGACGACGAGCAACGGCACGAGCGTCAGCACGACCACGGCCATCTGCAGCGACAGCGGCGCGGTCTGCGACAGCGCGTCACCGAAGCCGTTGTTGACCGAGCCGGGCATCCCGTTACCGCGGCTGACGTAGGTGTAGAGCACGTACTGCAACGGCCACTTCTCGCTGTCCGTCGGCATGTACAGCATCACGTTGAAGAACGAGTTCCAGTAACCGACGCCGTAGAACAACGCCATCACCGCGGTCACCGCCCGCGAGGTCGGCAGCACGATGGACCACAGGATCCGCCACTCCCCCGCGCCGTCGATGCGCGCGGCCTCGATCAGGTCGGCCGAGGTGCTGGAGTAGAACGCCCGCAGGATCAGGATGTTGAACACCGACACCGCGCTCGGCAGGACCAGCGACCACAGCTGCCCGTACCCGCCGAGGCCGGTGACGACGAGGAACGTCGGGATCAGGCCGCCGTTGACGAACATCGTGACGATCAGCAGCGACAGCAGGAACCGGTGCCCGAACGACCGCGACCGGGACAGGCCGTAGGCGCACAGCACCGACACCACCATCGACACGGCCGTGCCGACCAGCGTGATGCCGAGGCTGACCACCAGTGCGTTGCGCACCGTCACGTCGCTGAGCATCACCCGGTAGGTCTCCAGGGTCAGGCCGTCCGGCCAGATCACCAGGCCACCGGCCCGGTTGACCGCGCCCTGGGTGGACAGGCTGGTGAGCACGACGATCCACAGCGGGACCAGCATGACCAGCAGCACCCCGCCCAGCGTGATGCCCTTGGCCGTCTCGCCCGCGACGGTCGGCGGCCCCTCCCAGACCGGGCGCTCGTTCCTGCGCCGCTTGCGGACCGGTTGCGGTGCGAGGGGTTCCGCGGCCGTGTCGCCGCCGGTGCGTTCGATCGCGAGTGTCATCTCCGGTACAACCCGTCTTCGCCGAAGGCGTGCGCCAGCTTGTTCGCACCCCAGATGAGCAGCAGCGAGATCACGCTCTTGAACAACCCCGCCGCCGCGCCGTAGCTGTAGTCGTTGGTGGCGATGCCGAAGTAGAACGAGAAGGTGTCCAGCACGTCGGCCGTGTCGTGGCCGACCGCGTACCGCTGGATCAGGAACTGCTCGAACCCGACGGTCAGCGCGTTGCCCAGGCGCAGCACCAGCATCAGCACGATCACGCCGCGCAGGCCGGGCAGCGTGATGTGCCACAGCCGCCGCCACCGCCCGGCACCGTCGGCGGCGGCCGCCTCGTAGAGGTCGGTGTTGATCGCGGCGAGGGCGGCCAGGAACACGATGATGCCCCAGCCCGCCTCCTTCCAGACCACCTGCGCGGTGACGAGCAACGCGAAGGTGTCCGGGTTCGTCATCACGTCCCAGGTCGCCAGGTCGTTGCCGCGCAGGAACTGGTTGAGCACGCCGGCGCCGCCGAGCATCTGCTGGAAGATCGTGATCGCCAGCACCCACGAGAAGAAGTGCGGCAGGTAGACCACGGACTGGATGAAGTTGCGGACCCGTTCGCTCAGCACGGAGTTCAGCAGCAGCGCCAGCGCGATCGGCACCGGGAAGAACAGGACCAGCTGCACGAAGCTGAGGTAGAGCGTGTTGCGCACCGCGCCCCAGAACAACGGGTCGGCGAAGAGCCGTTCGAACTGGTAGAAGCCCACCCACGGGCTGCCGGAGACACCGGAGAGCGGGTCGTACTCCTGGAACGCGGTGACGACGCCGAACAGCGGCACGTAGTTGAACACCAGCAACAGCAGGACCGCGGGCAGCGTCATCAGGACCAGCGAACGGTCCCGCAGCAACCTGGCCCGCCAGCCCAGCCGTGCCGGCCGGCCGCGCCGGCGCGCCCCGAGCGTGGTCACTGCCCCGTGCCGTGCTTCTGCAGGACGTTCTCGTCCATCCACGCGATCAGCCGGTCACCGCCACCGCTGGTCTTCCAGGTCGCGACGGCGTCCCTGACGTCCTGCACCTTCTTCTTGCCGCGGTAGCAGTCCTTGACGGTGTCCTCGACGGCCTGCGCGGCCTCCGCGGTGGCCTGCGCCTGCGGCATGCTGACGTTCATGCTCCAGAACACCGGCTTGGCGAGCGTCTGCACGTTCGCGTTCTGCCAGGCGGTGTGGTCCCTGGTGACGCTGTCGCCGGTGGGGTTGCTGACCACGGCCGGCGACGAGGCCAGGAACGGGTAGGTCAGCGCCTGGACCTCCTTCTTGCCCGCCTCCGTGGGCGTCGGCACGCCGTCGACCGTCGTGAAGTGGGTCCCCTCGACGCCGAAGTTGACCATCGTGTACTCGGCGGAGCCGAACGGTGCGGCCAGGTAGTTCGCGACGGCCAGCAGCTCCTCGACCTGCTCCGGCTTCAGCGAGGCGTTGAGGTAGCTGAGGATGCTGGTGGACGGGCCCATGTCGACGCGCGGCTTGCTCGTGCCGTCGGCGGCGATGACGTTGAACGCGCCGCGCCGGTAGTTCGGGTTCGCGGCCCGGCCGGACTGGTGGTCGGCGAGGTTCCACGCGCCCATGCCGTCGCCGGTGATCAGCGCCTTGCCCGCGTAGAACCGGGTGGTGCCCGCGGAGTCGCCGGCCAGCGAGTCCGGGTGCACGTAACCCGCGGTCGCGAGGCGGTGGTGCCAGTCGAGGGCGGCGAAGAACTCCTCGGTCTCGTACTTGTGGATGAGCTTGCCGCCGTCCACCTTCCACTTCAGCGGTGCGCCGAAGGCGGTGAAGAGGTAGGTCCAGACGTCGCCGAACGCCCAGACACCACCTTTCGCGTCGGTCAGCTCCTTGCCGAGGTTCATCAGGTCGTCGGCGGACTTGACCTGGTCCGCGGTGATGCCCTTGGCCTCCAGCACGTCACGCCGGTAGTACGTGGTGCCCGCGATCTCGAACCCCGAGGACACGCACGGAATGCCGTAGAGCTTGTCGCCCCACGCGCCGGCCCGCCAGGCCGCGGTGGGGATGGCGGCCAGGTTCGGGTACTTCTTCACCTTGTCGCCGGCCAGGTACGGGGTGAGGTCGGCGAGCTGGCTGCCGGCCAGGCCGCCGGTGTTGAAGTTCGCGTTCCACCACGCGGGCAGCTGGATCCAGTCCGGCAGCTTCTTCGCCGCGGTCATCGTCGAGACGATGGTGTTGTAGGTGTTGCCGTCGGCGGGCTTCATCTGCAGCTCGACGCCCAGCGCCTTGTTCATGGCCTGGTAGAAGGAGTTGTCCGCGGGCGGGATGGTGCCCCACAGCGGTGTCACCGCCGCGTACCGGCCACCCGCGCCGGGCACACCGGGCACGGTCGCGACCCGGTCGGCCGGGTAGCCGAGGAACCCGGGCTTCGTGAGCACGTCGGGACCGCCCGCCACGGACGGGATGTCCGGCTTGATCGCCGTGTTCGGCACGTGGGCGGGCAACGCGGCCTGGAGCCCGGCCCCGGAGTTCACCCCCGCGCGCTGCGCCGCGCTGCCCCCGCAGGCCGACAGCAGTGGCCCCACCGCGACGAGACCGGCCGCGGAGACGGCGGCGCTCAGGAAGTTCCTGCGGTTCAACTCGATGCCCATGACGGATCCGATCCTTCGTCGTCGAAGTGTCGAAGCGCTTAAACAGATGCCCGGCACAGTAGTGACGCAGATCGCACGAGACAAGACCGTTGACAGCAGAAACCCAAGCGTGCCACCGTCGAAACGCTTCACTGCACGCGCCAACCCGGAGGGGTCACCACGTGGTTTCCGAGGCTGTGTCCGCCGTCGATCGGCTGCCTTTCCGCGACCCGTCGCTCCCGACGCGCAAGCGCATCGACGACCTGCTCGGGCGCCTCACGCCCGACGAGCGGCTCGCGATGCTGCACCAGTACTCGCCGGCCGTACCCCGGCTCGGCCTGGCCGCGTTCCGCACCGGGACGGAGGCGTTGCACGGCGTCGCCTGGCTGGGGCAGGCCACGGTGTTCCCGCAGGCCGTGGGGCTGGGTGCGACGTGGGACGAGGAGCTGGTGCACCACGTCGCCGAGGCCACCGCGGTGGAGCTGCGTGCGTTCCACTACCACCGCCCGACCGCGGTCGGCACCGGCACGAACAGCCTCCAGGCGTGGGCGCCGGTGCTGAACCTGCTGCGCGACCCGCGCTGGGGCCGCAACGAGGAGGGCTACTCCGAGGACCCGCTGCACACCGCGCGGCTCGGGACGGCGTTCTGCCGCGGTCTCGCGGGCGACCACCACCGGTTCCTGCGCACGGCCCCCGTGCTCAAGCACTTCCTGGCCTACAACAACGAGGACGACCGCTGCACCACCTCGTCCGGCCTGCGCCCGCGGGTGCTGCAGGAGTACGACCTGGCGGCGTTCCGGCCGGTGGTCGCCTCCGGTGCCGCCACCGGCGCGATGGCCGGCTACAACCTGGTCAACGGCCGCCCGTGCCACGTCAGCCCGCTGCTGGGCACCGAGCTGCGCCGCTGGGCGGAGCCGACCGGCCGTGAGCTGTTCGTGGTGAGCGACGCCGAGGCACCGTCCAACCTGGTCGACCCCGAGCACTACTTCCACGACCACGCCGAGTCCCACGCCGCCGCGCTGAAAGCGGGCATCGACAGCTTCACCGACCACGGGCAGGACAGCGCGGTCCCGGTCGGCCGGTTGCGCGAGGCGCTGCGGCGCAGGCTGATCGACCAGTCCGATGTGGACCGCGCGGTGCGCAGGCAGCTGGAGCTCCGCTTCCGCCTGGGCGAGTTCGACCCGGAGCTCGACCCGTACTCCGCGATCGGGCCCGAGGTGGTCGACTGCCCCGAGCACCGCGCGCTGGCGCTGCGGTCGGCGACGGAGTCGGTGGTGTTGTTGCGCAACACCGGGTTGCTGCCCATCGACGCGGCCGCCTCACCGCGGGTCGCCGTCATCGGGCCGTTCGCCGACACGCTGTGCGAGGACTGGTACAGCGGCACGTTCCCGTACCAGGTCACGGTGGCGGACGGGTTCTCGGCGGTGCTGGGGACCTACGGCGGCGAGGTGGTCGTCGCGAACGGCGCCGACCGGGTCGCGCTGCGCTCGCGCACCACCGGCGACCTGCTCGGCAAGACCGCGTTCGACATCCTCGACTGGGGCGACGGCGTGCTGACCCTGCGGTCCGCGGAGACCCGGCGCTACCTGAGCCTCCGGCGCGAGGACGGGACGCTGGCCGCGGACCAGGAGCAGATCAAGAGCTGGGACGTCAGCGAGACGTTCCGCCTCGTGCCCGCCGATGGTCCGGTGCTGCTGCAGAGCGTGCTCACGGGCCGATACGCCGTCGTCGACCCGGTTGACGGCCACGTCACCGTCACCGCGGAGTCTGCGGAGACCGCCGAGCGCTGGGAACGCGAGGTGCTGCGCGACGGCACCGCGGACGCGGTCGCGGCGGCGTTGTCGGCGGACGTCGCCGTGGTGGTGCTGGGCAACCAGCCGCTGATCGGTGGCCGCGAGACCCAGGACCGCGCGGGCATCGCGCTGCCGGAGTCGCAGGAAGCGCTGCTGCGCCGCGTCGCCGGGGTCCGCAGGGACACCGCGCTGGTCGTGATGAGCAGCTACCCCTACGCCCTCGACTGGGCCGACGAGCACCTGCCCGCCGTGGTGTGGACGTCCCACGGCGGGCAGGAGACAGGCCGCGCGGTCGCCGCCGTGCTGCTGGGCGAGGCCGAGCCCGCCGGGCGCTTGCCGCAGACCTGGTACCGCGGCGACGACGAGTTGCCGCACCCGCTCGACTACGACGTCGTCAAGGCGGGCTGGACCTACCAGTACCACCGGGCAGCGCCGCTGTACCCGTTCGGCCACGGCCTGTCCTACACCCGGTTCGAGCACCGCGACCTGTTCCTGTCCGCGGACACGCTGACCGCGGACAGCGCGGTCGACGTCTCGGTGACGCTCGCCAACACCGGCGACCGGACCGGCAGCGAGGTCGTGCAGCTCTACGTCCGCGCGCTCGACGCGCGCTACGAGGCACCGCGGCTGCGGCTCGCCGACTTCCGCAAGGTCGTGCTGGCGCCGGGGGAAAGCCGCGTGCTGGCGTTCCGGCTGTCCACCGACCGGCTGGCCCACTGGGACGTCGCGACCGGTGCGTTCACCACCGACCCCGGCCGCTACGAGCTGCTCGTCGCCCGGTCGGCCGAGGACGTCGTGCTCACCGCCCCGCTCGCGGTGGCCGGCCCGGCTCCCGCACCGCGTGCCGGTGTCGACCGGCGGGTGCTCGCCGTGGACTTCGACGACTACGACAGCGCCACCCTCGTGGACGCCACCCGTGTGGACGGTGACGCGGTCACGCCCGCGGCCGGTGCGGCGACGCTGTGGTTCCGCTCCACCGACCTCTCCGGCGCTGTCCGGGTCGAGGCGGAGGTCGCGGCGGAGAACGACGAACCGGACGCCCGCGTCGCGTTCTGGACCGGCGAGGACCTGCTCGCGGAGCTCCCCGTGCCCTCCACCGGCGACCGCTACCGGTGGACGACGGTGTCGGCGGCGTTGCCCGCACCCGTGACCGGAGTCCAGGATCTGCGGGTGACGCTGCGCGGTTCGTTCCGGCTGACCGCGTTCCGCTTCGGATCCGCCTGAGACCGGTGGCCCGCCGAACCGGCGGAGGCGGGCCACCACCTTTCTCCAGGCCGCGCGGCCTGGCCGGGACCGGTGGCCCGTCGCTCGGCGGGGACGGGCCACCACCTTCCCCTGTGAGGAGCTGCGATGCCGCTGACGGACCTCTCGCTCGACGAGCTCACCGCGTACCACCCGGACCTGCCGGCACCACCGGACTTCGACGCGTTCTGGGAGCGCACGCTGACCGAGGCGCGCTCGCACGACGGCGCGGTGACCGCGGAGCGCGTGACCGACCGGTACCGGCTGCGCACCGTCGAGGCCTACGACGTCCGCTTCCCCGGCTGGAACGGCGACCCGGTCGCGGCCTGGCTGCTGCTGCCGCGCGGCGCCGACGGCCCGCTGCCCGTCGTCGTCACCTACCTCGGCTACAGCTGCGGGCGCGGCGTGCCCACCGACCACCTGCTGTTCTCCGCCGCCGGCTGCGCCCAGCTCGTCGTGGACAGCCGCGGCCAGGGCCACGACACCCCTGACCGCCACGCGAGCGGCGGAACCCAGTGGGTCAAGGGTTTCCTGACCCGCGGCATCGACTCCCCCGACGACCACTACTACCGGCGGCTGATGACCGACTGCGCCCGCGCCGTGGACGCGCTGCCGCAGCTGCCGGGGGTGGACCCCGGCCGGGTGGTCGTCGCGGGCGGCAGCCAGGGCGGTGGGCTGACGATCGCGGTGGCCGGGCTGCTGAGCGACCGGGTGGCGGCGGCGCTGCCGGACGTGCCGTTCCTGTGCCACTTCCGGCGCGCGGTGGACATCACCGCCGACGGCCCGTACCCGGAGGTGGCCGAGTACCTGCGCCTGCACAGCCGGCACCGCGTCGACCCGGCGTTCGCGACGCTGTCCTACTTCGACGGTGCCCACTTCGCCCGGCGCGCCACCGCGCCCGCGTTGTTCAGCGTCGCGCTGATGGACCCGGTCTGCCCACCGTCCACCGTGTACGCGGCGTTCAACCGCTACGCCGGTGCGGACAAGACGATGACGGTGTGGCAGTTCGCCGACCACGGCGGCGGGTACGGCTCCAACGCCGCGGTCCAGCTGGAGTGGCTGCACGAGCGCGGGCTGGTGCCCGACGCCGGGTGAGCCCGTTCTCCGCACGAACTCCGCGTGGCCCACCGGGAACACCGGTGGGCCACGCGTTTCCGGGCGGTCAGCCCACGGACACCGAGTAGCTGTTGGTGGCGAAGTTGAGGCCACCGCTGGACGAGGTGATCTCGTAGCCGAACTGCACGGCACCCACCGTCACGTCACCGAACCAGCCGCGGCCGCGGATCCAGTCCATGACCGCCTTGACGTCCACGGTCCCGGCACCGGTGTTGGACGTGCGGACGAACGAGAACACCTCGTTGTGGCCGTTGGAACCGCGGTAGACGTTCCAGCTGTGACCGCCCACGGTGGCCGAGGCCTGCCACGAGCCGATCGGGCCGACGTTGCCGACCTTGTTCATCCACAGCATGATCTCGTAGGCGTTGTTGTTCGCCCAGATGTCGTACGCGGTGGTGTACGAGCCGGCGTTCGGGTAGCTGACGTTGAAGCTGCTGCGCAGGCTGCCCAGCGAGCTGAGCCTGCGGTTCACCATCTTTTCCGAGTGCGGGTACGACTTCACGCCACCGGTGTTGGGCTGGTTCGACCACACGCCCCAGTTGCTGTAGGAGTTGGCCCAGACGGTCTGCGGGCCGTACCCGTTGCCCCACACGTTGTTGCGGACCGTGTACCCGCCGTTCGACCAGGTGCCCCACCGGTCGGTCGAGCTCCAGGTCGCGGCGAGTGCGGTGCCGGCGCCCAGCGACACCGTCAGAGCGGCGACGACCGCGAGAACCAGATAACGCGCTTTCCCGTACATGTCCGATTCCTTCCGTGCTGCGTTGAACGGAATCCGCACCGCCGGCGTCGAAGCGGTTCACCACGAAGCTAACATCGAACAGATCGAATACAACCGCGCGAAATCGTTCGACCGCATTTGCGGCAAAACCACCTGCGAATCAGCTCAGGCGCTGCGGGCCGGTGCGCACGGACAGGTTCGGCGGCAGCAGCGTCAGCGGCGGCGCCTGCTGGCCGTTCAGCTTGGTGACCAGCAGCTCGACGGCCCGCCGCCCCAGCGCCTCGGCCGGCAGCTGGACCGAGGTGAGCCGCAGCCGTTCGGCGAGCTCGTCGGGGCAGATCGCCACCACGGCCACGTCGTCGGGCACTCGCCTGCCTTCAGCGCGCAGGCACTCCAGCACCCAGCCGAGCACGGCCTCGTTGTGCACGACCAGCGCCGTCATCCGCGGCAGCTCCCGCAGCAGCGTGCCCACCACGGCGTGCACCGAGTCGTACCGCGGCTCGGCGGGCAACGCGGTCGACGCGACACCGCGCCGCATGGCCGCGGAGCTGAACCCCGCCAGCGTCCGCTGGGCGAAGCCGGTATTGCGCGCGTAGACCACGCTCGGCGCGCCGAGGAACCCGATGCTGCGATGACCAAGCTCTGCGAGGTGGTCGACGCACCGCGCGCCCGCCGCCTCGAAATCCAGGTCGACGCAGGTCAGGCCCTTGACCGCGGCCGGGTGCCCGAGCAGGACGGCCGGGCGGCCCAGCTCGCGCAGCACCGGCAGGCGCTCGTCGTCCAGGCCGACGTCCATCACCACGCACCCGTCGACCCTGGCGCCGTTCGCCAGCCGCCGCAGTCCCGCGGCGCCCTGGTCGGCGGTCACCAGCAGCACGTCCATGTCGTGCTGGCGGGCGGCGGTGACGACGGAGGTGACGAAGCGCATGACCACCGGCAGCTGCACGCCCTCGCGCAGCGGCAGGACCAGGCCGATCACGTTCGAGCGGCTGCTCGCCAACGCCCGTGCGCCCGCGTGCGGGTGGTAGCCCAGCAGCTGGATGCTCTCCCGCACCCGGACCCTCGTGTCGGCCGAGACCGGGCGGTTGCCGGTGAGCACGTAGGAAACGGTGCTGGGCGCGACTCCCGCGTGCCTCGCCACGTCAACAATGGTGACCACGTCGACACCTCCGCAAATCGAAGCGCTTCGAACGTGGTTCAGTACCGTGACACAGTCGAAACGCGGGCGTCAAGAGAACGACTTCCGTTCGACGATTTCGACGAATGCCCACCGCTGTTCGACCGCCGGGTGGTGCCGCGAGGGCCGCGCCGGAGCCGCCGGACGTCTGCGCGACGCCGTTCCGCGCGCACTACGATGATCGCCACCACTCGTGGCGAACCCGAAGGGCGGGCATGATCACCATCAAAGAGGTCGCCCGCCACGCCGGCGTCTCGATGAGCACGGTGTCGTACGTGCTCAGCGGGAAGCGGAGCATCTCGGAGGAGACCAAGCGCCGCGTCGAGCAGAGCATCGTGGCGCTGGGCTACCACCCGAACGCCGGTGCGCGCGCACTCGCGTCGAACCGCTCGCAGGTGCTCGGCCTGGTCGTCCCGCTGCGGTCGGACCAGAACATGCCGGTGATCATGCAGTTCGTGTCGTCGATCGTGGCGTCCGCCCGCGGCCACGACTACGACGTGCTGCTGCTGACCAAGGAGGCGGGTCCCGGCGAGGCCCACCGGGTCACGGCGCGGTCCATGGCGGACGCGATCATCATGATGGACGTCGAGAGCGCGGACCCGCGGGTGCCCGAACTGCGCGCGGTCGACGCCCCGGTGGTGCTGATCGGCATGCCCGACGACCACGGCGGTCTGAGCTGCGTCGACCTCGACTTCACCAGCGCGGGCAGGCAGATGGCGGCGCACCTGGCCGACCGCGGCCACCGGTCGATCGCGTTGATCGGCTCGCACCCGTCGGTCTACGAGCGCGGCACCAGCTACGCCGCCCGGCTGCTGGCCGGGTTCCAGAGCGAGACCACCAGGCGTGCCCTGCCCGCGTCGGTGCACTCCTGCGCTCCCGGCTACGACTCGGTCGCGGCCTGCCTGGACGAGGTGCTGCACCCCGACCGCGGCACCACCGGCCTGGTCGTGCACAACGAGGCGGTCCTCGGCCAGCTGCTGCTCGAGCTGCGGCGCCGCTCGCTGGACGTGCCCGGCGACCTGTCGGTGATCACGCTGTGCCCTGACGACCTCGCGCAGGACCTGCCCGTGCCGCTCACGTCGATCTCCGTGCCCGCGCAGGAGCTGGGCGCCATCGCGGTCGAGATGGTGATGACCCGCCTCGCGCACGACCACGCGCCGGAGGTGCGGCTGCTGCAACCCCGGCTCACCGACCGCGGCAGCACCGCCGTTCTCTGACAACGATTTCCCGTCCGCGTTCGACGCGATTCGACTCGAATGCGTCGAACGACAACGCGCATTCCAATTACGTGAAAGTTCTTCCGCGCCTTGGACGTGCGACGTCGCCTGCCGTGACGAGATCAGCCGTTCGGCCGAACCGGTTGTGGTACGAGCGCCGACGGCTCCTTGCCGCAGAGGGACGATGAGAAAACTACTGGGCGCCGTCAGGACAAGACCCGTCGCATCGCTGTTGGTCGTGGCCGTCCTGGTCGCCGGCGCGGCGAGCGCCTGCGGCGACGACGAGCCGCCGGCACCACCGGCCCAGCCGGTGCAGGCCGAGGTCCCCACCATCGAGCCGCCGCGCAAGGAGGCGCTGACCACGACCGTGCAACGGGTCCTGGACGTGCGGACCGTGCAGCTCTCCGACGGCGAGCAGGTCGAGGTCGAGGGCCTGGCCGAGCCCGACGCGTGCTGGTCGGACGCCGCCACGGCGTTCGCGCGGACGGTGCTGCTGGAGAAGCCGGTCGAGTCGACGTCGACCGGGTCGCTGCGGCTGGCCGACGGCACGGACTACGCGGTGCTGGCCGTCGAGCTCGGCATGGTGCGCAGCGAGGCGGGCGACGACCGCGTGCTGCGCGAGGCCGAGGCGTCCGCGTCGGCGAAGGGCCTCGGCCGGTGGGGGCCGCCGTGCGTCCGGCCGAGCACCCCGGTCCCGCCGCCGGCCCCGGCCCCGGTCGTCCCGTCACCGGCCACGACCACGCCGGCCGCGCCGCAGCCGGTGACCGGCTGCTCGGTCGAGTACCGCGTCACGAACTCGTGGCCCGGCGGGTTCCGCACCGACGTCACCATCCGCAACACCGGCACGACCGACGTCACCGGCTGGACGTTGCGGTGGAAGTTCGCCAACGGCCAGACGGTGACGGAGATGTGGAACGCGACGCACCGGCAGACGGGCGCCGACGTGTCCGCGACCGCCGTGTCCTACAACCAGGCGATCCCGCGCGGCGGGACGGTGCCGGCCGGGTTCACCGCCAGCGGTGGCAGCACCAACACCGCGCCGCGTGCGTTCAGCCTCAACGGGTTCGCCTGCACGGTGGTGTGATCAGGTCACGTCCAGGTGGAAGAGGCGGTCGCGGTACCGCACCGCGACCGTCCGCGCCTCACCACCGCGCACGACCACGCCGGTCAGCTCCCCGTCGTCCCAGCCGATGTCGACGGTGAGCCCGCCGCGGGCCCGCAGCCCGCGCACCGAGCCGCGCCGCCAGGCCGGTGGCAGTGCGGGCAGCACGCGCAGCTCGCCGGTGTGGCTCTGCAGCAGCATCTCGGCGATCGCGGCCGTGATGCCGAGGTTGCCGTCGATCTGGAACGGCGGGTGGGCGCAGAACAGGTTGCGGTAGACACCACCGCCGTGCGCGCCCTCCGCGGTGACGTCGGTGAGGAAGAGCGCCAGCAGCTCCCCGGCGCGGTCACCGTCGCCGAGCCGGGCCCACAGCGCCGTCTTCCAGGCGAGCGACCACCCCGTGCCCGCGTCACCGCGTTCCAGCAACGCCTCTCGTGCCGCCGCCGCGAGCTCCGGTGTGCGGTGCGGGTCGATCCGGTTGCCGGGGTACAGGCCGACGAGGTGCGACACGTGCCGGTGACCCGGTTCGGCGTCCGGCAGCTCGGTGGCCCACTCCAGCAGCTGCCCGCGGCTGCCGATCGGCGGGGAAGGCAGCCGCGGCAGGAGCTCCCTCGACCGTCGCACGATCTCGTCCTCGACTCCGAGCACCTCGGCGGCGTCGACGAGGCGGGCGAGGAGCTCAGCGATGAGTGTGAGGTCCATTGTGGACCCGACACCCACCGCGACCGGACGGCCGGCGCTGTCGAGGTAGTGGTTCTCCGGCGATGTCGACGGCGCGGTGGTGAGCCCGCCGTCGTGCTCGACGAGCCAGCCGGCGCAGAACTCGGCGGCCCCGCGCACCACCGGCCACGCCCGCTCGCGCAACCAACCCTTGTCCCCGCCGAACTCGTAGTGCTCCCACAGGTGCAGCGCGAGCCACGCCCCGGCCAACGGCCAGTTCGCCCACGCCGGGTCCCCCGTGCCCGCACCGACCGGCGTGGCGGGGCACCACGGGTCGCTGTTGTGGTGCGCCGTCCAGCCGGGCAGGCCGTACAGCTCACGTGCGACCTGTTCGCCCCGGGCGGCAAGCCTTTCGACGAACTCCAGCAACGGCTCGTGGCACTCGGGCAGACCGGTGACCTCGGCGGGCCAGTGGTTCATCTGCAGGTTGATGTTGAGCGTGTAGTTGCCGCGCCACGGCGGGTCGACGTGCGGGTTCCAGACGCCCTGGAGGTTGGCGGGCAGCGTGCCCGGCCGTGAGCTCGTGATCAGCAGGTACCGGCCGAACCGGAACAGCAGCGCGGCCAGCGCGGGGTCGGGCGCCGCGATCCGTTCGTCGGTGGGCAGGTCCGGCGCAGGCCCGAGGTCGAGGTCGGCCCGGTCGAACAGCTCCCGGTGCGCGGCAACGGCTTCCTCGCGCAACCGGGACCAGCCGAGCGCACGGGCCCGCCGCACGCGGTCGGTGGCGAGCCGGGCGCACACGGCGGGGTCGCGTTCGGGGTCGGTGGCGGGGCCGCGGTGGCCGGCTTCGGTGGCCACGTAGACGGTGACGGTGTGCGGGCCGTCGTGGTCGGTCCGGTCAGCGCGGTCGGTCCGGTCAGCGCGGTCGGTCCGGTCAGCGTGGTCGGTCCGGTCGGCGAGGACTGCGGCGGCGTAGGCCATGCCCACCGCACCGGCGAGCCCCACCACGTCCTCGTCCGCGAACTCCTCCGCGGCCAGCGCGCTGTCGAGCCGTACCCCGACCTCGACCGGCCGGTCCACCCGCACCCGCCACGCCAGCACGTGCAACCCGGGGTGGCACACCGCCTCCCGCACCACCCCGGCGCCACCGGCCCGGCAGCGCACCGAGTAGACCCCGGTCGCGAGGTCCAGCCGCCGCTCGTACCCCTCCGCCGCCGCGTCCTCCACGGCAGCGTCCCCGACCCGCAGCTCCAACCGCAGGTCCGCGAGCGGCAGGTACCGGGCCGTGTCCGGGCCCTGCACCGCCTTGAGCAGTTCCTCCGCCCCGACGGCATCCCCCGCCAGCGCGAGCCGCCGGGCCCGTTCCACCACCGCCGGATCACCCGCCACCGCGGCGACCGGCCCACCGGTCCACAACCGGTCGTCGTTCAGCTGGAACAGCTCCGTGCGCACACCGCCGAACGCCATAGCGCCCAGCCGGCCCGTGCCCAGCGGCAGGGCTTCCTCCCACACCGCTGTCGGCGTGCGAAACCACAGCGCCGAATCCGAAATCGAAGCGCTTCGATACACGTGGGAAAGGTGACCACGCCACCTTCCCCAGCGTCAAGGAATCGGCCCGAGGCGAATTCCGCGGTGACCGGCTCAGCCCGCCGGGAGGATCCGCCACTGCTGGTTCGTGCTGTTGCTGTCGGCCCACTGGCCGAGGTTCGCCGCCGTCGCCGTGCGTCCCATGCCGTCGAGGTAGAGCCCCGTGGCGCGGTTGCGGATGCGGACGTCGTTGCCCCTGGCCTTGCCGGTCACCACGGTCCACTGCTGGCTCGTGGCGGTGCTGCTCGCGCGCTGGCCGGTGTCGGAACCGTTGCCGGTGCGGCCGGCGCCGTCGAGGTACAGGCCGGTCACGGTGTTGCGGAAGCGCACGAACGAACCGGTGTTCTCGACCACCCAGCGCTGGCTGGCGCTGGTGCCGCCGGTGCCCTGACCGGCCGCGGCGTCGGTGCTGCGGCCGAGGCCGTCGACGTACCAGCCGGTCGCGACGTTGCGGATCTCGACGGTGGTGGAGCCGTTGTCGCCGAGGCCCCAGGAGTGCCGCAGCTGCTGGAGGCCGGACGGGTTCGTCAGCGTCAGCGCGGTGTTCTGGCCGGTGCCGCTGCGGGTGGTCATGCTGTACCAGTCGCCGTCGCGCAGACCGGGCCAGTAGACGCTGCCCATGCCGAGGCTGCGCAGCTTCGCGGCGACACCGCGGACGTAGTCGGCCATGTAGGAACCGCTGGGGACGCTGTAGTCAACCGCGTCGAAGTACACGCCGTTCTTGGTGCCGGGGCCCATCGCGCCGCCCCACTCGGTGGCGATGGTGCGGCTCGCGTAGGCGCCGATGTAGCTGCCGATGTGGTCGGCCCACTCGGTCTCGCTCTCGAAGCCGGCGAAGAACGAGTAGTCGTGCACGGCGAGCAGGGTGCCGTTGAGCCGGCTGTCGCCGCCGACCGCGGGGACGTTCTGGGCGAGGCCGGCGCCGTCGAGGACGACCCGGCCGCGCGGGACGGACGAGTACCTGTTCAGCCAGTCGTTGTACATGTTGTTGAGGTCGCCCGTGCTGTACCCGTGCGGTTCGTTGATGACCTCGAAGTAGGCGTTGGGGTGCGAGCCGTACTTGGCGACCACCCGGTCCCACATCTGCTGGAACGCCGCCTGGTTCTGCGGCCGGCCACCGGTGTGCGCCCAGTACGCGAGGATCACGTTGCCCTTGGTGAGCGCCGTGTCGATCGCACCGGTGTAGGTGCCCCAGTAGGTCGACACCGTCGGCTCGTTCACCGGCAACCGCACGGTGTTCGCGCCGGTGACGGCGTAGAGCCCGCCGACGACGCGGTCGGCGACGGTGGCGGCCGAGGAGTAGGTGTCCGAGGCGCTGAGCCCCGAGGGGTAGAGCACGCCGTTGACGAAGTTGTCGCGCTGGTCGGCCCAGTTGACGCCCCGGAACCCGGCGGTGGACGCCTGCGCGGCGGTCGTGCCCGCGGTCAGCAGCCCGGCCACGAGGAGGACGGAGGTCAACAGGCGTAATGTGGTAAGCGCTTTCCAAGGTCTCATCGGCCCATGAGAGCAGCGGTTTCGGACGAGCGTCAAGACGGCGGCAGGGGGATGACAGAACACCGCCACACCCCGTTCGGCAGCTAAAGTCCACACAGGACGTTTAGCACCGTTCCCGCAGAACGTTTGGGATCAGACGACGATCGGGGCCGTCCTGGGCGCGGTCCTCATAGGAGCACGGACCGTCCACACGTTGCTCCAAACGGCCATGGCCGGGCGACTCGCTGCGACGTAAGGTGATCCACCACGCGGCCCACGGGAGATGTCGCCGCGTGTGACCGTTCGCGCACGAGGGGAAATCGCCGGGATGAACATCGATACCGCGCTGAAAGAAGCCATGACCATCACCGGCGCGGTGGGGGCCGCGCTCGTCGACTACGACAGCGGGATGTCGCTGGGGTCGATCGGCGGTGGCGACTGGCTCGACCTGGAGGTGGCGGCGGCCGGGAACACCGAGGTCGTGCGGTCCAAGCAGCGGGTCATCTCGGCGCTCAAGCTGAACGACGAGATCGAGGACATCCTGATCACCCTGCAGCGCCAGTACCACCTGATCCGGCTGCTCTCCCCGGGCAAGCGGGGCTCGTCGATGCTCTTCCTGTACCTCGTGCTGGACCGGGAGCGGGCCAACCTGGCCCTCGCCAGGCACAGCCTGAGGGCCATCGAAGCCGACCTCACGGTGTGAACGAGATGTTCATCCACCCGTCGTCGTCCCCGGAAGCCCTGCCGACGCGCCGGCGCGGAGCGACGACACCGAGCCACGGCCCGGTCACCACTCCCCTGCCGGGCACCGACGCGAAGGTCATGACCGAGGCGCTGGCGGAGGTCCACGGGTCGATCGACTCCGTCGCGATCAACGGTGTGCTGGTCGCCACCAGGGACGGCCTGGTGCTGTGCGCCGTCACCCGCGGCGTCCAGGACGACGGCGTGGCGGCGATGGCCGCGGCGGCGGCGGGTCTCGCGAACCAGTTCACCGCGCAGGCCGGTGTCGGCAGCCCGCGGGCGGTGTTCTTCGAGGGCGACTCCGGTCAGGCCGGGGTGTTCGGCGTCGACGCCGACACGTTGCTGGTCGTGCTCGGCACGCGTGACACGACGATGGGCATGTTCAACGTGGTGGCGAAGCAGGCCCTGGCGTTGCTGCAGGAGGCGGTGGCCAACCGCCGCTGACCCCCTCGCTCCGCACCTCTCCGGCATCTGCGTGGCGAGCAGGAGGGAGGCCCGCCTGCCGCTGCCGCGTCCCACAGCGGCCGGCGGGCCCGTTCTCACTCGCCCACGGCCTGCCGAGGCGGGGACACCACGAGCCACTCCAGCTCCGCGGCGAGCACGCCGAGCTGGAACCGGGACTGCACGCCGAGCAACGACTGCAGCCGCGCGATCCGCCGGTGCAGGGTGCGCAGGCTGACGTCGAGCTCGCGGGCGATCGCCCGGTCGGTGGCGCCGGTGCCCATGAGCCGCAGCAGGCGGCGGGTGGCGGCCGTGGGTTCCTTGCCGACGGCCACGGTGTGGTCCTGGCGCACCGCGGGGACCGCCGTCAGGTGGCTTTCCCGCCGGGTGGGGCGTGACGTGAGCGGTCTGGTCATCGGCTGAACTCCTCTGCGGGCATGCCCTGCAGCGCTAGCAACAGGTTCCGTACTTCGGTCGCGGCGACGCGCCCGGTGCGCTCGACCGACGGCGGCACCGCCGGGTCCGAGCAGAGCAGCACCGGGCCGTCGGCCGCGCGGTCGGGCGATCTGCCGTGCGTGCCGCGCACGCACGACGGGTCCAGCGGCACGACGTTCATCGCGTACCGCAGGCCGAGCTTCTTGCGGGCCAGGTTGAGCCCCGCCCTGGCCTTCGCGAGCGGGTCGGCCGGGTCGAAGAAGAGTTCCGCCGGGTCGTAGCCGGGCTTGCGGTGGATGTCCACGCCACGGGCGAAGTCCGGCGCACGGTTGTCGTCGGTCCAGTAGTAGTAGGTGAACCACGCGTCCGGCTCGGCGACCGCGACCAGCTCACCGGACCGTTCGTGGTCCAGTCCGACGGCCGCCTGCCCCTCGCGGTCGTACAGCACGTCGACGCCGGGCAGTTCGGCGAGCACCGCCCTGGTGCGCGGCACGTCGGCCGGGTCGGCGACGTACACGTGCGCGACCTGGTGGTCGGCCACCGCGAACGCCCGGGACGTCCACGGGTCCAGGTACTCCATCCCGGCCTGCGTGTGGACCTCCAGCAGACCGGCGGCGCGCAGTGCGCGGTTGACGTCCACCGGCCGGCGCGCGTCCGTGATGCCGTACTCCGACAACGCGACCACGGTGGCGTCCGCGACATCGGCCAGCAACGGCGCCAGCGCGCGGTCCACGTCCGCCGCCGCCTTCACCGCCTGCGGGGACGACGGGCCGAACCGCTGGAGGTCGTAGTCCAGGTGCGGCACGTAGACCAGCAGCAGGTCGGGCCGCTGCTCGGTGAACACCTTCCTGGCAGCGCCGATGATCCACTCGCTGGACGCCAGCGCCGCCGTGGGACCCCAGTACTGGAACAGCGGGAACTCCCCCAGTGCACCCACCAGCTCGTCGTGCAGGCCGGGTGGGCGGACGTAGCAGTCCGGCGACTTGCGGCCGTCCGCGTGGTAGATCGGCCGGGGCGTGACGGTGATGTCGGTGGACGCGCCCATCGCGTACCACCAGCAGATGTTGGCGGCGGTGTAACCGGGGTGGGCGCGGCGGGCGGTCTCCCACAGCTTCTCGCCGCCGACGAGCCGGTTGTGCTGGCGCCACAGGTGGACCTCGCCGAGGTCGCGGAAGTACCAGCCGTTGCCGACGATCCCGTGCCGTGCCGGGGTGAGGCCGGTGAGCAGCGTGGCCTGCACGCTGCACGTCACGGCCGGCAGCACCGTGCCCAGCTCCGCCTGCCAGCCCAGCCGCGCCAGGTTCGGCATGTGGGCCAGCAGCGCCGGGGTCATGCCGACGACGTTCAGCACCACCAGTGGTTTCACGCCGCCACCCCCGCCGCCAGGTGCTGGTGCGCCCACCGCAGCTCCGCCGCGATGCCGTCGGCCAGGTCGCCCGCCCCCGGCAGCACCGTCCAGGTGTAGGTCTCGACCTCGACGTGGGTACCGGGGTCCACCGCGGCGACCGCGGCCACGAGCACGTCGGTGGTGGACGTGAGCGGTGCGGGTGGCACGGCGTGCAGCGGCACGTGGAAGTGCACCCGCCACGGGTGCTCGGCGGGCAGGGTGTGGAACGCCTCCGGCAGGTCGTCCGCGGCCAGCACGCCGCCCGGCGCGTTCTCCCGGACCTGGTGCAGGTACCGGGGTTCGCCGTAGGCCGCGACCGCCAGCCTGCCCTCCTCGGTGCCGGGTTCCGCGACTTCGAGCGCCGCCGACGCCTGCACCTTGACGATCGACAGCCCCGCCCGCCGGATCGACTCGACCGCCGCCACCGGGTCGGCGAACGACACCGCGAGGTGGCAGGTGTCCAGGCACAGCCCGACGAGCTCGGGGTCGGCCCGGCCGGCGAGCCAGCCGACCGCGTCGGCGACGGTGTCGAGCACGCAGCCCGGTTCCGGCTCGACGGCGAGCTTGACCGGCCGGCCGGGCAGTTCACGCAGGAACCGGGTGAGCTCGGCGAGCGCGGCCGTCGCGGCGCCGTCGTCCATCAACGTCCACGGCTCCCGCCACGCCAGCGGCAGGGTGGAGATGCTGCCGTACGAGGCGGAGTCGGGCAGCAGGTCGGCCAGTACGGTCGCGCAGTCCTTCGTGTACTCGAGCCGTCGCGGATCGGTCCACGTAGGGAAGTACACCTTGTGCTTGACGACCTCCTCGTGGAAGTCGCCGTACGGGAACGCGTTCAGCGTCGACACCGTCAGGCCGCGCGCCGCCAGCTCCGCCCCGAACGCCCGCCGCGCGGACACGTCCTCGGCGAGGCCGTGGGCGACCGGTGCGGGCAGCCACAGCCCCAGCGGGAGCGTGTCCGCGCCCAGCGCCTCCCGCACGCGCACGGCGTGCCGGTCGAGCTGGGCGAGGACGCCGGGCAGGTCGGGTGCCGGGTGGACGTTGGTGCAGTAGGCGATCACCGCTCACCCCGCAGCACCGAGCTGCCGGTGGCCGCGTCGACCGCACCCGCCGCCACCGGGTCGAGCACGAGCCGGCCGCTCTGGCCGTAGAACTCGACCGGGTTGTGCCACAACACCTTCTCGACGTCGTCGGCGGAGAACCCGGCGTCCAGCATGGCCTGCCCGGTCTTGTACGTCTTCAACGGGTCGGAGCGGCCCCAGTCGGCGGCGGAGTTGACCAGCATCCGGTCCGTGCCGTGCTCGGTGAGCAGCGCGACCGTCCGCTTCTCGTCCATCTTGGTGTCCGGGTAGACGGAGAACCCCATCCAGCAGCCCGCGTCCGCGACCATCCGCACGGTGGTCTCGTTGAGGTGGTCGACCAGCACCCGTTCCGGTGCCAGCCCGGACTCGCGGACGACGTCGAGCGTGCGCCGGGTACCGGCCTGCTTGTCGCGGTGCGGGGTGTGCACGAGGACCGGGAGGTCGTGCCGCTGCGCCAGTTCCAGCTGGCGGGCGAACGCGTCGTCCTCCTCGGGCGTCATCGAGTCGTAGCCGACCTCGCCGACCGCGACCACGCCGTCCTTGGCGAGGTAGCGCGGCAGCACGTCGAGCACCTCGGCGCAGCGCGGGTCGTTGGCCTCCTTGGGGTTCAGCGCGAGCGCGCAGTGGTGGGCGATGCCGAACTGGGCGGCACGGAAGCGCTCCCACCCGAGCAGGGCGTCGAAGTAGTCGACGAACGACCCGACGCTCGTGCGCGGCTGCCCGAGCCAGAACGCGGGCTCGACGAGCGCCTCCACCCCGGCGTCGCGCATGGCCTCGTAGTCGTCGGTCGTGCGGGACGTCATGTGGATGTGCGGGTCGAAGATGCGCATCACGAAGCCTTTCCGAGCAGGGCGAGGGCGTCGGCGGGCACGGGACGGCCGGCGGCACGGCGTTCCTCCGCGAACGCGGCCACCATGCGCAGCAGCTCCGGGTCCGAGTGCCGGTCCAGGCCGTCGACCGCGGTCAGCGGGATGCCCATGAACAGGCACTTGAGCACGCCGTGGCGCCACGCGTGCCGGCCCAGGTGCCGGGTGGCGAACGGGCCGAGCGCCGCCGCCACGAGGCCGGTCTCGTTGCTGCGCAACGCGTCCTCGACCAGCGCGACACCGGCGGCGGGAGCCCGGTCGCCCAGCTCGGCGAGGCCGCGCAGGACGCCGCGCCGTTCCGCGGAGGTGCCGTACCGGTAGAGCCGGGTGAGGCCGTCGACCGGGTCGCCGGTCGCGTCGGCGAACGCGGTGAGCAGCCGGACCCTGGCGGCGTCCTCACCCGTTCCGACCGCTCTGCCCACGGCCGGGAACAGGGTGTCGATCGCGTTCGGGTCGGTCCGCACCGCCCGTTCGGCGTCGGCCAGCCACCGGGCCGCGCGCAACGCCCGCAGCGCCCGTGCCGCCACGTCCGGTGCCGCGTGGCTGTGCCGGGGCAGCTCGACCGCGGCGACACCGGTGTACCCGATGTCGGTCAGCGCGGCGAGGGTGGCGGGCAGGTCCAGGTGCCCGTCACCGAACTCCAGGTGCTCGTGCACGCCCGGCAGCATGTCGTCGAGCTGCACGTTGACCAGCAGCTCACCGGCCTGCCGGATGCACGCGGCCGCGTCCTGCGGCTCGACGGCGACGCAGTGCCCGACGTCGAGGGTGATCCGCAGCTGTTCGGGGTCGCCGAGCTCGGTGCGCAGCCGCAGCGCCTGCTCCAGCCACTGCACGACCATGCCCGGTTCCGGTTCGAGTCCGATGGGGACGGACGGGCCGTTCTCCAGCACGGCGGCCACCCCCGAGCGCAGGTGGTCCCAGTCGTCCGGCGAGCCGATGCCCGACCAGAACGACACGCAGTCCGCGCCGAGGTCGGCCGCGATCCGCTTGGCGCGCACCAGGAAGTCGACCCGGCGGTCCTGGTCGGAGCTGACCAGGGTCGGGTGGTGCTTGCGACGCGGGTCGAGCAGGTACCGCGCGCCGGTCTCCACCACGGCCCGCAGGCCCAGCTCGTGCAGGCGGGCGGCGAGCCGGTCGGTCTGCCGGGCGACGTCGTCGGCGAACGGGTCGAGGTGGTGGTGGTCGAGGGTCAGCGCCACGGCGGTGTAGCCGAGGTCGGCGATCACGGCGAGCGCGTCGCCGAGGCGGTGGTTGCTGAAACCGTTGGTGCCGTAGCCCAGGTGGAACGTCATGTCGGGCTCACCTTCCTGCTCAGCGCCTGCGCCAGCGGCAGCACGACCGGCAGTGCGGCACCGCGCTCGGCGAGCGCGGACTGCAGCAGCACCATGCCGTGGATGCCTTCCTTCGTGGCGGTGCGGACGTTCCGCGCGCTCGGGTCCTGGACCACGTTCCACTGCGCGCGCCCGACCGTGACCGCGTAGCCCAGCGCCCCCGCGATCCCGGAGATGCGCCGGGACGACACGGCCGCGGCGACGGCGGTGAGGACCGTGCCCGCCAGCACCGCCTTCGCCGTGGCGGGCGACGTGCCGTGCACCTCACCGCGCGACAACGCCGTGACGCCCAGGGTGTGCGCGGCCATCAGGCCCGCGGGCAGCACGGCCCGGCCGCCCAGCAGGACGTCCAGCGCACGGCACGCGGCCATCGCGAACGGCCCGGCGGGCGTGGCCTTCAACGCGGTGTCATAGGCCCACACGGCGGCGGCGAGCGGCAGTGCGTTGCGCCCGGCGGCCGCGGCGAGCCCGACGCCGAGCGCGGTCAGGCCCGCCGCCGTCGCCAGTGCCGCGTCCGGTGCGACCCGGCCGGACGGGATCGGGCGCTCCGGCCGTTCGGCCGCGTCCAGGTCCCGGTCGGCCCAGTCGTTGAGCGCCATGCCCGCCCAGTACAGCGACACCGATGCCAGCGGCAGCAGCAGTCCCCTGCCGCGCAACGGTTTTCGCGCGCCGACCAGGGTGTCCCCCAGCACGGTGAGCGCCGCCGGTGCGCGCACCAGCTCCACGTACGCCTTCATCACCGGGTCACTTCCACGGCGCGGGGTAGCCGGGCATCTGCTCGCAGCCGCACATCGCGTAGTGCAGCGGCGGCATGTCCTGCTTGATGAAGTCCTTCAGCGTGTCCTGGGTGACCTTGGGCTGCGGCAGCACCCACTCGCGCGGCACCTGCTTGCCGCCGAGCACGCGCAGCGCGGCGATCACCGGCGTGCGCCACTGGTAGGTCGGGTAGGTGGGGGCGACCGCGGTCATCTTCTCGTCGGCCCAGATGCGCAGGAAGTCCTGCTGGTCCTCGCCCACGAACGGCGGGATGGCCACCCCGGCGTCCTGGAACGCCTCGACCGCGGCCAGTGCGGTGGCACCGGCGTCCATCCAGACGCCGTCGATCTTGCCCTCGCGCTGGATGTACTCGTTGACGATGCTCTTGGTCTTGGCGGCGTCGCCGTCGGTGAACTCGACGCCCACGACCTTCACCTGGCTGCCCGCGAACACCTCGTCGGCCGCGGCCCAGCGCTGCTCCAGCACGTCGACACCGGGCAGGATGCGCAGGGCGAGGACCTTGCCTCCGGGCGCCACCTTCTCCTTGAGGAACTCGGCGCCGTCGGCACCGAAGGCGAACCCGCCGATCGGGTGGATGAACGTGACCGGGCAGCTCGTCTTCACGCCGCGGTCGAACACGATCACCGGGACGCCGGTCGCGCACGCGGCCTCGACCGCCGGGGTGAGCGTGGCGGTGGTGTTGGGCGAGACGACCAGCGCGCTGCACCCCTGGGAGGCGAGCGACTGGATGTCGCTGATCTGCTTGTCGTCCTTGGCCTCGGCGTCCAGGACGGTGAACTTGGTGATCTCCGGGTGCAGCTTCACCTCCTGCTGCATGGTCTTGAACCCGACCTGCCGCCACGGGTTGTCCACCGAGGCGTTGGAGAAGCAGAGGTGGTAGCCGCCACCGGGCTTGGCGTACTTGGCCGTGTCGGTCAGCTCCGGATCGAGCGCCTGCTCCCAGGGCCCCGCCGTGCCGTCCTGGCCGTCGAGCCCGGTCGCCTTCGCGGTGCGGAACCGCAGCTGGCGCGCGAGCTCCGCCTGGTCGTAGAACTCCGACTTCGCGGTGGCCTTCGCCGGTCCGGAGGTGCCGCCGGTGCCCGTGGCGGCGGGCAGGTCGCTGGAGCACCCGGCCACCACCAGCGCGCCGGCCAGGGCCACGACGGACCAATTCCTGTGCATGTGCTTGCTCCTCGGCTTCTTCGGCGGGGGCTCAGGCGGTGTGGTCAGGAGAGGTGGTGTGGCGGTGCGGTCACGTGCTGTCCACAGTGGTCTGGCGGTGCGGCAGCAGGCGGCGCAGCGCGGTGCCGCGGGCGGCGTAGGCCACGGCGGCGATGATGATCACGCCCTGCACGGCGGACTCCAGCGCACCGGAGACGCCGAGCAGGTTCAGCAGGGAGAAGAGCGCTTCGAGCGTCACGGCACCGGCGGCGGCGGCAACCACCGAACCCCGGCCGCCGCCGAGCAGGACCCCGCCGAGCACCACCGCGGTGATGGCGCGGAACTCCAGGCCCTGGCCGACCTGGGCGGAGACCCCGGCGAACCCGGCGAGCAGGATCGCGGCGACCGTGGCGAGCAGCGCCGACAGCACGAACGCGAGCAGCCGCAACCGGTCCACCCGGCCACCGGCGAGGTGGACGGCCTTCTCGTTGTCGCCCACCGCGACCAGCAGGCGTCCGGTCGGGCCGCGCATGAACCACACCGCCGCGCCGACCACGACCAGCAGGACCACCACCGACCACGGCACCTGCCCGAGCAGCGGCACGTCGGCACCGCCCCGGCCGGCCACCCGGAACGACGGCGACAGCGCACCGCGCGGTGCGCCACCGGTCCACAGGAACACCGCGCCGTCGAGGACCAGCAGCATCCCCAGCGTCACGATGAACGACGGCACCAGCAGCTTCGTCGTGACCAGCCCGTTGACCAGGCCGACCAGCAGCCCGAAGCCGAGCAGCAGCGCGACGACCCACGCGGTGTCGGCGTCGTCGCCGTCCACCAGCCGGGCCGCGATCACCACCTCGGCGGTCACCAGCGAGCCGACCGAGAGGTCGAACCCGCCGGACACGACCACGAAGTACTGCCCCACCGCGAGCACCACGAGCGGCGCCGCCCGCTTGAGCAGCGCGAGGTAGCCGCTGGGTTCGGAGTAGGCGGGACCGGCGAACGCCAGTGCCACCAGCAGGACCACGAGCACGACCAGCACGGGTGCCGTGCCGTCGGCGAGCCGCAGCCGGGTCACGACGACCTCCCCGTGTGCCGGCGGCGCGCGTACAGCGCCACCGCCACGACGAGCACGACACCGCGGACGACGTCCTTGAAGAACGAGTTCACGCCGAGGTCGTCGAAGATCGTGTCCAGGGTGGCCAGGATCAGCACCCCGCCGATGGTCCCGGCCACTCCGCCGCGACCACCCGCCAGCGCCGTACCGCCCAGCACGACCGCCGCGATGGACTCCAGGTCGTACCCGGCGTCGGTGCCGACGTACGGTGCGCCGGACCCCAGCCGCGAGGCCAGGAACACCCCGGCGAGCCCGGCCATGACGGCGCACACGACGTGCGCGGTGACGATCGTCCGCCCGGTGCGCACGCCGGACAGCCGCGCCACGTCGACGTCGCCGCCGACGGCGTACATGTGGTAGCCGGTGCGGGTGCGGCGCAGGTACCACCACGCCGCCGCGGCGAGCGCCAGCATCAGCAGCGCGGACACCGGCACCGGGCCGATGCGGTCGTAGCCGAGGTGCTGGAACGCGCGCGGCACGCTGCCGGCCGGTCCGGTGTAGCTGTGCTCCAGGTAGCCGCGCAGGACGAGCGCGACGCCGAGCGTGGCGATGAACGCGTTGGCCTTCAGCACGGTGATCACCAGGCCGTTGACCAGCCCGACGACCGCGGCGACGGCCAGCGCTGCCAGCACGCCCGGCACGACCATGGCGGTGCTGCCCGCCATGGTCTCGGCGGCGATCAGCGAGCACAGCCCGGCGAGGTAGGCCACGGACAGGTCGAGCGAGCCGGTGACGATCACCAGCGTCTGCCCGATCGCGACGAGGCCGAGCACCGTGCTGCGGGTCAGGATGTTGAGGACGCCGCCGTGGTCGAGGAGCACGCCGCCGTCGAGCGCCACCAGCACGCTGCCGACGACGAGCAACGCCGCCAGTGCCAGGTAGACGACCACGACCGGGGTGAACGCGACCGCGCGGTGCCGCGCGGGCAGCCGGCCGGCCGCCACGCCCACGGCGCTCACGCGGGTTCTCCGACCAGGTGTCCGGTGGCCAGGCCCATCACGGTCTCCTCGTCAGCACCGGCGGGCAGCTCGCCCGCGAGGGTGCCCTCGCGCAGCACGAGGACCCGGTCGCTCAGCCCGATCAGCTCCGGCAGCTCGGAGGAGACCAGCAGGATCGCGAGGCCGTCGGCCGCCAGGTCGCGCAGCAGCCGGTACAGCGCCTGCTTGGCGCCGACGTCGACACCGCGGGTCGGTTCGTCCACGAGCAGCACGCGCGGCCGCACGGCGAGCCACCTGGCCAGCACGACCTTCTGCTGGTTGCCGCCGGAGAGGTAGCGCACCTCCTGGTGCGGGCCGCGTGCGACGACGGCGACCGAGGCCAGCAGCTCCCGCAGGTCGGTCTCGCGGCGGGCGCGCGCACCGCGCGAGGTCGCCCGGCGGACGAGCAGGGTGTTGTCGCGCACCGACTGCCGCAACGCGAGCCCTTCGCCCTTGCGGTCCTCGGTGACGTACCCGATGCCCTTGCGCACCGCCGTGCGCGGACCGGTGACGCGGGCCGGGGTCCCGTCGAGCTCCAGCGTCCCGGTGGTGAACGGCTCGACGCCCCAGATCGCCCGCAGGAGCGCGGACCGGCCGGAGCCCTGCAGCCCTGCGACGCCGACGACCTCGCCCGACCGCACCTCGAACGTCAGGTCCCGCACCCGGTCGTTCCCCGCGCCGCGCAGCGCCAGCCGCACCTCGCCGGGCGCGGTGGCGCGCTCGGGGTAGAGCCTGTCGAGTGGACGGCCGACCATGTGCCGCACGACCTGGTCGGTGGTCAGCTCGGCGGTGGGCGCGGAGGTGACGAACGCGCCGTCCTTGAGCACCGTGATGCGGGTGCTGAGGTCGAACACCTCGCGCATCCGGTGCGACACGTAGAGGATCGCGATCCCGCGGTCGCGCAGCCTGCGCACCAGCCGGTACAGCAGCTCGACCTCGCCGTCGGCGAGCGCGGCGGTCGGCTCGTCCATCGCGAGGACGGTCGCGTCGGCCGACAGCGCCTTGACGATCTCCACGACCTGCTTGCGCGCCACGGAGAGCCGCGCCACCTCGGTGCCGGGGTCGATCCCGTCCTCGCCGAGCGAGCCGAGCAGCCGCCGGGTCTCCGCCTCCATCGCCCGCCGGTCGACCTGGCCGCGGCGCACGGGTTCGCGGCCCAGGAAGACGTTCTCGGCCACCGTGCGGTGCTCCAGCAGCGTGAGCTCCTGGTGGATGATCGCGATGCCCGCCGCCTGCGCGTCCCTCGGCGCGGCGAACGAGACCTCCTCGCCGCGCACGACGACCCGGCCCGTGTCCGGCCGGTGCACGCCCGCCAGCACCTTGAGCAGGGTGGACTTGCCCGCGCCGTTCTCGCCCACCAGCGCGTGGACCTCGCCGCCCCGCAGTGCGAGGTCGACGCCGCGCAGCACCGGCACGCCCAGGAAGGCCTTGCCGATCCCCTCCAACCGGACGACGTCCGTCACGCCGCCACCCCCGGTGTTACGCGGGTCACAGTCATGAGGCGAACGTAGAGTGGACTATTGGCGACTGTCAATCAAAAGTTGGCGCTTCTCTGCCAAAGGACACATGTCTTCGGGATGAATATCGCCATTACTCGGTCTATTTGGTTCACTGATCCGGTGCCGGACGTACCTTGGGCCCCCGCAGCATCGCCTGGACAGCTGCTGCGGCTGCTGCTCGACGGAGTGCCACGCACCCGCGCCGAGCTGGCCACCCAGACGGGCCTGACCCGCGCTGCGGTCCGGACCCGGCTCGACGCCCTGCAGGGAGCGGGGTTCCTCACCGACCGCGTGATCACGGTGGCGACCGGCGGCCGTCCGGCCGGGCGGTTCGCGTTCAACGCGGGCGCGCGCACGGTGCTGGCCGCCGACGTCGGTGCCAGCCACGCCACGATCGCCGTCACCGACCTCGTGGGCGGGCTGCTGGCCTCCCGGCGCCTCGCCCTGGACGTCGCGACCGGCCCGGAGCGCGTCCTGGCGGCGCTGGCCGGGACGTGGCGGGAGATGGTGCGCGACGCGGGGCTGTCCGCGGTGTCGCTGGCCGGTGTCGGCATCGGCCTGCCCGGCCCGGTCGAGCACTCGTCCGGCCGCCCGAACCACCCGCCGATCATGCCGGCCTGGAACGGCTTCGACGTGCCCGGCCACCTGCGCGCCGAGTTCGGCGTGCCGGTGCTGGTGGACAACGAGGTCAACCTGATGGCGCTGGGCGAGCACGCGCACTCGTTCCCCGGCACCGACCACATGATCGTCGTTAAGGTCGCGACCGGCATCGGCTCCGGCTTCATCAGCAACGGCGTCCTGCACCGCGGCGCGGCCGGCGCGGCGGGGGACCTCGGCCACATCCGGGTGCCCGACGGCGACGGCGCCGACTGCGGCTGCGGCAACTCCGGCTGCCTGGAGGCCGTCGCGAGCGGCTCCGCGGTCGCGGCCCGGCTGCGCTCCAGGGGCGTCGAGGCGCACACGAGCGCCGACGTGGTCGCACTGGTCCGCGCGGGCAACGTCGAGGCGGGCCAGGCGATCCGGCAGGCCGGCCGCACCATCGGCGAGGTGCTCGCCGCGTGCGTCAGCATGGTCAACCCCTCGCTCATCGTGGTCGGCGGAGACCTCGCCGCGGCCGGTGAGATGCTGCTGGCCGGGGTGCGGGAGGCGGTCTACCGGCGCTCGCTGCCGCTGGCCACGGAGAACCTGCGGATCGTGCCGTCACGGGCCGGCGAGGTGGCCGGTGTGCTCGGTGCGGCGGCCATGGTCATCCACCACGTCCTGTCCCCCGCCGTCGTGGACCAGCAGCTGGGCTGACGCTTGCGGCGGGTGGCCTCACCGGTCCCTGGCCACGACGAGCCCCGCCAACGCGCGCAGCTCCGCCGCGCCGGCGGAGGTCGGGCAGGCCTGCCGCAGGCAGTCGAACGCGAGCCGCACCCGCCGGTCCGCCTCGGCCTCGGTCCAGGCCCGGCCACCCGCCTCGGCGACGAGGTGCGCGATCTCCTCGGGATCGGCCGGCTGCCCGGCGTAGCACCGCGCCAGCCGGCGGGCGGCGGGCGACTCCTCGGCGAGCGCCGCCACCACGGGCAGGGACCGGCGGCGTGCGCGGAGGTCGGCGTGGGCCGGTTTGCCGGTCCTGGCGGGGTCGCCCCAGATGCCGAGCAGGTCGTCGACGGCCTGGAACGCGACTCCCAGGTGCACGCCGAACCCGCGGTGGTGCTCGGCCGTGGCCTCGTCGGCACCGGCCGCCACGGCACCGAGCCGGCAGGCGGCACCGAGCAACGCACCCGTCTTGCGTTCCGCCGTCGTGAGGCACTGATGCACGGACATCGGCTCCGCCGCGACGTCCACCGACTGCCCCTCGCACAGCTCGACCAGCACGTCGGCCAGCACCGGGGCCAGCGCGGGCGGCACCTGGCGCACCGCGAGCCCGATCAACGCGTCACCGGCGAGGATCGCGGCCGTGGTCCCGAACGCCATCCACGCCGACGGCCGGTGCCGCCGGGTCTCGTCGCCGTCCATGACGTCGTCGTGCAGCAGCGAGAAGTCGTGCAGCAGCTCGACCGCCGTGGCCACCGCGACCACCCCGGACGAGACCTCACCGCCGGCCGCACGAGCGCTCGCCAGTGCCAGCGCCGGACGCAGCGCCTTCCCCGTGGCCCGCGCGGGTCGGCCGTCCGCGTCCCACCACCCGATGTGGTAGCCGGCGACCCGTCGCAACGCGGGTCCCAGCCCGTCGACCGCCGCCCGCCGCACCGGCTCGACCGCCGCCCGCGCCTCGTCCAGCAGCCGCACCGGGTCAGCCGTCACCGCCCCTCCGGCGCACCGTCGACCGTGAGCCCGCCGGTGTCCCCGTCGCCGGACAGCTGCACGTGCACGTGCCCGCGCCCGGCCTCGATGTTGAGGACGTCGAGCTGCACCGCCGCCACCGACCACGTGCGGACCGCCAGCATCCGCTGCTCCTGCGCCAGTGCCAGCAGCGCGGCCCGGTCCGCCTCGGCCCCGCCGAACGCCAGCTCGCAGGTCTTCACCGCCGCCGCCAGCTGCTGCACCGCCGTGCGCATGCCGGTGCGCGCGATGTTGATCCCGTTGCCCGCCGACGGCGACTGCTCGTACGTCCCGGCCACCTCCGCCACGACGTCCCGCCAGCCGCTCACCGCCTCCGCGGTGGGGGCCTGGGCCATCGCCGCGAGCACCGGGGCCAGCCGGTCGCGGCTCTGCCGGGCCTGGTCGGACAACGGGCCGAGCTGGGCGGCGTCGCGGTCGGCCTCCTCGCGTTCGAGCTCCGCGATCCGCTGCTCGGTCGCGTCCGGGCCGGTCCACGACCCCACCAGGAACGCCACCGCCAGGCCGAGCAGGAACGCGGTCACGAGCCCCGCCCAGAGCGGCCGTGCGGCGGGAACGGGCCGCGCGGCCGGTTTGACCGCACGGCTCCGCACGGTTTTGACCATCGAGTCCTCCTCCGGGAACAAGGGCGGCCGGCGGCGAGCCGCCGGCCGCCCTCCCGCTAGCGGAAGGTCCACCTCTGGTTGGTCCCGCCGTGACAGGTCCAGATGATCAGCTGGGTCCCGTCCGCCGAGCCGGCCCCGTTGGCGTCCAGGCACTTCGAGCCGTTGCGGATCGTGCCGTCGGACTGCGCGGTCCAGTTCTGGCCCGACCCGCCGTTGCACGACCACAGCCGCACAGCGGTGCCGTCGGTCTGGCTGTTGCCGGTGACCTCCAGGCACTTGTCCAGCGCGCGCAACGTGGTGCCGTTCTGCGTCCACTTCTGGTTGGCGCCGCCGTTGCACGTCCACAGCTGCACCTTGGCACCGTCGGCCGAGCTGGCGCCGTTCACGTCGACGCACTTGCCGGAGGCGCCGACGATCTCCTTCGCGCCACCGCCACCGCCGCCCGTTCCGACACCCGGCCCGACGTAGGTGATCGAGTCGAGGTCGAAGCTGGTCGACGAGGACGTGCGGAACACCGCGAACAGCTCAACGGAACCGGACGGCGCGGTCACGTTCACCGCGGGCAGGTTCACGTAGTTGTCCCAGCCGCCGGTGCTCGACACCGCCGCCGACGCGACCAGGGCGCCCGTCGGGGAACCCGACCGCAGCTCGATGGTCCCGCCACCGCCGGAGGGCGCGGACACCCGGAACGACACCTGGTTGATGCCGGTGAAGTTGACCGGGTTGAACGAGATCCAGTCGCCGTTGCCGATGTCACCGATCCGCGCACCGGACTCGGCACCGGACTGCGACACCACCCGCACGCCGGATGAGCCGGTGAAGAACTCGGCCTGCTTCTGCTTGGGCTGCAACACGACCTGGGCGCCGCCGGTCAGCGCCGGCACCCCGCTCGCGCCGCCGTCGGTGTACTCGGCGGACCCGATGACGTGCACGTTGAGGCCCTGGTGCCCGGAGTCGATGCCCGTCTGCAGCGTTCCCGTGCAGCCGGTCGCCGGTGAGCCGATCGGGTGCTTGTGCGTGTCGTGGCCCATGTTCGACTGCACGGTCACCCTGGAGCAGTCGATCGTGCCGTCCTCCGGGTCGGTCACCGACACGGTGTACGGGACGGTGTCACCGAAGTTCACCATGCCACCGTCTGCGGGCCCGGTGAACCGCACGACCGGTTCGGTGTTGCCCGACGTCACCGTCACGTTCGCGGTGCCCGTCTTGCCCTTCGCGTTGGTCACGGTGAGCTGGGCGGTGAACCGGCCGCGGCCGGTGTAGGTGTGCGTCGGGTTCGCCTCGGTGGAGGTGTTGCCGTCGCCGAACACCCAGCGGTAGGTCAGCGCGGAACCACCGGGGTCGGCCGATCCGGCGCTGGAGAAGCGCACCGTCAGCGGCGAGCCGCCCGACAGCGGGGTGCCGGAGGCCTGGGCGACCGGGCTCTGTTCACCGGAGGCGGTGTAGTCGATGCGCCACAGACCCGCGCCGGGCAGCGGTTTGTTGTCGTCCCAGCCGGTGCCCCAGGTCAGCAGGTACATCGACCCGTCCGGCCCGAACTTCGCGTCCATCGGCGAGGCGAAGGACATGTTCGACAGGAAGTTGTTGATTTTCAACAGGTTTCCGGACGAGTCGAGCCGGAACTCCCACATCCGGTTGCGCGACCACTCGCCGAAGAACGGCGTCTGGTCGAAGTAGGCCGGGAACTTCGTGGTGGACGGGTTGTTCGCGTTGTACTGGTAGGCGGGGAACGCCATCGGCGCCTCGCCGCCGGTGCCCATCTCCGGCCACACGTTGCCGTTGGCCCCGTTGCCGTACCACATGTCCGCGGCACGGGCGGCGGGCAGTGTGGTGAGACCGGTGTTGTTGGGCGAGTTGTTCACCGGTGCGGCGCAGTTGAACTTCGCGCCGGAGGTGTTGTTGGCGAAGTTCCAGTCGTTGTAGGCGATGTTGTTCGCCACGCAGTACGGCCAGCCGTAGTTGCCGGGCGACTTGATGACGTTCCACTCCACCAGGCCCGCGGGTCCGCGGTTGGGGTTGTCCGAGCCCGCGTCCGGGCCGTAGTCGGCCGCGTAGACCACGCCCGTGGTGGGGTGCACGCTGAAGCGGAACGCGTTGCGGAAGCCCATCGCGTAGATCTCGGGCCGGGTCTTGGCCGTGCCGGGCGCGAACATGTTGCCCGCCGGGACGGTGTAGGTGCCGTCGGCCTCCGGGTGGATGCGCAGGATCTTGCCGCGCAGGTCGTTGGTGTTGGCCGCGGTGCCCTGCGCGTCGTAGAGCGAACGGCCGGAGCGCTCGTCGATCGGCGCGTAGCCGGCCGAGTCGCCGTTGGGGTTCGTGTCGTCGCCGACGCTGATGTAGAGGTTGCCGTTCGGCCCGAACGCGAGCTGGCCGCCGGTGTGGCCCGGTTCCTCCCGCCGCGACGCGGGCAGGGTGAGCAGGACCTTCTCGGTCGAGGTGTCGAGCCGGTCGCCGTTCATCGTGAACCGGGAGATGCGCGCGATCTCCTGCGACCCGGTCGGCGAGTAGTTCAGGTACACCCACCGGTTCGTGGCGAACGCCGGGTCGAGCGCGAGGCCGACGAGACCGTCCTCCGAGGTCTGCCCGCCGCCGTAGACGCTGAGCGTGCCCGCGACGACCGTGGTCCTGGTGTCCGGCTTGTAGATCTTGAGGTTGCCGTTGTACTCGGTGAAGAACACCCGGCCGTCCGGTGCGACGTCGAGGGTGCTCGGCGCGATCGTGGAGCTGTCGAGCTGCACCTTCTGGAAGCTGCTCCACACCGTGGCCCCGCAGTCGGCCGAGACGACGCCGCCCGCGGACTCCACGCCGCCGGTGATGTGCTGGCGGAACAGGGGTTCGGAGTAGCTCGACGCCTGGTGGCCCATGCCGGTGGCCCACAGCCGGCCGCCCTCGTAGTTGCGGCACCAGGAGATCGGGTGGTCGACGCCCATCTTCGACGAGCCCGCGTCGTAGGTCGACTCGTCGGCGGTGACCAGGACGTGCACGTCACCGCGCGCGGAGCGGTTGAAGTTGTACCACTCCTCGGTGCGCGTCCAGCGGTCCGGCAGACCCGCGCCGGACGGGTGCTTGCGGTCGGCGACCTTCGCGGTGCCGGACACGACCGCCGAGTGCTGCGTCATCGTCATGCCGAGCATCTGGTCCCACCACGGGAACTGCGCCTCGATGTTCATGTCGGTGGCGTTGTGGATCGCGACCACACCACCGCCCCTGCGCATGTAGTTCTGCATCGCGGTGCGCTGCGCCGCGGTGTCCCACACCATGCCCGACGTTTGCAGCATGACGACGACGTTGAACGTGGCGAGCGTGGTGTCGTTGAAGACCGACGCGTCCTCGCTCTTGGTGAGCTCCCAGCCGCGTTCGGCGGCCAGCTGCTCGAACATCGTGATGCCCGCGGGGATGGAGTCGTGCCGGTAGGCGCCCGAGGCGGTCTTGGAGAACAGCAGGACGTGCAGGCCGTGCGCCTGGGCGGGGGTGACCGGAACGACGAGCCCCATCACCACCAGGACACCGGCCAGCACTGACAGTAATCGCGTGAGTCTGCGTTGCATTGCCACTCCTCCGTGGTGGTGAGGCGGTCGGCGGTCAGGTCAGAGCGGCGGCGGCGGAACGCAGGAAGGCGAGCCCCTCGGCGGCGAGGGCGTCGGGTGAGTCGGCGAGCGGCCGCCAGATCGAGGCGGCGGTCGCGATGGCGGCGTTGTCCGGGGTGAACGACTCGATGCACAGCGGTCCCCGGTAGCCGGCCCCGGAGAGGGCGCCCAGCAGGGCCGGCCAGTCCTGGTGGTCGCGGCCCGGTGTGCCGCGGTCGTTGGCGCACACCTGGACGTGCGCGATCCGCGACCCGGCGGCGTGGACCGCCTTCACCGGTGCCGCTTCCTCGATGTTGAGGTGGTAGGTGTCGAGCGCCAGTCCGCAGCCCTCGTCCGGGAGCCCGGCCAGTGCCTCCAGCGCCTGGTCCACGGTGTTGAGCAGGCTGGTCTCGTAGCGGTTCAGCGGTTCCACGGCGACGCGGACGCCACGTGCGGCGGCGTGCTCGACGACCGGGGTCAGGTTCGCGCGCAGCTCCGCGTACACCCGCGGCCGGTCGTCGATCCGCCAGGTGCGGCCGACGGAGCTGTAGGCGGGACCGGCGATGACCGGGCTGCCCACGACCGCCGCGACGTCGACCACGTGCCGCAGGTAGTCCTGCGTCTCCCGCACGGTGTCCGCGGCGACCAGCTCGCGGCCCGGTGGCATGACCAGGCAGACGGTGGCGCGCAGGCCGAGCGCGGCGAGCAGGTCGGCCGCGCGGTGCGGGTCCCAGTCACCCGGCTGCTCGACCGGCAGCTCGATGACGTCGAAGCCCTGCTCGCGGACCTTCGGTGCGAGGGCGGCCAACCCGTCGTCGGTGAGCGGCGACGTCCAAACCCATGTGCTGACGCCAATGTCCCACATGAGCCTGAACGTAGGCCCGGACATATGACCGGGTCAATGCAGAAGAGCGTCGCTTCTGGCGTAACTTATGACGACTATCCGCCAAAAGTGCCGTGGACCTCCGCGGTGGCCACCCCGGCGACCCCCGCCGCGACGGCACCCAGCCGCGCGTCCAGCACCTCCGGCGACAGCACGTGCCGCACGACCATCGCCGCCGCGCCCAGCGCACCCGCGGTCACCCCGGCACCCGACGCGACGATCCGCAGGTTCTCCGTGGCCAGCGGCAGCGAACGCCGGTAGATCGACTCGCGCACCCCGGCCAGCAGCATCTCCCCCGCCTCGGCGAGCAGCCCGCCGATCACCACGAGCGCGGGGTTGAACATGCTCACGCACCCGGCGAGCACCTCGCCGATGTCGCGGCCGGCCTGCCGCACGACCCGGCCGGCCTCGAGGTTGCCCGACCGCACCAAATGCACCACGTCGGCGGTGGAGTGCGCGGGCAGGCCCAGTCCTCGCAGCTTCGCCGCCAGCGCGGGTCCACCGGCGACCGCCTCCAGGCACTCGGTGTTGCCGCACCGGCACAGCACCTCGCCGCCCTGCGGCACCCGGATGTGCCCGAGGTCCCCCGCCGCGCCCGCCGCACCCCGGTGCAGCACGCCGTTGCTGATCAGCCCGGCACCGATGCCGGTCGCCGCCTTCACCACGATCATGTGCTGCACGTCCGGGTGGGACGCCGCGTGCTCGCCCAGCGCCATCAGGTTGACCTCGTTGTCGACGAGCACCGGGGCACCGAACTCCGCCTCGATCGCCGCGGGCACGTCGTAGCCGTCCCAGCCGGGCATGATCGGCGGGTTGTTCGGGCGCCCGGTGGAGTGCTCGACCGGTCCGGGCAGCCCGATGCCGACACCGGCGATCTCGGCGGGGTCCACCGTCCGCAGGAGCTCCCGCCAGGTCGCCACGAGCAGCGGCAGGATCACCGCGGGCCCGTCGGCGACGTCGAGGCCCACCTGCTCGACGGCCAGCAGCCGGCACGCCAGGTCCGCCACGGCCACGGTGGCGTGCGTGGCCCCCACCTCCGCCGCCAGCACGAGGTGCGCGCCGGGGTTGAACCCGAACCGGCTCGCCGGGCGCCCGCCGGTGGACTCACCCGTGCCGTTGCCGGTCACCAGTCCCGCGGCCACGAGCAGGTCCAGCCGCGCCCGCACCGTGGAACGGGCCAGGCCGGTCGCCGCCACGATCTCCGCTCGGGTGCGCGGCCTGCCGTCCATCAGCATGCGCAGCACAGCGGCCGGCGAACCCGCCTCGATGCCCTGGGTGCTCTCCATCAGCCAATTGTCACATCGCCACCGAAAGTACGGGTGCAGCTGTCACGGCCGCGTGTCACCGCCGCCCGAACCGGTGGCGTCGCGGTGGCGCGCGAACAACGCCGTGTAGTCCGCGTCCAGTCCGGCCAGCGCCGTGCGCAGCGCCTGGGTCACCCACGCCGTCGGCGACGCGTACCGGTCGAGCTTGGTGAGCAGCAGCAGCCGGGTCGCGCCGATGACGACCAGCGTGGTGCCGCTGGCGGAGATCGTGCCGTCGAACGCGACCACGCGCGTGACGCCCTCGCAGCCGGGGACGCCGTCGCGGACCGGGGCCGAGCCGCGCAGGTTGAGGTAGCCGGAGCCGCCGCTGACCGTGGCCCTGGTGGTGAAGCTAAGGCCACCGGGAAGGCCGTCGAGCGCGGTGTCGACGCTCAGCGTGGTGTCGACCGTGCGGCCGGGCGCGGGCAGCAGCTCGTGCACGATCACCCGGTCCACCCTGGACGCGAACGCCCGGCGGGCCCAGATGCCGTACCTGTCGATCCACGTCGAGATGACCTCGCCGGTGCGGTAGTCGGTGATCCGGCCGTAGCCGTCGACGGCGGTCATGCCGGGGCTGGAGATGCGGAACTCGTAGGCCGGGTCGCAGCCGGGGTGGTCGAAGACGACCTTCTCCATCGCGGGCATCCCGTACAGCAGGGCGCCGCACTCGTCGTTGTCGGTGCGGAAGCCGTCGGTCCTGGACACGGCCGGGCTCGTGTCGTGCCGGCCGCGCTCGCGGTCCACGGAGGTGCGCATCACACGACTCCTTCGTCAGTGATGGGTGGTCATGGCTGTGCGCGGCGTGTGGAACGGTGCCAGTCGTACCACGGAAGGCACGACTGGCACCGCGTTGTTCGACAGTTCGACTGTCAACCGGAACTGTCACTGGAACTGCGCGAAGAACCTCCAGATCTCGGCCTTCGTCCACGTCCGTGCACCGTCGTCACAGCCGCAGCCCTCCACCGGCGCGGGCGCGTGGCCCCCGTCGTAGGCGGCCCACTGCACCGGGTACCCGGCCCGGCACGAGTAGGTGGTCGTGACGTGCGTCCGGCTGCCCACCGCCGGTTCCCGCGGGCTTTGCGCGGCACAGCCGTTGTTGCGCACGAACCGGTCGCGCAACGACCGGCCCTGGCCGATGCCCAGCACGTTGTCGCTGACGCCGTGCAGACCGAAGTACGCGACGGGCTGCGTGCCGCCGCTGCACCCGCTGATCTCGCCACCGGAGATCACGGCGACCGCGCGGATCGCGGTCGGCCGCGCGCAGGCCAGCGCGTAGCTCATGCCACCGCCCCAGCTGAACCCGAGGGCGAACCGCTGCGCCGGGTTGACGCACAGGTCGCCCTCGACGCGTTTGACGAGGTCGTCGATGAACGTGACGTCCTCACCGCCGGAGTTCGCCCACCCGTTGCCCTGGCCCTGCGGTGCGACGAGGACGGCGGTGTTGTTCGACTGCTCCTGCTGGCCGTAGTAGGCCCAGGCGGCACCGCTGCTGCCACCGGACGCGACGTCGTTGGCCGTGCCGCCGCGCCAGTGCAGACCGATGATCAGCTTGTAGCGGTTGGTGTTGTTGTAGTTGTCGGGGATGCGGAGGATGAAGCTGCGGGTCTTGCCGCCGCTCTGGATCGTGTGCGTGCCGTTGCGCAGGGTCGGTGCCTTGCCGCAGCCGCCACCGGTTCCCGGGTCGCCGCCACCGGACAGCTTGACGAGCTGCCACTGCTGGCTCGCGGCACCGGTGTCGGTGTTCTGCACGACGTCGGCGTTGTCGGCGGTCGACCCGCCGCGCACGTCCACCGCCTTGGCGCTGTGCCTGGCGATCAGCCGCACGTGGCCGCCGTCCGAGTCCGCGGCCCGGAACTGCTGGTTGGACCCGTTGTTGTCGGACCACTGCACGACAGCGGCACCGTCGGCCGCCGACGCGCCGGACACGTCGAGGACCTTGCCCGAGCTGCGGGACCTGATCCGGTAGTAGCCGCCGCCGGAGTCGACGAACTGCCACTGCTGGTTCGCCGCGTCCGTGCGGCTCCACTGGATGATCCGCGTGCCGTCGGCGGCCGAGGCACCGGACACGTCCAGCGCCTTGCCGCTGTTGCGGTCGACGAGGACGTACCAGGCGGTGGTGTCGATGGTCGCAGCCGACGCCGGTGGACCGGCCGCGACCACCGTCCCCGCCACGACGAGTGCCGCCACCGCGGCGCTCACCCGCCTCACGGCAGGGTCCAGCGCTGGTTGGTCCCGCCGTGGCAGGTCCAGACGATCAGCGACGTGCCGTCGGCCGAGCCGCCGCCGTTGGCGTCCAGGCAGCGGCCGGACTGCTGGTGCACCAGCGACCCGTTCGCGCCCGGCGCCCAGTTCTGCGTGCCGCTGCCGTTGCACGTCTGCAGCTGCACCTGCGCGCCGTTGCCGCCGGCGGTGGTCATGCACTTGTTGAACGCGCGCAACGTGTTCCCGTTGACCGTCCACTGCTGGGCGGCGTTGGAGTTGCAGGTGTAGAGCTGGATGCGGGTGCCGTCGGCGCTGCTGCCGCCCGCCACGTCCACGCACTTGCCGGAACCACCGGTGATCCGGCCGGTGCGCGGCGTCGTCCCGCCGAGCTCCTTGATCCGGACGTTGCGGAACGACACGTCGTCGCCCGTACCGTGGTTCTGCAGGCCGATGTACCCCGACGTGAGCGAGCGGGCCGGGTCGGCGTTGGTGAAGTCGTTGATCTTCACGCCGTTCAGGAACACCTGCAGCCGTTCGCCCTCGACGAGCAGCTCGTAGGTGTTCCACTCGCCCGGCGGGTTCAGCGCCGCGTCCCTGGCCGCGATGTCCGCGCCCTTGACCCCGTAGATCGCGCCCGTGGTCTTGTCCGCGGTGTCGGTGGCGTCGATCTGGACCTCGTAGCCGCTGGTCAGCGCCGAGTCCGGGGTGCTGCCGGCCGGGAACCCGAGCACGACACCGGAGTTGTCGTCACCGGGCACCTGCCAGTCCAGCTTCAGCGAGTAGGACCGCAGCTCCTTCGCGCTGTACCAGAGCATGCCCATGCCGTCGTACGACGTGAGCGTGCCGTTGGTGTTGGTGAAACCGCCGGGGCCCGCCTGCGTCCACCCGCTCGTCGAGCCGTTGTAGAGGGTGGTGTACCCGGTCTCGGGCCGGCAGTCGGCCTTCGTCCGGTTCGCCGCGTAGCGGATGCCGCCGAGGACCATCGAGCGGAACGCCGGGTCGGCGTAGCTCTCCCTGGTGTGACCGGTGCCGGTGTAGAACGACCGGCCGCCGCTCAGGGTCTTGCACCAGGTGATCGGGTGGTCGCCGCCCATCGACCCGCCGGAGTAGGTCGACTCGTCCAAAGTGGACAACACGCGGGCCGTGGAGCGCGGGTTGCTGCGGTAGTTGTACCACTCGTCGGTGCGCGACCAGGCCGGGCTCAGGTGCGCGGTGGCCGCGTGCGCCCGGTTCTCCGTGCGGACCGTGGCCTGCTGGATCGCCGGGTGCGAGGAGAAGTACGCGCCCACCAGCTCGCCGTAGAACGGCCAGTCGTACTCGGTGTCGGCCGCGGAGTGGACGCCGACGTAGCCGCCCCCGCCGCGGACGTAGGACTCGAACGCGGTCTGCTGGGTCGCGTTGAGCACGTCCCCGGTGGTGTTGAGGAAGACCACGGCCTCGTACTGCGCGAGGTTCGAGGTCGTGAACACCGCGGAGTCCTCGGTGGCGGTCACGGTGAAGTTGTTGCCGGCGCCCAGGTCGCGGACCAGCTGGATGCCGGTGGGGATGGCGTCGTGCCGGAAGCCCGCGGTCTTGGAGAACACCAGCACGTCGTACGGTGCGTCGGCAGCCGCCGCCGGTGGCGCGGTGACGACCGCCCCGGCGACCAGTGCCGCGGCGGTCGCGCTGAGCGCCCGCCGGAGTGCCTGGTACCTCATCTCATCCTCCTTGATGGTGAAGCAGGCGGCGGAGTCGTCACGGCAGGGTCCAGCGCTGGTTCGTGCCGCCGTGGCAGTTCCAGATGATCAGCGCGGTGCCGTCGGCCGTGCTCGCCCCGTTGGCGTCCAGGCACTTGCCCGACTTCGTGTTCACCACGGAACCGTTGGCGCCGGCGGACCAGTTCTGGCTCGTGGCACCGTTGCAGGTCGTCAGCTGCACGGCCGTGCCGTCGGCGGTCGCGCCACCGGCGGTGTCCATGCACTTCGACAACGCCCGCAGCGTCGTGCCCTGGACGGTCCACCGCTGGTTCGTGCCGTTGTTGCAGGTGTAGAGCTGGATGCGGGTGCCGTCGGCGGTGCTGCCGCCGGTCACGTCGGCGCACTTGCTCGCGGGGCCGGTGATCGGCCCGGTGCGGCCACCGCCGCCGGTGGAGGTGTCGAACGTGAAGGCGTCCAGGTCGAACAGGTAGCCCGTGCCGCTGCCGGTGAAGGTCAGGTACAGCCTGCCGGTGGTCGCGGGCACCGAGCTGAGAGCGGTCGAGACCTCGGTGAAGGTCTCCCAGCCGCCCGTCACCGGCGCCGTCAGCGTGGCGATGGCCGTGCCGGTCGGGGAACCGGCGCGCACCGTGATCGTGCCACCCGCGCCGGCCGAGGACACCCGTGCGGTGAACCGGTTGGCGCCGGTGAGGTTGTAGTTGTCGAACGCGATCCAGTCGCCGTTGTGGACGTCGCCGACGGTCCGGCCGCCCTCGGCCGGGGTCTTGTCGTACAGGGCGACACCCGACTGCGCCGCGTAGTGCTCGGCCTGGCGGTGGCGCGGCTGCAGCACGTGCTGGGTGTGCGTGGTCGCCGCCGGGACGCCGTTCGCGCCGTTGTCGGTGTACTCGGCGTCGAAGACCGCGTAGATGTTCGCCGCCGTGTCGTGCTCACCGTCGACCGGGATCGTCAGGGTGCCCGAACAGCCGGTGTTCGACGTGATCGGGTGGCCGTGGCTGTCGTGGCCGAGGATGTAGGACAGCTTGACCCGCGTGCAGTCGATCGTGCCGTCCTCGGCGTCGGTGACCGTGATCGTGTACGGGATGGTGTCGCCGTAGCTGAACAGGCTGCCGTTCAGCGGTGCGTTCAGAGTGACGACCGGTGCGGTGTTGCCCACTGTGACCACCACGCTGGTGTTGGCCGTCGCCCCGGCGGGGTCCGTCACCGTCAGCGTGACCGTGTACTGGCCGTTGGCGGTGAAGGTGTAGCTCGGGTTGGCCGCCGTGGAGGTGGCGCCGTTGCCGAAGTTCCACGAGTAGGTCAGCGCGCCGTTCTCCGGGTCGGAGGAGCCCGCGGACGAGAAGTTCACGGTCAGCGGAGCGGCACCGGACGAGCGATCCGCGCTCGCCTTCGCGACCGGCGCCCGGTTGCCCGACGGCACGTACTCGATGCGGTAGAGCGCGGAGCTCGCGTCACCGCTGCCCCAGCCCGTGCCGTAGTCGAGCACGTAGAGCGCGCCGTCCGGGCCGAACGCGGCGTCCATGACCTGCGTGCCGCGCCACGGGAAGTCGCCGACCGTGCCGGGCGTGCCGTCGGAGTTGACGTCGATCGTCTTGATCCAGCGGCGGCCGAACTCGGTGGCGAACACGTGCCCGTCCAAGGAGGCCGGGAACTTGACCGTCGACGGGTTCGTCGAGTCGTAGCGGTACACCGGCGCCGCCATCGGCGACTCCGAGCCGCAGCCGAACGCGGCGAACGAGCAGTTGTCGTACTTGATCCACGCCGCGCGCGCGGGCGGCAGGTTCGTCAGTCCGGTGTTGTTGGGCGAGTTGTTCACCGGGGCCGCGCAGTTGAACCGGCTGCCCGACGGACCCGACGGGAACGTGTAGTCCACATAGGTCTCGTTGGTGGTGTTGCCGCCGGTGCAGTACGGCCAGCCGTAGTTGCCGGCCGAGGTGATCCGGTTGAACTCGACCTGGCCGGCGGGACCGCGGGTGGACGTCGTCGACCCGGCGTCCGGGCCGTAGTCGCCGAGGTAGATCGTGCCGGTGGCCTTGTCCACGTTGAAGCGGAACGGGTTGCGCAGGCCCATCGCGTAGATCTCCGGGCGGGTGCGGGCCGTTCCCGGCGCGAACAGGTTGCCGGCCGGGATCGAGTACGACCCGTCGGCGTTCACCTTGATCCGCAGGACCTTGCCGCGCAGGTCGTTGGTGTTGCCGGCGCTGCGCTGCGCGTCGTAGACGGGGTTGCGGCCGGAGCGCTCGTCGATCGGGGTGTAGCCGCCCGAGTCGAACGGGTTGGTGTCGTCACCGGTGGACAGGTACAGGTTGCCGGCCGCGTCGAAGTCCATGTCACCGCCGACGTGGCAGCACATGCCCCGGCTGGTCGGCACGTCGAGCACCGTCACCTGGCTCGCCATGTTGACCGTGAAGTCGGTGTTGAGGGTGAAGCGGGACAGCCGGTTCACACCGTTCCACGCCGAGAAGTTCGTGCCGGTGGCCGGAGCGTCACCGGACGGTGTCGACAGCGGTGGCGCGTAGAAGAGGAAGATCTGCCGGTTGGTGGCGAAGTTCGGGTCCGCCGCGACGCCCTGCAACCCCTCCTCGTCGTGGGTGTAGACGGGGATGTTCGCGATCACGCTCGTGGTGCCGGTCGCCGTGGTGCGGCGCAGCGTGCCGTTGCGGGAGGTGTGCAGGACGGAGCGGTCCGGCAGCACGGCCATCGACATCGGCTCGCCCATCTCGGCGACGCCCTTGGCGAGTTCCACCTGCTGGAAGTCCGCCGGGTTGACGACGTGCGCGGCGGCCGGTGGGGCGGTGGCGACCGAGGCGGCCGTGACGGCCACCGCTCCGGCCACGGTCAGCAGTGCGGCGGAGAACGCCGCGGAGAATCGTTTTCTCATGACAGGTGACAACCTTCGATCTCGTTCGCACGCGGGCAGCGCGCGGTCCGCTGTGGACGGTCAGGGCGTCGGCGCGTCGAGTCGGTCGGTGTGCGGGCGCGTTCGCCAGGGGAAGCCCTCTTCTGGGAGCGCTCCCAGAAGAGGGCGGCCGGAACGGCCCTGTTCACCGCCGGGGGAACGCGGGCCGGGAGGGGTTACGCGCGGGCCGAGGAGGTGCCGGAGAGCGGGACGACTCCTCGGGGGCGGACGCGCCGCCATGACGTTCTGTTCACGCTTGGCTCCTTCGCAGGGAAAGGGTCGCGCAGCGGAAGCGAACCGGAACGGTCGGTGGGTCAGTCGGTCTGGCGCGAGCGCGGGTCATCCAGTCCCCGCGCCCACTCGTGCAGTTCGCGGGCCTGTTCGGCGAGCCGGTGCTCGTCGCTGCCCAGCGGGTCCTTGAAGAAGAACGCGAGCGCGCCCTGCGCACCGCTGCGGCCGGCCGCGTGGGCGGCGGCGAGCAGGCGGGCGAGGTCGAGCACGAGCGGGGCGGCCAGGGACGAGTCCAGGCCGCTCCAGGTGAGCTGCAACGACATCCGCGCGCCCAGGAACCCCTCGAAGGACACGTGGTCCCACGCGGTCTTGCGTTCACCGAGGTCGGGCACGTGGTCAATGTGCAACGGCGCGGTGACCTCCGCGCCGAGCAGGGCGGCCAGTCCCCTGGCCTTGGACGCGAGCTTGCTGTCGGCGTGCGCCGGGTCCTCCAGCGTCGCACCGTCACCGCCGCCGAGCAGGTTGGTGCCGGTCCAGGACAGGACCTTCAGCGCCCGCGAGGTGAACATCGGCGCGATCGCCGCGCGCAGCAACGTCTCCCCCGTCTTGCCGTCACGGCCGGCGTAGGGCAGCGACCGCGCCCGCGCCAGCTCGTCCAGCGCGGGCAGCGCCACACCGGTGGACGGGGTGAAGTCCACGAAGGCGCACCCGGCCTGGAACGCCGCGTAGGCGACGAGGGAGCTCGGCGGCAGCACGGCGTTCCCCGGCACGGCGAGCGCTTCCTCCAGCTCCGCCAGCGACTCGTGCGGCACGTGCACGGGCGGTTCGGTCGACGCCACGTTCACCACGACGACGCGGGCGAGCCCGTGCCGTTCGCGGAAGCCGGTGATGTCGGCCGCCAGCCGCCGGGCGGCCTCGGCCTGGCTGCCGGCGAACGCGGCGGGGTCGTGGCCGGGCCGGATCTCCGCGTCCACGGCGTCCAGCCCGTCCGCCACCCACCCCGCCAGGTCGTGCGGCAGCACCCCGTCGCGCACGAGGCCCTCCACCCGCTTGACCAGCGGGGTGTCCACGACGTCGTGCCCGCCGACCACGAACGCCTCCCACGGCGGCAGGTCGGCGTCCAGCAGTTCCGAGGCGCAGCCCGTGGGCGGCACGAGCCCCTCGCGCAGGGCGAGCAGCCCGCTGACCGCTGTCGTCGCCACCGACCCCCTGGCACCGTTCAGCCACAGGCCGATTCGTTCGGTCACGACCGTCTCCTCTCGTCAGCGGGCCCTCGCCCGCGCGTCACCCGCCCGAGCTGAACGCGGCGTCGAAGGAAGCCGACGGCGGGTCGAAGGCGTTGCGGCGGATGAACTCCAGCGCCTCGGGCGCGCCGACGAGGCGGTCCATGCCGGCGTCCTCCCACTCGACGCTGATCGGACCGGAGTACCCGATGGTGTTGAGCATCCGGAACGACTGCTCCCACGGCACGTCGCCGCGTCCGGTCGAGACGAAGTCCCAGCCGCGCCGCGGGTCCGCCCACGCCAGGTGCGAGCCCATCCGGCCGTTGCGGCCGTTGCCGACCTGGCGCCGGGCGTCCTTGCAGTCGACGTGGTAGATCCGGTCGCGGAAGTCCCACAGGAACCCGACCGGGTCCAGGTCCTGCCACACGAAGTGCGACGGGTCCCAGTTGAGGCCGAACGCGGGCCGGTGCCCGATCGCCTCCAGCGCCCGGACGGTCGTCCAGTAGTCGTAGGCGATCTCGGACGGGTGGACCTCGTGCGCGAACCGGACGCCGACCTCGTCGAACACGTCGAGGATCGGGTTCCAGCGGTCGGCGAAGTCCTGGTACCCGGCGTCGATCATCGACTGCGGTGCCGGCGGGAACATCGCGACGGTCTTCCAGATCGACGAGCCGGTGAAGCCCACGACGGTGTCGACGCCGAGCTTGGCCGCGGCCCGCGCGGTCATCTTCATCTCCTCGGCCGCGCGCTGCCGCACGCCCTCGGGGTCGCCGTCGCCCCAGTTGCGGGCGGACAGGATGCCCTGGTGCCGCTCGTCGATCGGGTCGTCGCAGACGGCCTGGCCGGTGAGGTGGTTGGAGATCGTCCACACCTTCAGGTCGTGCTTGGCGAGGACCTCCAGCCGGTCGGCGACGTAGTCGTCGTCCTCCGCGGCCCGCCACGGGTCGAGGTGGTCGCCCCAGCAGGCGATCTCCAGGCCGTCGTAGCCCCAGCCGGAGGCCAGCCGGCAGACCTCCTCGAACGGCAGGTCGGCCCACTGGCCGGTGAACAACGTGATCGGGCGTGCCATCTGTTCTGCCTCCTCAGACCTGTTGCCACGTGCGGGACTCGGCACTCGTCTCGACCGCCGCGAGCACCCGCTGCACCTGGAGGCCGTCGGCGAACGACGGCGCCGGGTCGGTGCCCGCGGCCACGGCTCGCACGAAGTCCACGGCCTGGTGGGTGAACGCGTGCTCGTAGCCGAGGCCGTGCCCGGCAGGCCACCACGCGGACACGTACGGGTGCTCCGGCTCGGTGACCACGATCCGGCGGAACCCGGCGACGGACGCGTCCTCGGTGCCGTCGAAGAACTGCAGGACGTTCATGTCCTCGAAGTCGAACGCCAGGCTGCCCGCCGAGCCGTTGACCTCGATGCGCAGCGCGTTCTTGCGGCCGTTGGCGAAGCGGGTCGCCTCGAACGAGGCGAGCGCGCCGCCGGTGAAGCGGGCCAGGAACAGCGCGGCGTCGTCCACGGTGACCGGGCCGGTCTCGCTGCCCGCGGCGGTGCCCGACAGCCCGGAGTGGGCGGCCGCGACGGGCCGCTCCGGCACGAACGTCTCCATGGTCCCGGTCACCTCGGCGACGGTGTCGCCGAGGATGAACTGGGTGGCGTCCACGATGTGCGCGCCGATGTCGCCGAGCGCGCCGGAACCGGCCTTCTCCTTGTCCAGCCGCCACGACAGCGGTGCGGCCGGGTCGACGATCCAGTCCTGCAGGTACTGGGCGCGCACGTGGTGGACGCGGCCGAGCCTGCCCTGCGCGACGAGGTCGCGGGCCAGGGCGAGCGCGGGCACCCGCCGGTAGCTGAAGCCCACCATCGCCCGCACCCCGCGTTCGGCGGCGCGTGCGGCCGCTTCCGCCATGGCGACCGCCTCGGCGACGCTGTTGGCCAGCGGCTTCTCGCACAGCACGTGCTTGCCCGCCTCCAGGGCGGCGACCGCGATCTCGGCGTGCGTGTCACCCGGTGTGCAGATGTCCACCACGTGCACGTCGTCGCGGTCCAGCACGGACTTCCAGTCGGTCGCGGCGTCGGCCCAGCCGAGCCGGTCGGCGGCGGCGCGCGTGCGGCCGGGGTCCCGGCCGCACAGCACCGCCATCACCGGCCGCACCGGCAGGTCGAAGAAGCGGGGGGCGACCCGCCACGCCTGGGAGTGAGCGGCTCCCATGAACGCGTGGCCGACCATTGCGATGCCCAGCGTCGTCACAGTGCGTTCCCTCTCAGGACTCGAAGGCGGTCGGCAGGTAGCGGTCGACGTTGTCCTTCGTCACGACCGGCGCGTACAGCTGGACCTCGCGGGGGACCTCCACCTCGACCAGGTCGCCGAGGCTCTTGCCCTGCACCGCGAGCCGGGCCAGCCGGATGCCGTCCGCACCCTGGGTCGACGGGTAGACGACCGTCGCCTTGTGCGGCCCGTTGTCGGCCTTGATCTCGCGCATCACGTTCGCCGAGCCCGCGCCGCCGACCATGAAGAACTCGCCGCGGCCGGAGTTCTTGACCGCGGCCGCGACGCCGACGCCCTGGTCGTCGTCGTGGTTCCAGATGGCGTCGATCTTGCGCGCGGCCTGCAGCAGGTTCGCCGCTGCCCGCTCACCGCTCTCGACGGTGAACTCGGCGGCCACCCGGTTGGTCACCTTCAGGCCGCAGCCCGCGAGCGCCTCGGCGAAGCCCTTGCTGCGGTCCTGGGTCAGCGGCAGCGAGTCAATGCCGGCGATCTCCGCGACCACGGCGTCGCCCTTGCCCTTGAGCCGCTCGCAGACGTAGGTGCCCGCGGACACGCCCATGCCGTAGTTGTCGCCCAGCACCGTGGACCGCGCCGCGAACGGGCTGTCGAACCGGCGGTCGACGTTGATCACGGTGATGCCGGCCTTCATGGCCTTGAGCGCGACCGGGGTGAGCGCGGCGCCGTCGAACGGCAGCAGGACGATCGCGTCGACCTTGTCGTTGATGAACGTCTCGACCTGGCTGATCTGGAGGTTGGGGTCGTTGGTGCCCTCGACGACGCGCAGCTCGACGTCGGAGTACTTGCCGGCCTCCTTCTTCGCGGCGTCGGTGATCGCGGCCATCCAGCCGTGGTCGGCGGCCGGTGCCGAGAAGCCGATGACGACCTTCTTGCCCGGCTCGTCGTTGGCGACCCGCACCCCGCCCTGGTTGCCGCCACCTCCGGTGTCCTGCGGCGTGTTGCCGGTGCACGCGGTCAGCGCGGCACCGAGCGCGAGTGTCGCCGCCGCTGCGGCGATGCGGGTGGTTCTCTTGTGCGGCATGACTTTCTTGTCTCCTCGGGTGGCAGCGGTCTGGAGGGGCGGCGTCAAGCGCCGCTGCGTCGGGCGAGCCGCTGCTGCAGGAGGACGGCGACCACGATGATCGCGCCCTTCGCGACGGCCTGGGCGGAGATGGAGAGGTTGTTGAGGGTGAAGACGTTCGACAGCGTCGTGAAGATCAGGACGCCGAAGACGGTGCCCGCGATCGTGCCGCGGCCGCCGGAGAGCAGCGTGCCGCCGATGACGACCGCGGCGATGGCGTCGAGCTCGTACAGGCCGCCGTGGGTGGCGCTACCGGTGGTGGTGCGGGCGATGAGCATGACCGCGGCCAGCCCGCAGCACAGGCCCAGCAGCGAGTACAGCATCACGGTGTGCCGCCGCACGTCGATGCCGGCGAGCCGGGCCGCCTCCGGGTTGCCGCCGACGGCGAACGTCCTGCGCCCGAACGTCGTGCGGTTGAGCAGCACCCACCCGCCGACCGCGACCAGCGCGAAGATCACCACCAGCACCGGGACGCCCAGCACCGACGCGTCGAAGAACGCGGCGAAGCCCGGCACGTTCACGATCTGCGTCTTGCGGTTGGAGATGATCTCGGCCAGGCCGCGTGCGGCGGCCAGGCTCGCCAGGGTCGCGATGAACGCCACGACCCGGCCGTACGCGATCAGCACCCCGTTGACCAGCCCGCAGGCTCCGCCCACCAGCAGGGCCGTGAACACCATGACGATCCAGTGGGTGTCGCCGGCCAGGCCCTGCGTGGCCAGCGTGGTCGCCCACACCGACGACAGCGCGACGATCGCGCCCACGGACAGGTCGATGCCGCCGCCGGTGATCACGAACGTCATGCCGATGCTCACCACGCCGATCACGGCCGCGAGCCGCAGGATCGTGAGCACGTTGTCGATGTCGGCGAACCGGTCCCCGGCGGTGACCACACCGCCCGCGCACAGCAGGACCAGTGCGACCACGAGTCCGGTGTTGCGCCCGGCGGCGGAGCCCAGCAGGCCCGCGATGCCGGTCTCCTTGGCTGCGGGCGCTCTGCCCTGTGTTCGCGCGGGCACGGCGGTGTCCTCGCTCATGCGGCGTGTCCTTCCATGACCAGGTCGAGGACCCGGGACTCGTCGATCTCGCCGGCCGGCCCGTCGTGGACCACCCGGCCCTCGCGCACGACCAGCACCCGGTCGGCCAGCCCGAGGACCTCCTCCACGTCGCTCGACACGACGACGACGGCCACCCCCCTGGCCGCCAGGTCGCGGATCAGCTCGTAGATCTCGTTGCGCGCGCCCACGTCGACCCCGCGCGTGGGTTCGTCGAGCAGCAGCACCCGGCACTCCCGCAGCAGCCACCGCGCGAGCACCACCTTCTGCTGGTTGCCGCCGGACAGGCCGCGCACCACGCGGTCGACCCCGGCTGGGCGCACGTCCAGCGCCTCGGTCAGCGCGGTCGAGCGGGCGCGTTCGGCGCGGTCGTCGAGGAACCCGAACCGGGCGAAGGCCGACATCGACGACACGGTGATGTTGCGGTAGACGGCCTGGTCCAGCAGCAGCCCCTGGCTCTTGCGCTCCTCCGGGCACAGCCCCATGCCCGCGCGCACCGCCGCCCCGACACCACCGCGCCGCAACGGCCTGCCGTCCACCTCGACCGTGCCACCGGCCCGTTTGCGTGCGCCGTAGACGGTCTCCAGGATCTCCGAGCGGCCCGACCCGACCAGACCGGCGAGCCCGACCACCTCACCGGCGCGGACGGTCAGGTCCACGTCGCGGAAGCGGTCGCCGTCGGTCAGCCCGCGCACCACCAGCACCTCCGGCGCGGCCGGGTCGAGCGGCGGCCGGTCGGGGTAGACGTTGTCGAGGTCGCGCCCGGTCATCAACGCGATCAGGTCCGCGGTCCGCACCTCGCGCGCGGACAGGCCCGTCGCGACGGTGCGGCCGTCCTTGAGCACGGTCACCCGGTCGCCGATCTCCCTGATCTCGGCCAGCCGGTGCGAGATGTAGATGACGGCCACGCCCTGGGCGGTCAGCTCGCGGATGACGTCGAACAGCACCCGCACCTCGTCCGGGTCCAGCACGGCCGACGGCTCGTCCATGATGAGCAGCTGTCCGTCCAGCGACAGCGCCCGCGCCATGCTGACGACCTGCTGGTGGGCCACGGACAACCGGCCGACGTCCCGGTCCGGCGCGATGTCGGGGTGGCCCAGCCGGTCGAGCAGCGCACGGGTCCTGCGGTGCACCTCCGCGCGCCGGCTGAAGCCCGCAGTGGACAGTTCGTGCCCGAGGAAGACGTTGTCGGCCACCGAGAGGCCCGCGACGAGGTCCAGCTCCTGGTAGATGGCGGCCACCCCGCTGCGCATCGCGGCGGTGGGGTGGCCGAACGACACGACCTCGCCGCGCCAGCGGATCTCGCCCTCGTCGGGGCGGTGCGCACCGGACAGCACCTTGATCAGCGTCGACTTGCCGGCCCCGTTCTGCCCGAGCAGGCAGTGCACCTCCCCCGCGCGGACGTCGAAGTCCACCCCGCCCAGGGCCGTCACGCCGGGGAACCGCTTGACCAGGCCCCTGACCGACAGCAGTGCCGCCGCCGGGACCGTCATCCGGTCACTCCCGTCCACAGCCGACCAGGCGCGCGACCGCGCACGGGTGAGCCCACCATCGAAGTCCTCCGAGCCCCGGCAACCGCTGTGCCAGCAGGGAAATCCGGCCTTGTGAACCGTCAACCTAGGTTCGGCCGAGCCCGGGGACAAGGTGGTGGAGGTGGCACATATCGGCCAATTTTTCCCTTGACCAGGGGCCGTTCGGGAGCGATGGCGACGCGGGCCGGGAGTCGTCCCGGCCCGCGTCGGACGTGCGGTCTTCCACTGTGGAGGATCAGCTGCCGTTCGTCTTCGCCAGCACCCGCAGGAACGCGCGCGACCACTCCGGCAGGTCCGGCCAGCCGCGGCAGGAGACCATCACGCCGTCCACCACGTCCGGTCCGTCGGCGAACGTCCCGCCGGCCTGCTCCACGTCGGCGCGCAGCGGCGGGTAGGCCGCCGTGGTCCGGCCGCGCAGCAGCCCGAGCGCCGCCGGGACCTGCGGTCCGTGGCAGATCGTCCCGACCGGGCGGTCGTGGGTGAAGAAGTGCTCGACGATGCGCGCCACGTCCGGGTCGACGCGGATGTACTCCGGTGCCCGGCCGCCCGGGATCACCAGCGCGTCGAACTCCTCCGGCCGCACGTCGGCGAACGCCAGGTCCACCGGCAGCCGCCGGCCGGGTTTCTCCGTGTAGGCGTCGCAGCCCGGCTCGAAGTCGTGCACCACCAGCTGCACCGGGCGGGTGGTCGGTGCGGCGACCACCACCTCGTGGTCGTCCTCCCGCAGGCGGAACAGCGGGTACATCGAGTCGAGCTCCTCCGCGGCGTCACCCACCAGCATCAGCACTCGTGCCATGCGCACTCCTCGTCGTCAGCGACTGCGGACACGGCGGTTCCACGGCGAGGGCGCCGGTGGCACCCGGAGAGTTGTGTCCACAAAGGACTACATCGGTCTTCGGCAGAACAGCTCCCACGGTAGGACCACCACCACTCGCGGTCAACCGGCCGAGGTGGCAGGTGCAGGCCATTCCCGCGGCGTGCGCAGGGCAGCGCGAGGCACACCTCCGGCCCCCGCCCGGCGCACAGGTGTTCTGCCGATTTCCCTTGTGTCACTTCATTGACGGCGTTGCCGCGGCCCTCCTAGGTTCGATCACGGACGCCTTCCTCCCGAAGGGTTGGGACAATGCGCAGACGCTCCTTCCTCGGCGCCGCGGCCGCCACGGTCGTCGCCGGATCCACCACCACCGCGGTGGCCGCCACGCCACCGCGGGGCCGGGAACGCTGGGTCGGCACGTGGGCGTCGATGCCCCAGCTGACCGAGCCGCACAACATGCCACCGGCGCCGTTCACCCAGGACGGGCTCGTGCTGGCCGACGCGACCCTGCGGCAGACCGTCCGGGTCACGATCGGCGGGCGGCGGCTGCGGTTGCGGTTCTCGAACGCGTTCGGTGGCGCGACGCTGCCGATCACCGCGGTCACCGTCGCACTCCCCGCGGGCGGCCGGGCCGGTGTGAGCGCCGTCGAACCCGGCAGCACGCGCCGGGTGACGTTCAACGGCTCGCCGTCGGCGGACCTCACGCCCGGCATGCTCGTGGTGTCCGACCCGCTGGACTTCCCGCTGGCCGCGGGCTCGATCCTCACCGTCACCACGTACCTCGCCACCGGGCAGGCGTCGAACGACATCACCTCGCACCCCGGTTCGCGCACCACGTCCCACCTCCTGGCGGGCAACCACGTCGAGGCGGCCGACCTGCCCGGCGCGACCCCCACCGACCACTGGTACTTCCTCAGCGGTGTCGAGGTGGTCGCGGGTGCGGGCACGTCGGCCCTCGTCGTGATCGGCGACTCGCTGACCGACGGCCGCGGTTCGACCACCAACGGCAACGACCGCTGGCCCGACCGGCTCGCCGACCGGTTGCGCGCGGACCGCCGCACCGCCGGGGTGGCGGTGCTGAACCAGGCCGCGGGCGGCAACCGGGTGCTGGACAACGGCCTGGGCCCGAGCGTGCTGGCGCGGCTCGACCGCGACCTGCTGGCGCAGAGCCGGGTCGAGTGGCTGCTGCTGTTCGAGGGGATCAACGACATCGGCACGGCCGCCGCGGACCAGGCGTCGCAGCAACGCGTCGCCGAGCGCCTCATCGCCGGCTACCAGCAGGTCCTCGACCGGGCCCATGCGCACGACCTGGCCGTGTACGGCGCGACGCTGCTGCCGTTCGGCGGCAGCTTCTACGACGACGCGGGCGGGTTCCGCGAGACGGCGCGGCAGGCGGTGAACCGGTGGATCCGCACCAGCCGCCGTTTCGACGCCGTGGTCGACCTCGACGCCGCCGTGCGCGACCCGGCCGCACCGCGGCAGCTGCTGACCGCGTTCGACGTGGGAGACCACCTGCACCTGAACCCGGCCGGGTACCGGGCTCTGGCGGAGGCGGTCCCCCTGCGCCTGTTCCACTGATCAGCTCCTCCGGACAGCCGGTGCCGCGAGGGCACCGGCTACTCCAGGCCGCGGTAGGTGAAGCTGTCGAAGTCGGCCCACGACTCGCTCGGCACGCCCTCGGAGGACGCGTACAGTCCGATGTGGACCCCGGTGAACCCGCCGGCGACCGGGGTGCTCAGCACCCGCCCGTCGAACGGGTCGCCGAGCAGCTGCCAGCCCTCGGTGCCCGCGGCGACCAGCGCCTGCACGTCCTGGCCGACCGCCTCCAGGCACAGCCGCACCGCGCCCTCGCCGACCGCCGTCCGCGCGAGCTCCTCGTCCTTGCCGCCGAAGCGGCGCACGAGGACGACCTCCCGGTCGGCGCCGAGCAGCAGCCGCACGTGGTGCTCGTCGTTCTGCAGCAGCACCAGCCCCGCCACCTCTGACGGTCCCGCCGGGGCGAAGTCGAGCACGCAGGACGCGTGGAAGCTGGCGTGCTGCTGGCGCCGCAGCACGATGCTCGGCGTGACCGCCTCGGTGACCGACTCCGGCCGGACCCGCAGCCGCAGGTGCCCCGGCCGGTCCGCCAGCGACCAGAACGGCTCCTCCGGCGTGCGCAGGAACATCCACACCGGGTCGAGCCCCGGCCCGTCGAAGTCGTCGGTCCTGTCCGGTTCCGGCCACGGGTGCGGCGGCAGGTCGGGCACGTCGTAGGACGCCTCGACCCTGCCGGTGCCGGGGCTGAACACCGGGCCGCCCGCCTCCCACCTCACCGGCACGAGGAACGTCTCGCGGCCGAGGTTGTAGTAGTAGCCGCCGTACGGCCTGGTCGCGAGCAGCACGGCGTACCACTGGCCGTTCTGCGTGCACACCAGGTCCGCGTGCCCGGCCGCCGCGATCGGGTGGTCGCGGCCGAGGTGGCGGTGGGTCAGCACCGGGTTGAGCAGCGACCCGCGGTACGGGCCGGTGACGTGGTCCGCCGTCGCCACGACGACCGAGTGCTCGAAGTCCGTGCCGCCCTCCGCGGTCAGCAGCACGTACCGGCCGTCCACCTTGTACACGTGCGGTGCTTCGGGCCAGACCGCGTCCCTCATCGCGCCGCGCCACACCACGTGCTCGTCCCCGACCAGGTCGAGGGTGGCCGGGTCGAACTCGCGCAGCCAGACCTCGGTCTCACCGGGCGGGCGCACCAGCCGGGTCGCGGTCCACCACGCCCGGCCGTCGTCGTCGAAGAACAGCGACGGGTCGAAGCCGTCGGCCTCCGGCAGCCACTTCGGTTCCGACCACGGACCGGCCGGGTCGGTCGCGGTCACGACGAAGTTGCCGGACTCGCTCTTGCCGTGCACCAGCGTGCAGACCACGTAGAACACGCCGTCGTGGTGCCGGATCGTCGGCGCGTACAGGCCACCGGAGGCCGGCACGCCCTGCAGCGGCAGCTGCGACGGCCGGTCGAGCACGTGGCCGAGCAGCCGCCAGTGCACGAGGTCCAGGCTGTGGTAGACCGGCAGGCCGGGGAAGTACTCGAAGGTCGAGGTCACCAGGTAGTGGTCCGGTCCCACCCGGCACACCGACGGGTCGGGGTGCGAGCCGGGCAGGACCGGGTTCGAGAACTGTGCCAAGTGGGGGCTCCCGCTAGGGGTTGATGCGCTGGTAGGCGGGCTTGGGCCGCAGGTCGTCGTCGAACAGGCACGCGTCGTCCTCGCCGGGGAACACGCCGGGCACCCACGAGTGCCGGTCGGTGAAGCCCCACGTCGTGAACTCCACACACCGCTTGACGGCGTGGCAGGCGTCCCAGGCCTGTTCGAAGAAGTCGGCCTGGGCCTCCAGCTTCGCCGCGTCGGTCGGCTGCGGGATGCGCACGTCGGCCTCGGTGATGGCGACGTCGACGCCGAGCTTCGCGAACCGCTCGATGTTCTGCTTCATCGTCGTCGGGAAGCCGTACTGCAGCGCGAGGTGCGTCTGGATGCCGACGCCCTCGATCGGCACGCCCTGCCTCTTCAGCTTGCGCACCAGCTCGTACACCGCGTCGCTCTTGGGGTTGAGGCCCTCGATGTTGTAGTCGTTGATGTACAGCTCGGCCTTCGGGTCCGCGGCGTGCGCGTGCCGGAACGCCTCGGCGATGTAGCCGTCGCCGAGTTTCTCCTGGAACACCGTCGGCCGGCGGGTGCCGTCCTCGTTGAACGCCTCGTTCACGACGTCCCACGCGCGGATCTTGCCCTTGAACCGCCCTGCGGTGGTCTTGATGTGCTCCTTGACCACCTTGCGCAGCTCGGGTGCCTCCAGCCCGGCGACCCAGTCGGGCAGCTGGCTGTGCCACACCAGGGTGTGCCCGCGCACGGACTTGCCGGTCCGCTTGGCGTAGCTCACGATCGCGTCGGCACCGGACCAGTCGTACTGGCCGCGGGTCGCCTCGACGACGCCCCACTTCATCTCGTTCTCCGGGGTGACGCTGTCGAACTCGCGGGTCAGCACCGCGCGGTAGTCAGCCTCATCGGCCAGCGGACCGGCGGCCACGGCACTGCCGACCCACCTGTTGGTGCTGTTCTTCAGCGGTCCCGCCGCCGACGCGGGCACCGCCTGGCTCGCCACCAGCACGGCCGCCGCCGCGGTGATCACGAGGACCCGGGGTAAGCGCAACATCATCGTCGCTCTCTCCTTGACGTGGTTCTGGGTGCGGTCCGCCGGTCCTGCCCGGCACCGCTCGGGTGCCGGGCAGGACGTGGCCGACGGGGGGTCGGTCGTTACGGGTTGATCCGGGTGTAGGCGGGTTTCGGCCTCAGGTTCGAGTCGAAGAGGCAGGCAGCACCCTCACCGGGGAACGTCCCCGGCACCCACGAGTGGCGGTCCGTGTACCCCCACGTCGTGAACTCCACGCACCGCGAGACGGCGTGGCAGGCGTCCCAGATCTGCTTGTAGTAGTTGGCCTGCTGGTTCAGCTTGTTCGAGTCGACCGGCAGCTGGACGCGGACGTCGGCCTCGGTGATCGCGATGTCGACGCCGAGCGCGGCCAGCCGTTCGATGTTCTGCCGGAAGCTCGACGGGAAGCCGTACCGGGTGGCGAGGTGCGTTTGGATGCCGACGCCGTCGATCGGCACGCCCTGCTGCTTCAGCGTGCGGACCAGGTTGTAGACGGCGTCGCTCTTGGCGTTGATCCCCTCGGTGTTGTAGTCGTTGATGTAGAGCTTGGCCGACGGGTCGGCGGCACGCGCCCAGCGGAACGCGTCGGCGACGAACCCGTCACCCATGCGCGTCTGGAAGATCGACTGCCTGCGCGAGCCGTTCTCCTCGAAGATCTCGTTGACGACGTCCCACGCGCGGATCTTGCCGCGGTACCGGCCCATCTCGGTGTTGATGTGCTGCTGGGTCACGCTGCGCAGCTCGGAGCCACCGAGGTTGTTGAGCCAGCCGGGGTACTGGCTGTGCCACACCAGGGTGTGCCCGCGCACGGTCTTGCCGTTCTGCTGCGCGTAGTTGACGATCGCGTCCGCACCGGACCAGTTGAACTGGCCGCGGTTGGGCTCGACCACCGCCCACTTCATCTCGTTCTCGGGCGTCACGCTGTCGAACTCGCGGGTCAGCACCGAGCGGTAGTCGGCCTGGCTGCCCAGCGGCCCCGCCGCCACAGCGCTGCCGACCCACCTGTTCGTGATGTCCTTCAACGGCCCCGCGGCCGATGCCGGGACCACCTGGCCCGCCGCGATCGCGGCCGCCGCCGCCGTGATCGCGAGTAACCGCGTGGTCCTGGTTGAGTGCAACTTCATCGTCGCTCCCTTGGATTGACTACATGCGCTTGCTCTCCGGCGGTCCGAGGTAGCTCGCGCGCAGGCCGCCGGTGTCCACGACCAGCTTCTGCACCACGAGCGTGGGGTCGACCATCCAGAACCGGAGCACGTGCGGGCCGGGCCTGGTGATCGTGTGCCTGGTGGCGGTGCGGTTGACGTTGTCGGAGGTCATGCGCTCCCACGGCCGGTTCATCAGCGAGTGGTCCGCGCCGTGCACCTTGATCGCGTCCACGACCTGGGGCACCTCGTCGTCGAACGACACCGCGTAGCGCAGGCCCGGTGTGGGCAGCACCCCGGCGCGGGGCGAGAGGTGCGCCCACACCGTGACCTCACCGGGGGCGAGGAGCGTGAGCCGGTACTCCAGCCGCGGTCCGCGACCGGGTTCCTGGCTCGGTGCGGTGACCGGGAACGGCTTCATGCCCGCACCCGTGCGGCCGAGACCGGGGATGCGCCGCCACCGCACGCCACCGGCGGCGACGTTCGCGCTGTGGTGCTCGGCCTCGATCGACACGCACCCGCCGGCCTCCACGAACCCCTCGCGCCACGAGTACGGCAGCGCCGGGTTGCCGATCGGGGCCCGCACGGTCACCGTGCGCCCCGCACCGGACACCACGACCGGCACGCTGGTCGTGCCCTTCGGTGCCCGTGACCAGTCCACGGAGAGGGTGGCGCGCAGCTGCTTGTCCACCCGGCCCGACGCCGGCCGCACGACCAGCCACGGCGCACCGGAGGTGATCGTGCAGTCGAACGGCTCGGTGCCGCGGTTGAAGACGTCGACGAACGGCGCGGGCGCGCTCTGGAACGGGCTGAGCTCCGGCAGCACCGGCGGCTCCTGCGAGGACGGCCACCACTGCTCGGACCCGTCGATCGCGACACCCATCTCGGCCGGACCGGCCGGGGTGATCCGGCGGACCGGCGGGAAGACCTCGTCGGGCAGCGCCACGTTGTCCTTCTCCGGCTGCTGCCACGGCGCGTTCGGCCCGTAGCGTTCGACGTCGCCGTACCCGATGTGCGGCTGCGTCTGGAAACCACGCCACTTGCCGCCCGCGACGACGTTGTTGAACCGGTCCGCGAGCGCCAGGTCGTCGGCGAACCGCGCCTCGGTGGTCGCGGCGAGGTCGTTGGCCAGCGCCCGGCCCTGCGCGGCGTAGAAGAGGTTCGTGAACTCCGCGTGCCGCAGCTCGTAGAGGTTCGCGGTGGCCTTCACCTGGTACAGCACCAGTTCGAAGTAGGCGTCGCGGTAGGCGGCGGGCAGACGTGCGCCGACCTGCTCGGCCTTCTGGCCCAGCCGCTTCCACTCCTCGGTGACGCGGTCGAGCTCGCGGTAGTTGACCAGGCTGAACGGCGTGGCCCTGTCGTCATTGACGATCGTGGTGCCCTCGACGGTGATGCGGCGGTTGAGCAGCTCGGGCTTGCGCCGCGCCTGCAGCCGGCCGTACTCGTTCAGCACCTCGGCGATGGCCGCGGCCTCGCGCCTGCCGAAGTTCTGCTCGGCGTACTCGCGCTCCCAGGTGGACAGCCGTTCCAGCGGCAGCGCCTGCGGGTTCCAGGCGTAGTCGAGGAAGAACTGCGTGGGCAGCTCGTTGCCCTTGAAGTCGCCGACGTTCGCGACCCACAGCCGGGAGATGCCGTACTCGGCCGCCTGGTGCAGCTGCTCCCACAGGTTCGCGATCGCGCAGGTGTCGACCCATTTGTAGTTGCGCCCCACGCCGACGTAGTCGAAGTGGTAGTAGAGGCCGTACCCGCCGGCGCGGTCCGGCAGCGAGCGGTCCGGCAGCTTGCACAGGTTGCCCCAGTTGTCGTCGGGGAAGACGACGGTGACGTGGTCGGGCGGGCGCAGGCCCTTGTCCCAGTACCGCAGGACCTCCTTGTAGAGGGTCCACACCTGTGGGATCTGCGCCGGGTCGCGCCCGGTGACCTGGGCGAGGACCTCCTGCTCGGCCGCGATGATCGACTGCATGAGCTCGATGCTGTCGCCGTCGGGCAGCTGGGTGTCGCCGTTGCCGCGCATGCCGACGGTGACGACGCCCTCGATGTCCTCGTCCACCATGCGGCGGATGCCGTCGGTCCAGTACGCCTTGATCGCGTCGGCGTTGCGGCGGAAGCTCCACTCCCCCGTGCCGCCGTACGGGTCGTGACCCGGCTTGGTGATGACGCCGTTCGCGTCGCGCACCGCGGGCACGGCGTGGCGGTTCCACTCCTCGATGCCGCGCATCATCGGCGCCTCGTGCGAGGTGCCCATGACGATGCCGTAGCGCGTGGCGGTGGCGTGGTTGAGCGGGTCGTCCTCGGCGAACGCCCGTCCCCACACCGCGGGCCAGACGTAGTTGCCCTTCAGCCGCAGGAGGGTCTCGAAGACCTTCTCCCAGAACAGGTGGTTGAAGCCGCCGGGGTGACCGGGTGCGTGGCCGGGGCCGAAGTAGCGCGGCGCCCAGGTGCCCAGCGCCGGGTTCTCGTCGTTGATGAAGATGCCGCGGTACTTCACGAACGGCGGGCCGGGGCTGTGCCGCTCGGAGCGCACGTGCAGCTCGTCGCGGTGCTCGACGGGCACGTCGTCCCACCAGTACCAGGGCGAGACGCCGATGGCGCGGGAGAGGTCGTAGGTGCCGTAGACGGTGCCGCGCTGGTCGCTGCCGGTGATCACCAGCACGCGCCGCCCGCCGGTGCGGACCTCCTGCGTCAGCGAGGTCTCCCACCTGCCGGCGATGCCGGTGACGTCGAGCGCGCCCGCCGCCACGAGCCGGTCGACGAGCGGGCTGCCGACCGTGCCGATGAGCACGACGTCGCCCTTGTCGGGCAGGGAGTGCACGAGCGCCGGCTTGACGCCGGTGACCCGTTCCACGTCGGCCTGCAGGTCACCGGCGACCCGGACGACGCCGGGGTGGTCGGCGGTGCTGACGACCAGCACCGCCGACCTCCCCCTGGACACGAGCGGGAACCGGCCGGCCCCGCCCTGCGCCGAGACGAGCTCGGCGGCAGCAGCGGTTCCGGTCGCGCTCGCGGTCGCCGTGAGCGCGGCGAGCAGTTGCAGGAAGTGACGCCGGGCGAAGGACGAGTTCATCGTCGAGCTCCTCCGAGGTGTCAGCCCTTCACCGAACCGGTCAGGCCACCGACCATCCGTCGTTCGGCGAGCACGAAGAACGTGAGCGCCGGGATCATGGACAACGCGGTGAAGGCGAGCACCTTCGCGGTGTCCTGGGTGTGCTCCGACTGGAACATGGCAACGCCCAGCGGCAGGGTGAAGTTGCTGGAGTCGTTGAACACGAGCAACGGCAGCAGGAAGAAGTTCCAGCTGCTGACGAACGCGAGCACGGACACGGTCGACAGCGCGGGCCCCGACAGCGGCAGCAGGATCCGCCAGAAGAACCCGAGCTTGGCCGCGCCGTCGAGCAGCGCGGCGTCCTCCAGCTCGGCCGGGATGGCGTGCATGAACGGCCGCAGGATCACGATCGTGATCGGCAGCGAGAACGCCGCCTCCGGGATCGCGACACCGAGCGGGTTCTCCAGCAGACCGAGCTGGCGCAGCCACAGGTACAGCGGCAGGGTCGCCACTCCCAGCGGGAACAGCAGGCCGAGCGTGAACAGCGTGTAGAACGCCTCCCTGCCGCGGAAGGCGTAGCGGGACAACGCGAACGCCGCCATCGCCCCCAGCACGACCGCCAGGGTCGTCGCGATCACGGCGATCAGCGCGCTGTTGCCCAGCAACCGCCAGAACACCGGTGAGGTCGCGACCTCGGCGTAGTTCTCCCACACCCACGGGCCGGGGAGGCCCGCCGGTGCGGAGTTGATCTGCGCCGTGGTGCGGAACCCGCCCAGCAGCACGAAGAGCAGCGGCACCACCGTGACGCCCACGACGGCGAACGCGGCGAGGTAGCCCGCGGTGTTGCGACGTGACAACTCAGCCCACCGCCCTGGTCAAGGCGCCCTCGGTGTCCCTGCGCAGCGCGAACCGCTGGTAGAACAACGCGAACGTGAAGCAGATGATGAAGAGGATCACCGCGACGGCGCTGCCGAAGCCGAACTCGTAGCGCTTGAAGCCGTGGTCGATCAGGTAGGTCGCCATGGTCGAGGACGCGTTGGCGGGACCGCCGAGCGTCATGATCCACACGAGGTCGAACAGCTGCAGCGAGCCGATCACCGACAGGAAGATCCACACGCGGATCGTGGGCCCCAGCAAGGGGAGCACGACGTGCCGGGTGGTCTGCCACGCGGTCGCCCCGTCGAGGGCGGCGGCCTCCCGCAGCTCGGGCGGCACTCCCTGGAGCCCGGCCAGCAGCAGGATCACGCCGAACCCGATGTACTTCCACGTGATCACGACGAACAGCGTGTAGAGCACGATCGACGGGTCGGCCAGCCACTGCTGGACCAGCGAGCCGAGGCCTGCCGACCGCAGGACCTCGTCGACGAACCCGCCCGGTTGCAGCATCAGCAGCCAGATGACGGCGGTGACGGCCTCCGACAGCACGTACGGCGCGAAGACCACCATGCGCAGGAACGTCCGCCCGCGCAGCTTCCGGTTGAGCAGCAGCGCGAGGCCGATGCTGAGCGGGAGCTGCACGACGATCGACAACGACGCGATGATCAGGTTGTGCCCGATGGCGCCTTGGAATACGTCACCGGAGAAGGCGTCGACGTAGTTCTTCAGGCCGACGAAGTCGGTCAGCGGGCCGAACCCGTTCCAGGAGTACAGGCTGTAGACCGCGGCCACCCCGATCGGCACCAGCACGAACCCGGCGAACAGCACCAGGGCCGGTGTGAGCAGGAGGGCGAGCTCGAGACGTGTGCGGGTGCGGGACCGCCGCCGCCGGGTGCCCCCAGCCGCTGGCGCGGGCGAGCTGGGGGCGGTCAACGGCCGCGAACTGGTCGCGGTGCTCATCACTTGTTCCCGGCGGCTGCCTTGGAGACCGACTGGACGATCGTGTCAGGACCGCCCTGGCCGGCGAAGAAGTTGGCGATCGAGTCGTTCAGCGCCTGGCCGACGTTGGTCGGGAAGGCGATGTCGAAGTAGAACTGCAGGTGCGGTGCCTTCGTGACGTACTCGGAGATCTGCTTGTGCGTCTCGGTCTTCAGCGACGCCACGGCAGCCGGGTGCACGGGCAGGCCGGAACCGGTCGCCGCGAGCTTCTTCTGCACCTCTTCGCCCACCAGGTAGCCCAGGAAGTCCGTGCAGGCCTTGGCCGCACGCGAGGTGCACGAGAAGCCGTCACCGCCGCCGAGCACGGCGTCCGGGGCACCCTCGCCGCCGGGCACCGACGGGAACGGGAACCAGCCGATCTTCGAGTCCAGCTCCTTGTCCTCCGACAGGGCCTGCATCACGTCCGGGTTCCAGTCGCCCTGCAGCTCCATGGCGGCCTTGCCGTTGGCGAGCATGCCTGCCGAGCTGCCGGCGCCCTGCTGGGCCGGGGTGCCGACGAAGCCGTCCTGGAACGGCTTGGTGTCGATGAACGCCTTGAGGTTCTCGCCCGCCTTGGTGAAGCACGGGTCGGCGAACTCGGTCTTCTCCACGGCCTTCTTCAGCGCGTCGACCGAGCACTGCCGGATCGCGAAGTAGTTGTAGTAGAAGGCGTCCGGCCAGCGGTCCTTGCCGCCGACCGCGATCGGCACCAGGCCCGCGGTCTTCAGCTTCGCGACCGCGGCGTTCAGCTCGTCCAGAGTGGACGGTGGCGCGGTGACGCCCGCGGTGGCGAAGAGGTCCTTGCGGTACCAGAAGCCCACGGCGTGCATCTGGTACGGCACACCGTACTGCTTGCCCTTGACCTGCCAGCCCTGCGCCGCCTGGCCCAGCGGGCCGATCCAACCGGAGGCGCCCTGCGTGATGTCCGCGATCTTGCCGGAGCTGAGCTGTGAGGCGAGCCCGCCACCGCCCCACTGCTGGAAGATGTCCGGCGGGGTGTTGCCCTGCAGGGCCAGGGGCACCTTGGTCTGGAACTGCTCGTTCTGGATCGGCTCGATCGTGAACGAGACGTCCTGGTGGGTCTTGTGGAAGTCGTCCGCGATCTGCTGCCAGATCGACTTCATCGGTTCAGTGGTCCGGTTGTGCCACCAGGTGAGCGTGACCGGACCGTCAGCGGAGGCGTCGCCACCGCTGGAGCCGCTGCACGCGGCAAGCACGAGCGTCGCGGCTGCGGCGAGAGCGACGGACAACTTGTGCACAGAACGCATTGGGGTCCACTCCTGACGACTTCGGCCGAGTAGGACGGGGCGGGATCGAACACATGCCCTGCGGTGGCTAGAGAGAATTCCGCTTCGAAGTCGCTGTGTCAATCGTTGTCGATAACGTTTTACACGGCTAGTCTCAGCCCCGTGCCCCCTCGCTCTCGTGTCACCATCCGTGACGTCGCCGCTCAGGCCGGCGTCTCGGTGGCCACCGTGTCCAAGGTCCTCAACCAGCGCTACGGCGTCTCCGCCGACACGTTCGCGCGAGTGACGGCGGTGATCAAGGAACTCGGCTACGAGGCGAGCCTGGTCGCGCAGAGCCTGCGCAACCACCGCACGAACGTCATCGGCATCCTGGTCGCCGACATCGAGCCGTTCAGCACCGAACTGCTCAAGGGAGCGGCGGATGCCATCCGCGGCACCGGTTTCGAGCTCGTCGTCTACTCGGCGGGCGGCCGGACCGGTGACCCGCAGGGCTGGGAACGCCGGTACCTGAGCCGGTTGAGCGGCACCCTGGTCGACGGCGCCGTGCTCGTCACGCCCGCCGTGGACCTGGAGGAGGTGCCGGGCACCCCGGTCGTGGCGGTCGACCCGCACACCGGGCGGGCGGCGCTGCCGACCGTCGACTCCGACAACCTGACCGGTGGCCGGATCGCCACCGAGCACCTGCTGGCGCTGGGCCACCGCAGGATCGCACTGCTCACCGGCCGAGCGGACCTGAAGTCCGCCCAGCAGCGCGAAACCGGGTACCGCAGGGCGCTCGCGGGTGCGGGCGTCGAGGTGGACGAGGACCTGGTCCGGCCGGGTGACTACGACCGCGACGTGGCGGCCGCGTCCGCGCGGGAGCTGCTCAGCCTGCCCGACCGGCCGACCGCCATCTTCGCCGCGAACGACGTCACCGGCATCGCGGCCATCGAAACCGCTGTGGCAATGGGGTTGCGCGTGCCGGAGGACCTGTCGGTGGTCGGCTTCGACAACATCCCCGAGTCGGCGCTGTGCGCCCCCGCGCTGACGACCGTGGAGCAGCCCATCCGCGAGATGGGGCGCCGCGCGGTCTCGTTGCTCGTCCGGCTCATCAACGGAGAGACGCCGGACGGCACTCACATCACGCTCGGAACCGAGCTGATCGCCCGGCACTCGACCCGAGCGCTGTCCTCCTGACCCCTGGAGATCATGTGACGACCGAAGCCACCACCTCGGCAGAACTCTGGCGCGACCCGCACGCCGCCGCGGCGGACCGCGTCCGCGACCTGATGGCCAGGATGACCCTGCCAGAGAAGATCGCGCAGCTGCAGGGCATCTGGGTCGGCATCGACTCGGCGGGCGAGATGGCGCCGCACCAGCACGACCTGATCGTGGAGCCGCCGGACTTCGACGAGCTGACCCGCCACGGCATCGGCCAGCTCACCCGCGTGTTCGGCACCCGGCCGATCGCGCCGGAGGTGGGCGCGCACAGCCTCGCCCGCAGCCAGCGGCAGATCATCGCGAGCACCCGGTTCGGGATTCCCGCGATGGTGCACGAGGAGTGCCTCACCGGCCTGGCCGCGTGGCAGGCGACCGCCTTCCCGTCACCGCTGTGCTGGGGCGCCTCGTTCGAGCCGGACCTGGTGCGCCGCATGACGTCCCTGATCGGCGGCTCGATGCGCCGCCTCGGTGTGCACCAGGGTCTCGCGCCGGTGCTGGACGTGGCGCGCGACCTGCGGTGGGGCCGGGTCGAGGAGACCATCGCCGAGGACCCGCACCTGGTCGGCACCATCGGCGCCGCCTACGTGGCGGGCCTGGAGTCCGCGGGGATCGTGGCCACGCTCAAGCACTTCGCCGGTTACTCGGCCTCCAGGGGCGGCCGCAACCTCGCGCCGGTGTCGATCGGCCCGCGCGAGCTGGCCGACGTGCTCCTGCCGCCGTTCGAGATGGCCCTGCACGCGGGTGCCCGGTCGGTGATGAACTCCTACACCGACAACGACGGCGTGCCGGTCGCGGCCGACCCCGCGATGCTCACCGACCTGCTGCGCGACGGCTACGGCTTCACCGGCACCGTGGTGGCCGACTACTTCGCCGTGCCGTTCCTCTACCGCCTGCACGCCGTGGCGACCGACAGGGAGGACGCCGCGGCACAGGCGCTCGCCGCCGGCATCGACGTCGAACTGCCCACTGTGGACTGCTACGGCGACCCGCTGCTGACCGCCGTGCAGGAGGGCCGGGTCGACGAGGCGCTGGTGGACCGGGCGCTGACCCGCGTGCTGGCGCAGAAGTGCGAGCTCGGCCTGCTCGACCCGGACTTCTCCCCCGAGCCCGACAACGGCGCCGCGGGCATCGACCTCGACGACGCCGACTCCCGTGCCGTCGCCCGTCAGCTCGCCGAGCGCTCGATCGTGCTGCTGCGCAACGAGGGCGTGCTCCCGCTGACCTCCCGCCGCCGCGTCGCCGTGGTGGGCCCGCGGGCGAACGACCCCGGCGCGATGCTGGGCTGCTACTCGTTCCCGCTGCACGTCGGCAAGCACCACCCCGAGGTGCCGATGGGCATCGACGTGCCGACCGTCCTGGACGCGCTCGGCGACGACCACGACGTGGTGCACGCCGCCGGCTGCACCGTGCTCGGCGGCACCGACGCCGACCTGCGCGCGGCCGTCGAGGCGGCGGCCGGCGCGGAGGTCTGCGTCGCGGTCCTCGGCGACGAGGCGGGCCTGTTCGGCGGCGGGTCCTCCGGCGAGGGCTGCGACGCGAGCGACCTGCGCCTGCCCGGCCGGCAGGAGGAGCTCCTCGAAGCCCTCATCGCCACCGGCACCCCGGTCGTCCTGGTGCTGCTCTCGGGCCGCCCGTACGAGCTGTCCCGCCAGATCGACCGCCTCGCCGCCGCCGTGTGCGGCTTCTACCCCGGCGAGGAGGGCGCGGCGGCACTGGCCGCGGTCCTCAGCGGCCGGGTGAACCCGTCCGGGCGCCTCCCGGTCAGCTTCCCCGGCGCCGGTGCCACCCAGCCGTCGACCTACCTGACCGCACCCCTGGGCGCGCGCAGCGACGTGAGCACGGTCGACCCGACCCCGCTGTTCCCGTTCGGCCACGGCCTCACCTACGCCCCGGTCACCTGGGTGTCCGTGACGGCCGACGCGGCGGAGTGGCCGACCGACGGCACGTGCCGCGTGGTCACCACCCTGCGCAACGACACCGAGCTGCCCACCACCGAGGTCGTGCAGCTGTACCTGCACGACCCGGTCGCCGAGGTCGCCCGTCCCGTGCAGGCACTCGTCGGTGCGGTGAAGGTCGACCTCGAACCGGGCGAGACCCGCACCGTCACCGCGGTGGTGCACGCCGACCAGACCTCCTACACCGGCCGTGCCGGTCGGCGCCAGGTCGACCCCGGTGCCGTCGAGCTGCGGGTGGGCCGGTCGAGCGGTGACATCGACACGGCGATCGGCCTGACGATGACCGGTCCGCGCCGCGAGGTCGGTTTCGACCGGGTGTTCACACCGACGTTCGACCTGAACTGACCACCTCCCCAGCATCTGCAAGTACCACCAACTCGACATCAACAAGCACCTTCCTACTACCAACAGCTCCCCCGTTCCCCGGGGACAGGGGAGCCTGCTTCGGCGAGCGGCGAACGTGTTGGTGGTGGTCAGCGGCGATTCGATCATGTGTTGGTGGTACTTGCAGACGCCTTGGCAGCAAGGGGCCTCTCAGGATGCGACGGGGATGGGCTGCCGGGCCGAGGCCGCGGGTGGTGCCTCGGCGCGGTTCCAGTGCATCCGCGACCACGGCAGGTCCATGTCGGCCAGTGCCGTGATGTCGTGCGGCTCCAGCTCCGTCAACGGCAACGCCTCGGAGTGGCGCGAGTAGGCCGCGTCCACGTAGCGGTGACCGGTGTCCGGTGCCAGCAGCACGACGTGCCGGTCCGGGTCGAGCTGCTGTTCCCACCGCGCCGCGAGGTAGGCCGCGCCGGCGGAGAGCCCGGCGAAGATCGCGTGCTCGCGCAGCAACGCCACCGCGCCCGCCAGCGCCGCGTCGAAACCGACCCAGTGCACGGTGTCGTACAGGGTGTGGTCGACGTTGGCGAACGGGATCGAGCTGCCGATACCGGCGATGATGATCTCCGGGTCGTGCACGTGCTCGCTGCCGAACGTGACGCTGTCGAACGGTTGCACGCCGACCAGTTCCACGCTCGGATCGGACTCCCGCAGGAACTTCGCCAGCGCACCGGTCGACGCGCCCGTGCCCACGCCGCCGACGACGGTCAGCGGCACCGGGCCGAGCTCCGCGCGGACGGCGTCGGCGATGGGCCGGTAGCCGAGGTAGTGCACGTCGTCGTGGTACTGGCGCATCCAGTGGTGGCGCGGGTTGTCGCGCAGGATCTCGTGCACCCGCGCGACCCGGCGGCTCTGGTCGAGCTTCAGGCTCGCGGTGGCGGGCATGGGTTCGACCGTCGCGCCCAGGATCTCCAGCTGCGCCCGCAACGTCTTGTCCACGGTGGTGGAGGCGACGATGTGGCAGTGCAGGCCGTGCCGGTGGCAGGCCAGCGCCAGTGCGTGGGCGTAGATGCCGCTGGAGCTGTCCACGAGCGTGTCGCCCGCGCAGACCGTGCCGCACTCCAGCAGGTGGCGCACGGCGGCCAGCGCGGAGGCGACCTTCATGGTCTCGAACCGCAGGCAGGTGGTGCGGTCGTCGAGGCGCACCAGGGCGGGTCGGCTGAGGGTGTCGGCGATGTGGTGGTCCACGACGGGGCTCACGTCCGGGTCCGGTAGCGGTGCAGGACTGTCTCGTCGGCGCTGAACTGGGAGAACGGGAACGGTTCCGCGGACAGCGCGGTCACCCCGTTGCCCAGGAACTGCCGGGCGACGGCACTGGCGGTCTGCGCGTAGACGACCAGCGGTATGTCTCGCGACCGGCAGGTGCGCAGGATCTCGTCGAACGTGCCGTTGCCGATCGTCATGCCGGTGGCCACGACCGCGTCGGCGACACCGAGGACGTCCCTCATGTCCGGTGTCACCGGGTCGCCCCACTGGGTGGTGCGCAACGACAGGTCGCACGGCAGGCACTCGGCCCCGCGGTCCCTGATCGCCGCCACCAACGGGTTCACCACACCGATCAACGCGACCTTGGCACCCGGCTCGACGTCCAGCAGCCCCGCGACCGCCGCGTCACGGGCACGAGCCCGTTCCTCCGGCGTGCCAACGGGGAGCACGACCCGTTCGGCGCCCGAGGTCCGGTGTGGACGGACCGAGGCGAGGTACGCGTCCAGCGCCGCGACCCGCACCGGCGCCGGCGCCTCGGTCAGCAGCGCGGAGACCGGCGCGCCGCTGTAGTCCGCGCACACCGCCGGGTCGGTCTCGCCCTCGGCGAACGCGCAGGCGCCGAACGCCGACCCGATCCGCACGAGCACGTACTGGTTGCGGTAGGTGGTGTCACCGCCGGCCAGCCGGGTGCCGTGGTGCACCCAGAACACACTGGTCGCCACCACGGCTCCCGGATCAGGCCCGTGCCTGTTCGCGAGCACCTCGGCGACCAAACCATCCACTGTGGTCACAACTCCCCCTTCAACGAGCCGGTTCGCGGTAGCCGACGGCCAGGTGGCCCAGGCCGTCGCGACCGATCTCGGCGTCCACTTCGAACACTTCACGCAACAACGGCGCCGTCAGCACCTCGGTGGCGCCGCCCTGCGCCACCAGGGCACCGCGGTGCAGCAGGACCAGCCGGTCGCAGTAGCGGGCGGCCTGCGCGAGGTCGTGCAGCGCCACCACGACGGTCTGCGGTGTGCCGCTGACGAGCTCCATCAGCTCCAGCTGGTGCCGCACGTCCAGGTGGTTGGTCGGCTCGTCCAGCAGCAACGCCCGCGTCTCCTGGGCGAGCGCGCGCGCCAGGTGCGTGCGCTGGCGTTCGCCACCGGAGAGCTGCTTCCACGGCCGGTCCGCGAGGTCGGCCAGGTCGAGCCGGTCCAGCGCGGCCGCGACCACCTCCCGGTCGTGCGCGTCCGGTCCGCGCCAGCGCGACCGGTGCGCGGTGCGGCCGAGCATCACGACCTCGGCGACGCGCAGGTCGCTGTCGGTGTCGGCGGTCTGCTCGACGAAGGCCAGCCGCAGCGCGCGGTCGCGGGGACCCAGCGACGCCGCGTCCGCACCGTCCCAGCGCACGGCTCCGGCGACCGGTGTGCGCAGGCCGGCCAGGCACCGCAGCAGCGACGACTTGCCGGACCCGTTGGGGCCGATCAGCCCCACCGTCTCACCGGGCTCGACGACCAGCTCGACGTCCCGCACGATCGCCTTGCCCGGCACGCCCCAGTCCAGGTGCTCCGCGGAGATCCTCACAGCTCTCCCCTCCTGCGCAGCACCAGCAGGAACAGCGGCACGCCCAGCAGCGCGGTGAACACGCCGACCGGCACCTCCAGCGGCGCGAACACCACGCGCGTCACCGCGTCGGTCCACACCAGGAACACCGCGCCGACCACCGCCGACAACGGCAGCAGCCGCCGGTGCAGCGGCCCGACCAGGAACCGCACGCCGTGCGGCACGATCAGCCCGACGAACCCGACCGCCCCGACGGCCGCCACGGCGACGGCGGTCAGCACCGACGTCGTCACCAGCAGCACGATCCGGGTGGTCCGCACGTCCACACCGAGCGAGGCGGCGGTGTCGGTGCCGAACGCGAACCCGTCCAGCGCCGCCGAGCACAACCACACGACCAGCAACCCCAGTGCGAGCACGACCGCGCACACGGCGACCGACGACCAGCGCGCCGACGCCAGCGACCCGAGCAGCCAGTGGGTCACCGCGCGGATGCTGTCGGCGTCACCGGAGGACAGCAGGATCAACGACGTCAGCGCCGCGAACAGCTGCCCGACGACGACACCGGTGAGCACGACCCGCACGGAGTCCAACCCGGTGCGCCGCAACAGCAGCATCAGCACGGAGAACGCGACGAGCGCACCGATCAGCGCACCTCCCGTGACCCCGAGCCGCGACCCGCCGAACCCGAGCACCACCACGACGACGGCGCCGGTCGAGGCACCCGAGGACACCCCGAGCAGGTAGGGGTCGGCGAGCGAGTTGCGGGTGACGCTCTGCAGCGCGGCACCGCACACGGCGAGCGCGGCGCCCACCAGTGCGGCGAGCAGCACCCGCGGCACCCTCAGGTCCCAGATCAGCGAGTCCTGCAACCGGGACAGCGGCACGACCGGCACCCCGAGGCGCCCACCGACGGCCCTGCCGATCTCCGCCCAGCCCGTGCCTGCGCCGATGCGGACGGCGAGCACGAGCGAGAGGACGAGGAAAGCGAGGCACAGCACCGTGGTCAGCGTGCGCCTGACCGGTTCCGGTGGTGCGGGTGGTTCAGCGAGCACAGCGGTGTCAGCCACCCGCGACCTCGTCGAGGCCCTTGCTGAACGCGCGCAGCGCGTCGACCGTGCGCACCGACGGGTCCATCTCGATGCCGGGCAGCTCGATGACCCTGCCGCCCTTCAGCGCGTCCAGCTGCGCGACCGCCGGGTGCTCGCGCATCATGGCGAGCTTCTCGCTCGCCTTGTCACCGGGGTTGCCGCGTTCGGACAGGTCACCGACCACGATCACGTCGGGGTTGCGCCGCGCGATCTCCTCCCACGACACCTCCGGCCACTCCTGCGCGACGTCGTCGAACACGTTGACCGCGCCCGCGATCTTGCTCATCTGGCTCGGCATGCCGTCGCGGCCGGCCACGTACGGCACGTCCTTGAACACCGAGTAGATCCACACGACCTTGGGCGCCCTGGGTCGTTTCGCGCCCGCGGCCTGCACTTCGGCCACCGCGGCGCGTTGTTCGGCGGCAAGCGCGTTCGCCTTGTCGGCCACCCCGAGGAACTTGCCGAAGTTCTCGTAGTCGCGGAACAGCCGTTCGAACGGCGGCGTGGTGCCGTCCGGGCAGTTCACCGCGCTGACGTAGCTCGGCACGCCCAGTTCCGCGAGCTCGTCGCGGGTGCCGGCGCGGTCGGTGGTGAAGTGCTCCTCGAACGACGACACCACGACGTCCGGGTTCGCCGCGCGCAACGGTTCGGAGGTCAGCACCTTCGGCGAGAGCACCGGGATCTTCGCGTAGGCCTCGGCGAACCTGGGCGACACCTTGGTCTTGAGGTTGGCCGTGCCCGCCATGCGGTCGGCGACCCCCAGTGCCAGCAGGGTTTCCGTGGAGTTCTGGTCCAGCGTGACGACCCGCTGCGGCGTGCCGGTGAAGGTCAGCTGCTTGCCGCAGCTGTCGACCACGACCGACGACGCCGGCGCGGCCCCTCCTCCCGGTGCGGCGCAGCCGGCGACGAACGCCGCGGCGGTGAGCGCCAGGCCGAGCCGGGCGGCGTGTGACATCGGATCCTCCAGTGCGAGACGACAGCGGTGTCCGTTACTGTAACGACAACCATTTTCAACACAAGCCCCAATCCGGAAGGTCGGCCGCGTGGTTCACGACACACTGCCCCCACCCGCCCCCGTGCTCAGGAACGTGGCGTTCCTGCGGCTCTGGACGGCGACCACCGCGTCCGGCATCGCCACCTGGGCGCTGCCGTACGTGCTCGGCCTGGCCGTGCTCGACCGCACCCTCACCGCGGTGGAGCTGGGCGTGCTGCTGGCCGCACGCACCGCCGGGTTCCTCGCCGCGGTGCCGATCAGCGGCGTGCTGGCCGACCGCTACGCCCGTCGCCGCGTGGTGCTCTGGTCGGGGCTCACGGCGGCCGTCGCGGCACCGGTGCTCGCGTTCTTCGTCGGGAGCTCCCTGCCGCTCATGGCGGTTGCCGCGGTGGCGATGGGCGCGGGCCAGGGCGCGTGCCGCCCGGCGTTCCAGGCGCTGACCGCCGAGGTGGTGCACGAGGACCAGCGCCAGCGGGCCAACGCCGCGATGACACTCTCGGTCCGCGTCACGACGCTCGTCGCACCCGGCCTCACCGCGTTGCTCGCGCTCGTCGCGACCACGGAGGCGCTGCTGCTCGGCATCGGCGCGCTGTGGCTGGTGGCAGCGCTGGTTCCGCCGCGCGGCAACGACTTCGCGGGCACGGCGGGCAGGCCGCGGTTCTTCGCCGAGTTCGCCGAGGGCGTGCGGGAGGCCCGCCGGCACCCCTGGTTCCTGGCCGGCCTGGGCGCGCTGACGGCCGTGATCGCCACCGGCTACTCCGCGACCGGCGTGGTGCTGCCGCTGGTCAGCCGCGACCGCTACGGCACGGAGGCCGTGCTCGCCGGCGCCCTCACCGCCTACACGCTCGGCGCGCTCGCCGGCGCCCTGCTGATCGCGCGCTGGCGGCCGAAGCACGCGGGCTGGACGGCGTTCGCGGGCCTGGCGCTGTACGGGTTCGCGCCGCTGAGCCTGCTGCTGCCGGTGCACCCGGCGGTCGTGCTCGCCGCCTACGCGGTGGCCGGTGTCGGCATCGAGCTGTTCAACGTGCCGTGGTTCACCGCCACCCAGCGCGAGGTCGAACCGTCCAAGCTCGCCCGCGTGTCCTCTTTGGACTTCCTGATGTCGTACGGCCTCGCGCCCGTCGGCCTGGCGCTGATCGCCCCCGCCATCGCGCACTTCGGTGCCACCGCGGTGCTCGCCGGGTGCGCCGTGGTCTGCTTCGCCGCTCCCGCGGTGGCCGCGCTGGTCCCGTCGGCGCGCGACTTCCGGGCCAGGTCGTGATCCCGGCCCGGCTGCCGGCCACCTCGCCCCAGGCCCGTGCCGCGCTGACCGGCACCGGCGCGGTGGTCCTCACCGGGCTGCCGGTCGAGCCCGGCTCGCTCGCGGTGGCGGCGGCGGTGTTGTTCGGCAGCGGGGTGCGCGAGCTGTACCCGCACCGCACGCGCAGGTCCGTGGACGGCGGCCCGCTGCCGTTGCACGCCGACAGCTTCGACGTCGTCGTGGACGTCGGCGGCAGGCAGGTGCGGCGGCGGCACCCCGACGAGGACTTCGTGCTCCTGCAACTGGTCGAGCAGGCGCCGTCGGGCGGTGAGTCGTTCGTCGTCGACGCGCACGCGTTCACCGACTCGCTGCCGGCGGACCTGCGGGCGTTCCTCACCGACGTCGACGTCGACCTGTACGGGCGGTGGGCCGGCGTCCGCGGCCTGCCCGCCACACCGCGGGTCGCGCGGCACGTCGAGCACACGCGCACCGGGCGGCGCATCACCCGCCGCACCGACGGTGCCGCTCCCCTTCACCGCGACCCCCGGAGCGACCACGTCACGGCGATGCTGCGGCGCCTCGACGAGGAGGTGGCCCGCGTGCAGCCGACGCTGCCGAGGTTCCGGCTCGACGAGGGCGACGTGCTGGTGCTCGACAACTACCGCTGCTGGCACGGCCGCGACGCGCACACCGGCACACGCACGGTGCACATCCAGACGATCCGCACGGACGACGCAGCCTGAGCGGGTCCACACACGACAAAGGGAGGAAGCGCGCTTCCTCCCACTTCAACATATAGCGCACAGGGGGCCTTGCCACAAGACCCTGTGCCTGCCCCACACTTCACCGCGCATTGCTTGGTGAACGGGGGAGCAACACATGTATGACGTGATCATCGTCGGCGGCGGGCCCACCGGCTTCATGCTGGCCGGGGAGCTGCGCCTGCACGGTGTGCGCGTGGTCGTGCTGGAACGGGAGCAGCAGCCGACGCCGGTGGTGCGGGCGCTCGGCCTGCACGTGCGCAGCATCGAGCTGATGGACCAGCGGGGGCTGCTGGAGAAGTTCCTGGAGCTGGGGACGAAGCACGAAGCGGGCGGGTTCTTCGCCGGCATCCTCAAGCCGTGGCCCGCGGACATGGACACCGCGCACGGCTACATCCTCGGCATCCCGCAGCCGCTGACCGACCGGCTGCTCACCGAGCACGCCGTCGGGCTGGGCGCCGAGGTCCGGCGCGGCAGCGAGGTCGTGGGCCTGACGCAGGACGACGAGGGCGTGACGGCCGCGCTGGCCGACGGGAGCACGGTGCGCGGCCGCTACCTGGTGGGCTGCGACGGCGGCCGCAGCACGGTCCGCAAGCTGCTCGGCATCGGCTTCCCCGGCGAACCCGCCCGGCTGGAGACGCTGCTGGGCGAGATGCAGGTGACGATGCCGCTCGACGAGCTCACGGCGCGGGTGGCGGAGATCCGCAGGACCAACCCGTGGTTCGGCGTGGGCCCGATGGGCGACACGTTCCGCGTCGTCGTCTCGGCCGATGACGTCCGGCAGGACCGCACGCCGCCGACCCTGGACGACTTCCGGCGCCGCCTGGTCGCCGTCGCGGGCACGGACTTCGGCGTGCACTCGCCGCGCTGGACGTCCCGGTTCAGCGACGCGACCCGGCAGGCCGAGCGCTACCGGTCCGGCCGGGCGTTCCTGGCGGGCGACGCGGCCCACGTGCACCCGCCGGCCGGTGGCCAGGGCCTCAACCTCGGTGTGCAGGACGCGGTGAACCTCGGCTGGAAGCTCGCCGCGGCGGTCCGCGGCTGGGCGCCCGCCGACCTGCTCGACAGCTACCACGCCGAACGGCACCCGGTGGGCGCCGCCGTGCTGGACAACACCCGCGCGCAGGTGCAGCTGATGACACCGGAACCGGGTCCGCAGGCGGTGCGCAGGCTGCTCGGCGAGCTGATGGACCTGGAGGGCGTCACCCGCCACCTGATCGAGAAGATCACCGCGGTCGGCATCCGCTACGACTTCGGCAGCGACCACCCGCTGGTCGGGCGGCGGCTGAAGGACGTGCGGCTCAAGGACGGCCGCCTGTTCGAGCTGCAACGCACCGCCCGCGGCCTGCTGCTCGACCAGACCGGCAGGCTCTCGGCGCGGGGCTGGGCTGACCGGGTCGACCACGTGGTCGACGTGAGCGAGGAGCTGGACGTGCCCGCCGTGCTGCTGCGGCCGGACGGGCACGTCGCGTGGGCCGGTGACGACCAGGACGACCTGGAGGAGGTGCTGCCCCGCTGGTTCGGCGCCTGAGCGCCGGTGCGGCGCCGGGAGACCACGACCCGCAGACGGGTGCGGCACAAGGGATTGACTCCCCCGGTACGGTTGCTGGCGGTGACCTGTTCAGGGGGAGGTTGCTTTTGCTGCGTATCCATTTCTCGGCAGGAGATCTGGAGCGGACGCAGGTCGCGGATCACGTCGATCCGTTGTGGGAGATGGTGTTCAGCTGGTTGCGGCTGACCGAGCGGGACAGCGGCCTGCTGTTCGAGCCGTGGTTGCGCGCGGTCCGGCGCGGCCCCGCGCGGGAGGCGGTCCGCGCCGGCGTGGGTGTGCTGTCCGTGCTGGCACCGCTGGGCCCCTACTTCCCGGACTTCCTCACACCGCCCGAGGGTGCGCACGGGCTGTCCAGCGCGCTCGCCGCGATCAGGTCGACTCCGCGCGCCCGCCTGCGCGCGGAGTTCTCGCTGCTGGCCGCGATCCGCCCGACTCCGGAGTGGACGCGTCCGCTCGTGGAGGGCGACGGCGCGGCACTGGAGGACCTCACCGGCACCCTCGCCCGCTACCACTGCGCCGTGATCGAGCCGTACACCGACCTGGTCGAGGACGCGGTGGAGACCGACCGCGTGCACCGCGCGGGCTTCGACGGTGTCGAGGGCCTGCTGCGCGGCATGTGGCCGTTGATGAACTGGCGCCCACCCGTGCTGGAGGTGCAGTACTCCTACGACCGCGACCTGCACCTCGGCGGCCGCGGCCTGCGGCTGGTGCCGTCGTACTTCTGCCGCCGCACACCGGTCGCGCTGGCCGACCCCGGTCTGCCGCCCACGCTCGTCTACCCGGTGCACCACGACTGGACGTGGCGCCGCCAGCTCTCCTCCGGCAGCCGGCCGGAGGGCGCGCTGGCCGCGCTGCTGGGCACCACCCGCTCGTCGGTGCTGGCGGCGGTGGGCACGGGCGCGACGACCACGGAGCTGGCGTCGCGGCTCGGGGCGTCGCCGTCCGCGGTCAGCCGGCACACGACCGTGCTGCGGGAGGCGGGTCTGCTCACGACGGTCCGGCGGGGACTGTCCGTGCTGCACCGGCGGACGGCGCTCGGGTCAGCGCTGCTGTGCGGGCACGACCACCGCTGAGCGGCGGCGGGGAGGTCGTGACGGCGGTGGGGGTCAGACCGGGTACGTGTGCGTCTCGGTCGCCTTCACCGCCGCCCACACCTCGTCCCCCGGCCGCAGCCGCAGCTCGGCGAGGGTCGCCGTCGTGATGTCGGCGAGCACCGACGGCGCCCCGTCCAGCCGCACCCGCGTGGTGTGGGCGTGCTGTTCGACGGCGGCCACGGTCACCGGCCACGTGTTGCGCGGGCTGCCGGTGGGCCGGTCGAGGTGCAGGCCCACGGCGGTGGGCGGGAACGCCACGTGCACCGCGCCGTGCGCGGGCGTGGCGACGACCAGGGTGCCGCCCTCGTCCAGCGCCACCGCGGTGCCGTCGGCGGTGCCGCGGTAGAGGTTGAGGCCGACGAGGTTCGCCACGTAGTCGGTGCGCGGGCGGCGGGCGACCTCCGCGGGCGGTCCCTCCTGGACGGCGCGGCCGTCCTCCAGGATCACCAGGCGGTCGGCCAGCACCATGGCGTCGAGCGGGTCGTGCGTGACGAGCAGGGTGTGACCGGTGAAGCCGGTGAGCACCCGGCCGAGCTCGGCACGCACCTGGAGGCGGGTGCTCGCGTCGAGGGCGGCCAGCGGTTCGTCGAGCAGGAGCAGGCTCGGGCCGGTGGCGAGGGCACGGGCCAGCGCCACCCGCTGGGCCTGGCCGCCGGACAACGCGCGCGGCTTCGCCCCGGCGTGGCCCGCGAGGCCGACGCGGTCGAGCCAGGTCGCGGCCACCGCACGGGCCTCGGCCCTGCGGGTGCCCCGTGCGCGCAGGCCGAACGCGACGTTCTCCAGCGCCGACATGTGCGCGAAGAGCAGGTAGTCCTGGAACACCACGCCGATCGGGCGTTCCTCGGCCGGCAGGTACCGGCCCGGACCGTCCCAGACCGACTCCCCCACCGCGATCCGCCCGCCGGTCAGCGGCTGCAGCCCGGCCAGTGCGCGCAACGCGGTCGTCTTGCCCGCGCCGTTCGGGCCGAGCAGCGCCACCACCTCGCCGGGGGCGATGGTGAGGTCGAGGTCCAGGTCGAAGTGCGCGCGGGTGACCCGCAGAGAAGCGGTCAGGGTCATGACGGCCCGCTGATCCACCGGTCGCGCAGACCGGCCAGCACGCCCACGGACACCACCAGCAGCACCACGCTCAGCACGACAGCGGCGTCCGGGTCCGTCTCCAGGGCGAGGTAGACGGCCAGCGGCATGGTCGTGGTCTCGCCGGGGAAGTTGCCCGCGAACGTGATCGTGGCACCGAACTCGCCCAGCGCCCGCGCCCAGCACAGCACCGCGCCCGCGACCACACCGGGCAGCACCGACGGCAGGGTGACCCGCCGGAACGTGAGCCACCGCGACGCCCCGAGCGTGGCGGCGGCCTCCTCGAACCGCGGGTCGGCGGCCCGCAGCGCCCCCTCGACGGAGATCACGAGGAACGGCATCGCCACGAACGCCTCCGCGAGCACCACCCCGGCCGTCGTGAACGGCAGCGAGATCCCGAACCACGCGTCCAGGTGCTGCCCGACCAGCCCGCGCCGCCCCAGCACCAGCAGCAACGCCACACCGCCCACCACCGGCGGCAGCACCAGCGGCACGGTGACGAGCGCACGCAGGAACCCCCGCCCCGGCAGCCCCGAGCGCGCGAGCAGCCAGGCCAGCGGGATGCCGAGCACCAGGCACAGCGCGGTGGCCAGCGACGCGCAGACCAGGCTGAGCCGCAACGCCTCCCCGACCTCGGCGCTGAGCAGCCCCGGCAGCTCGGTCCACGGCGCCTTCACCAGCAACCCGGCCAGCGGCACCAGCAGGAACGCCAGCCCGAGCAGCGCGGGCAGCAGGAGGACGACCGGCAGCCGGTGACGCCTGGTCACGGCCCGTCGAACCCGGCGGCGCTCAGCGCGGACCGGCCCTTCTCCGACAGCACGAGCTCGACGAAGGCACGGGCAGCGGCGGCGTTGGGGGCCTTGGCGAGCGGCGCGATCGGGTAGTCGTTGACGGCCTGGTCGGCTTCGCTGAAAGCGATGCCCTCGACCCTGTCCCCCGCGGCCTGGACGTCGGTCTTGTAGACCAGGGCCGCGTCGACCTCACCGAGCGAGACCTTGGTGAGCACCGCCTTGACGTCCTGCTCCAGCGTGTCCGGCTGCGGGGTCACCCCGGCGAGGCCGAAGACCTTCTTGGCGGCGGCACCGCACGGCACCTGCTCCGCGCACAGGGCGATCTTGCGGCCCCGGTCGGCGAAGTCGGCCAGCCCGGTGACCTTCCCCGGGTTGCCCTTGGGCACCACGATCCGCAACCTGTTCCTCGCGAACGTGCGCGGCGCCTCGGTGATCGCCCCGGTGTCGGCGACCTGCTGGAGGTTCGCGGGCGCGGCACTGGCGAACACGTCAGCGGGCGCGCCGTTGGTGAGCTGCTGGGCGAGCGCCGAGCTGCCGCCGAAGTTGAACCTGACCCTCGTGCCGGGGTGGGCGGCCTCGAAGTCCCTGCCCAGCGCCGTGAACGTCTCGGTGAGCGACGCAGCGGCGAACACCGTGACGTCCCCGCCGATCCCCCCGGCCGCCGGCTCGGCGGACCCGCACCCCGCGAGCCCCAGTGCGATGAGTGCCACGAGCGGACGACGCACGGTCAGGCCTCCGGGATCTCGACGACGACGTGGGTGGACTTGATCGACGCGACCGCCACGCTCCCGGCCTCGAGGCCGAGCTCGTCCGCGGCCTCCCTGCTCATGAGCGACACGACCCGGAACGGCCCCGCCTGCATCTCGACCTGCGCCATCACACCGTCCTTGAGCACGCGCGTCACGATTCCCCGCATCCGGTTGCGCGCCGACGCCGCCACCGTCGTCCCCGCCTCGGTGCCCTCGGCCACCCGCTGCGCGAACGCCGCGAGCTCCTTGCCGTCGATCGCCTTGCGCCCGTTCTCGGCCACGGTGGCCGCGAGCCGCCCCTGGTCGACCCACCGGCGCACGGTGTCGTCGCTGACACCCAGGAGGGCGGCGGCCTCGGTGATCCGCAGATTCGGCATGATGCGCATCCTATGTCCCGCGCCTGCGGACACAAGGGCCACCCGATTGCGGCTTCTGCGGAACACACCGCCGGGTGCTCGCCCGTCCGGCGCACCACCGCGCGTCCTGCCCCCGCCAGCCACCGCACCCGCGTGCCGGTGCACCCGCGTCCCGCAATCCCGCCCGCCCCAGCGCCCCCGCACCCCGCGTCTCGGTCAGCCCAGCCCGCCCCGCACCCCCGCACACCCCCAGCGCGCCCGCGTCCCGCAATCCCGCGCGCCCCAGCGCGCCCGCACCCCGCGCACCCCGCGTCCCGCTCAGCCCAGCCCGCCCCGCACCCCCGCACACCCCCAGCGCGCCCGCGTCCCGCTCCCAGGCGCACCCCTGGCACCCCGCGTCCCGCTCACCCCCCGCCCGTACCCTGATCCCATGATCACTTCCACGGCGCGGGCCAGGGTCGTGGCCCGGATCGCCGACCACCTCGCGAGCCGGGACCCCGGACACCCGCTGCGCGTCGCCGTCGACGGCGTCACCGCGGCCGGCAAGACCACCCTGGCCCGCGAGCTCACCGCCGCCGTCGCCGAGCGGGGCCGTCCCGCCGCCCACCTGTCCATGGACGGCTTCCACCACCCGCGCGCCCACCGCCACCGGCGGGGCCGCGACTCCGCGGACGGCTACTACGCCGACGCCTACGACTTCGCCGCGGTCGCCCGCGAGGTCCTCGGCCCGCTCGGTCCCGGTGGTGACCGCCGCTACCGCGAGCGCATCCTCGACCTGCGCGCCGACACCCCGGTCGACGAACCGCCGCTGACCGCCGCCGACGACCTCGTCCTCGTCGTGGACGGCAGCTTCCTGCAACGCGACCTGACCTGGGACGAGGTCGTCTTCGTCGACACGGCGTTCGAGGTCGCCAAGACCCGCGGCACCCGGCGGGACGCCGAACTGCTGGGCGGCGCGGCGGAGGCGGCGCACACGTTCGAGCACCGCTACCACGCCGCGAGCCGCCGGTACCTCGCCGAGGCGAACCCCGTCGGCAGGGCCACCGTCGTGGTCGGCAACGACGACGTCGCGCACCCCGTGCTGCGCCGCATCGGCGGCCCGGCCGGCGCCACCGCCCGGCTGTTCTCCTACGGCACCCTGCAGCTGGAGGCGGTGCAACGCGAACGCTTCGGCCGCGTGCTCGCGGGCGAGCCGGACCTGCTGCCCGGCCACCGGCAGGACTGGGTCACGATCACCGACCCGGACGTGGTCGCGGTCAGCGGCACCGACCGGCACCCGATCGTCCGCCGCACCGGCGACCCCGCCGACACCACCAAGGGCACCGTCCTGACCGTCACCGCCGAGGAGCTGGCCGCGGCGGACGTGTACGAGGTCGACGACTACCGGCGCGTGCTCGTGGCGCTCGGTTCCGGCCCCGCGTGGGTATACCTCGCCAAGACGGACTGAAGGAGGCGCTCGTGCGGATCGACCACCTGGTGTACGCGGTCCCGGACCTGGAGGCCGGGGTCGACGAGTTCGAGCGGCTCTTCGGCGTCCGCGCCGCCGGCGGCGGGCAGCACGTCGGCATGGGCACCCACAACCGGTTGCTCGCCCTCGGCCCGCACACCTACCTGGAGCTCATCGCCCCCGACCCGGCGCAACCCGAGCCGGCCCTGCCCCGGCCGTTCGGCGTGGACGGCATGACCGGGCCCGGTCTCGTCGGCTGGGCCCTCGCCACCGACGACATCGACGCGGCACGGGACCACGCGGCGGCGAACGGCCACGACCCCGGACCCGTCATCGACGGCCAGCGGCGCACCCCGGAGGGTGGCCTGGTCACCTGGCGCCTCACCACGAACGCGCTGCAGGGCGGTGTGATCCCGTTCCTGATCAGCTGGGGCACCACCCCGTCACCCGCGACCACCGCACCGCAAGGCCTGGAGCTGCGGCACTTCCACGTCGAACACCCCGACGACATCACCCCGCAGCTGCGCGCGCTGCAAGCCGACGTGGAGACGGCGAAGGGCCCGGAGCCCGCGCTGACAGCGCGGATCTCCGGGCCCGGGGGCACTCACACGTTGTCGACGTGGTCCACGCCGGAGCCGCGGTAGCCGTTCACCGCGGACGTCACCTGCGCGGGCGAGAGGACGCGGTCCTTCGCGAAGTACACCCAGTCGACCTCCTGCTGGTAGGCCCGCTCCGCACCGCTGCCGACCAGGCCGCCGGAGATGAACCACAGGTTGAAGTTGATCGACATCGGCGTCTCCGGGTAGTACCTGTCACCGTGGTCGGCGACCTGCGTGCCGTCGATGAAGTACTTCACCCGGCCGCCGCCGACCTGGATCACGAGGTCGTGCCAGCCCGCCCAGCTCTGCCGCTGCTCGGTGTGGACGTTGTCGGCCACCCACGGCTCGTTCTGGTAGGTCTCCCAGGTCGTCTCGTACATGATGTTGGCCGGTTCGCCCCAGCCGCCGTTGGGCAGGTACTCGAAGTCGAGCTCACCGTAGTTCGGGTCCATCGGCGCGTTCAGCGGCGTGATGGTGAAGAACGTCTGCACCACGTGGTCGCCGTCCGGGCCGAACACGGGGGCGTCGGAGAACTTCACGCGCGCGGCGTAGGTGCCCTCGAAGAACTTGCGCTGGTGGAACACCTCGGTCTGCGCGGCGGCCGAGCCGTTGTTCCACGAGTCCAGGCGCATGACCTTCTGGCCGCCCACGGTCGGGAACGTCACCCGCGACGGGTCCCAGGTGGCACCCGGCACGCCGGGACCGCCACCGCCGGAGCGCACGGTCCAGCCGCGCTGGGCGATGCGGCTGTCGCCGGAGCTCGCGTAGTTGAAGTCGTCGAAGAGCGCGGGACCGCTGCCGGGGTTGGACGGCGTGGTGGTCGTCGTGCTCGTCGTCGGGCCGGTGCCGCCGGGCGGGGTGCCCCACAGCAGGGTGCCGCCGCGGTGCACGGTCACCCGGTTCCACGCCGAGTAGGTCGAGTCGGCGCGGTAGGAGTAGTCGTCGCTCTGGACGATCCGGCTCCAGTTGCTGCGGTAGAACCGCAGCTGCAGGTCACCGGTGTCGGTGCCGGGGCTCAGCGTGCCGGCGCCCGCGGTGAAGCCGACCTCCAGGTAGCGGTCGGCGGGGCCGCCGGACAGGGTGCCGAACTGGCCGGTGACGTTGCCGCAGCCGCGCACGGCCCACGAGCAGGCGAACCGGTAGCCGACGTCCGGGGTGTCGGACCGGAAGTAGTAGCGGACCTTCACCTCGGACAGCGGAACGGTGGTGGTACCGGTGTTGACGACCTTCAGCCACGGTTCGACCTGGTCGACGGACGCGGCGGCGGCGCTGGTGCGGTGGTGCGCGGTGAGGGCGTCGGCGGCGAACGCCGACGGCGCGGTCGCGAGGCCCGCGACCGTCAGCGCGGCTGCGGTGAGTGCGGTCAGGGTGCGTTTCTTCACGAGTCTCTCCTGGGTACGGCAGGGGTGGACCGGGAGACGAGCTCCTCTCTGGTCTGGAGTGGACGGAGGCCCAGCTCGGCGAGCCGGGCGTTGTGCGGCCGCATGCGGGTCACGAAGCCCTCCCACGACGGTGTGGCGGCCCAGAGCGTGTCGGCGAGGGCGGCCAGGCGGGGGAAGGCCTGGTGTTCCAGGTGGTGGCGGGTGCGGACGTGCTCGGTCCAGAGCTGGCACTGGGCGCCGAGCACGCCCTCGGGCAGCGGCACGTGGTAGACGTCCTGCGCGGTCACCACGAAACCGGGCTGGCCCGGTGGTTCGCCGGGCGAGTCGGACTGCGGGTAGTCCAGGTAGGTCGAGGTGTGCGGCGCCATCACGACGTCCTGGCCGCGTCGCAGCGCCGCCACGGCCTGGTCGGCGTCGCGCCACGGCATCACGACCGACCGCGGGTCGCCGGTCGGTTCCCACGCGACCGGTGTGCGGCCGTTGTCCAGCAGGAACTCCACGGCCTGGCGCAGGAACCAGCCCCGTTCCTCCTCCGGCAGCGGGCACTCGTCACCGCCGATGTGGACGTGCTGACCGGGGAAGATGTCAACGACCTCGGCGAGCACGTCCCGGCAGAACCGCACCGCGTCCCGGTTGAACGCCGAGTCGCTGATGCCCCAGCCGGTCCAGACCGGCAGGTTCCGCCCGTCACCCAGCTCGGGGTAGGCGGCGATGGCGGCACGGGCGTGACCGGGCATCTCGACCTCCGGCACGATCCGCACCCCGCGGTCGGCCGCGTGCGCCACCAGCCCCTCCAGCTCGGCGCGCGTGTAGCTGCCGCCGTGCGGGACGCCGTCGCCGTTCGTCTCCGGCCGCCACCCGCCGACCTCGGTCAGCCGCGGGTAGCCGGGCACCGGCAGCCGCCAGCCCTGGTCGTCGGTCAGGTGCAGGTGCAGGACGTTCAGCTTGTGCACGGCCATCAGGTCGACGAACCGGCGCAGCACGTGCACCGGCTGGAAGTGCCGTGCGACGTCGAGCATCAGCCCGCGCCACGGCAGCCGCGGCACGTCCCGCACGTCCACACCCGGCAGCACCCAGTCCACATCGGACACCCGCGTGGACCGGTAGACCTGCGGTGGCAGCAGCTGCCGGATCGTCTGGACGCCGTGCCCCAGGCCGGCGGTCGTGCCGGCGCGAAGCAGGACGCCGTGCTCGTTGACGGTCAGCGCGTAGCCCTCTGCGCCGAGCCCGACGAGCCGTTCGTCCAGCGCCACGACGATCCGCCCGTCGGCGGTCGAGGGCAGCGGCAGCCCGGTGGCCGGTCGCAGCACCGCGCGCAGCAGCCGCGCGGCGCCCTCCGCACCGGGGGCGGGCCTGATCCCGGTCTCCGCGGTGAGCGTGAACCCCTTGCCCCTGGCGACCACGCGCATGGGCTGTGGCACGAGCACTGGTGTCATCCCTTCACCGCTCCCCCGACGATGCCGGTCGTGACCCGGCCCTGCAGCACGACGAAGATCAGCAGCACCGGCAGCATGAACAGCGTCGAGGCGGCCATCGTGGCGCCCCAGTCGGTGCCGAAGGTGTTCTGGAACGACGACAGCCACACCGGCAGCGTGCGGTCGTCCTGGTCCTTGATGATCAGCACGTTGGCGAACGCGAACTCGTTCCAGGCCGTGATGAACCCGAACAGCGAGGTCGCCAGCAACCCCGGTGCGAGCAGCGGGAAGACCACCCGCCGGAACGCCTGCCCGCGCGAGCAGCCGTCGACCAGCGCCGCCTCCTCCAGGTCCGGCGGGATGGCCGCGAGGAACCCGCGCAGCGTGACGATCGTGAACGGCAGCGTGATCATGAAGTAGACCAGCGTGAGCATCCAGAGCGTGTCGAGCATGCCGGTGTCGCGCGCGATCACGTAGATCGGGATCAGCAACGCCTCCCACGGCGTCATCTGCGCGATGAACACCATCAGAACGAACGCCCGCCGCCCCCGCCACCGCAGCCGCGCCACGGCGTAGGCCGCGAGCAGGGCCACCAGCAGCGCCAGCAGCACCGCGCCGCCCGCCACGAGCAGGCTGTTGCGCCAGAACGAGGAGAAGCCCTGCGCCGAGACCGCGGTGCCGAAGTGCTCGAACGTGACCGACACCGGCAGGAACGTCGGTGTCGCGCTCTGGATGTCCCGCGTCGGCTTGATCGCGGTCAGCACCATCCAGTACACCGGGAACACCGCCACGGCGAACACGACGAGCGCCGCGACCGTCCTGAGCACCCGCCCGGTCATGCTTCCCGCTCCTGCCGGTAGAGCACGCGGAAGTACGCGAGCAGCGCGATCACCAGCAGCAGCACCATGAGCATCGACACCGCGGCGCCGAGGTCGTAGCGCTGCAACGACTGCGCGACCTGGAAGGCGTACACCGGCAGCGTCGTCGTCGACTGGCCGGGCCCGCCCTGGCTGACCACCCAGATCTGCACGAACGCCTTGGCCACCCAGATCACCTCCAGGCACGTGACCAGGCCGAACATCGCCCTCAGCAGCGGGAAGGTGATCGTGGTGAACACCCGCCACGCGCCGGCGCCGTCGATCCGCGCCGACTCGTACAGTTCAGTCGGCACTGTGACCATCGCGGCGTACAACGACAAGGCGGCGAACGGCACGGACTGCCAGACGACCAGGCCGACGAGGATGCCGAACGTGGCCTCGCCGTCGGCGAACCACGTGTAGTCGCGGTACTGCTCGAACCCGAGCGCGACGAGCAGCCAGTTGACCACGCCCAGCCGGGACTGGAAGAGCCACTGGAACACCGTGGTGGCCGCGATGACCGGCGTGGCCCAGGTGAGCACCAGCCCGCCCATCACCAGCAGCCGCAACCACCTCCCCAGCCGCATCAGCAGCAACGCGACCAGCGTGGACAGCACCATGATCAGCACGACGTTGACCGCGGTGAACCACAGCGTCCTGCGCACCACGGCCCAGAACTCCGGGTCGGCCAGCACCTCGGCGTAGTTGGCGAACCCGACGAACTGCGCGTCGCCGCGCACCAGCTCGGGCAGCCCGAACCGCTGGAACGAGATGACCACGTTGCGCACCAACGGGTACACCAGCAGGTACGCGGTGGTGAGCACGGTCGGCGCGATCAGCAGGTACGGCAGCACCACGCGCTTGCGGCGCTTCGGGGAGGGTGGAGCGGCCGCTGTCACCGGCCGCTCCACCACGAGCGTCGCCACTACTTGCCCGAGTTGAGGGCTTGGGTGATCACCGCGTCGGCCCGCGCCGCGGCGGTGGCCGGGTCGGTGCCGGTCAGCACGGCGGTCTGGAACTCCTTGATCGGGTTGCGCGCCTCGACGGCGGCCCAGTTCGGCGAGTTCGGGGTGGCGTGCCCGTTGGCCGCGCCCTTGGCCATGGCGGTCGTGCCGGGGTCGTCACCGATCTTCGTGGCGAGCGACCTGCGGTTCGGCACGTAGTTCATCGTCTTGGCGAGCTCGACCTGCCACTGCTCGCCCGCGAGCGCCTTGACGACCTCGTAGGCACCGCTCTGCCGGCTCGACGCGAGCGGGATGATCAGGTCGGAGCCGCCGGTGAACACCGCGCCCGGCCGGTCGGCGGTCTTGCCGGGGACCGGGAAGAAGCCGAGCTGGTCGGCGAGCGCCGGGTTGGCCTTGGCGACGAGCTTCGCCGAGCCGGGCGCCGCGATGTACTGGGCGACCTTGCCGGTGGCGACGACGTCGGTCTGCTGCGGCTTGGCTTCGTCGGAGTCCCTGGGACCGTCGCCGAGTGCTTGGAGCTGCTTGTAGAAGTCCATGCCCGCCAACGCCTGCGGGGTGTTGAGCGCGCCCTTCCAGCTGCCGCCCGACTCCTGCGCGAGGTCGCCGCCCTCGTCCCAGACGAAGCCGGCGAGGGTGTACCAGTTCTGGCCGGGCAGGTAGATGCCCTGCTGGTCGCCCTGGTCGCCCTGGTCGAGCTTGCGCGTGGTCTCCAGCCACTCCGCGCGGGTCGTGGGCGGCGTGACGTTCGCGGCGGCGAAGAGGTCCTTGCGGTAGATCACCACCCGGTTGGCCGCGTAGAACGGGACGCCGAACTGCTTGCCGTCCACCGCGCCGGGTTCGGCGAGACCCGGGACCCAGTCGTCACCACCCAGCTCGGCCTTCTTGTCGCTCAGGTCGGTGACGCCCTTGCTGGCCACGTACTGCGCGACCTGGGTGTTGCCGACCTCGATCACGTCGGGCGGGTCGGTGCTGGCCAGCGCGCTGGTCACCTTCTGCGTGATGCCGTTCCACTCCTGGATCTGGACCTTGACGTCGAACCCGGTGTGCTCGCGTTCGAACTCGGTCTCGAACCGCTGCACGAACTCGTCGGTCGCGGTGTCCCTCATCAGCCAGACGGTGATCTCCTCCCTGCCCCCACCTCCCCCGCCGGAGGTTCCGCAGGCGGACAGCGCGAGAGCCAGCACGAGCAGGGCGGCAGAGCGACGCGGCACGGCTCACCTCTCCGGAGTGATGTGACCAATTGGTCAGGTCCGATGGGTGAGGTAGAAAGTGGCATAGACCACTTCGCACGTCAATAGCCTGGTTAGACGCGTGAGAGCGCTCTCGATCTTCGACGGACCAGGTACTTACCAGTGGTATGCAATACTGGCCGCCCAGCCAGCGGAGGTGCCATGGGAGAGCCGATCCTCAAGCGCGAGCGGGTCCGCGACCACCTGCTGGAGCTCATCGAGACGCACCCGACCGGCGCCCCGATCCCGGCCGAACGCGTGCTGTGCCAGCAGCTCTCGGTGTCGCGGCCGACGGTCCGCAGCGCCGTCGAGGAGCTCGTCAACCTCGGCCTGCTGGTCCGCCAGCACGGCCGCGGCACGTTCGTGGCCCGCGCCAAGATCACCCAGGAGCTGGTGTCCGACTCGCACGCCATGACCGCGCCCGCCGCCTCCGGCACGTGGTCGAGCCGCGTGCTGGAGCACGCCAAGATCCCCGCCGGCGCCCGCGTCGGCCGCCGGCTGCACGTCTCCCCGGCCGCCGAGATCCACTACATCGCCCGGCTGCGGCTGGTCGACGGCGAGCCCATGGCGATCGAGCACCTGCACGTGCCGGTCGCGGTCGCACCGGGCCTGACGTTGCACGACATGGAGTCCGGTGACTTCTACGAACGGCTGCGCGAGCACGACGTGCACGTGACCGAGGCCGTGCAGTCGATCGAGCCGACCGTCACGAACGACACCGAGGCCGCGCTGCTGGCCGTGCCGGTGCTGGCGCCCGCGCTGCTGTTCGAACGCCTGACGACGGACGCCCAGAGCCGGAACGTCGAGTACGTGCACTCGATCTACCGGGGCGACCGGTACCGGATCGTGTCGCGCCTGACGTTCTGAGCACCCCCGGGAGGGTGCTGCCGCGGTCTCAGACCGGCTTGCGCCACACGGAGATGTGCTTCGCGGAGTCCTGGGTGAACGGGGTCCCGTCCCAGTCCGCGACCCGGCGTTCCAGCTCGAGCCCGGCGATCCGGGCCATCAGGTCGAGCTCCGCCGGCCAGGCGTACCGGTGCCGGGAGCTGCCGCGGCGGTAGCGGCCGTCGTCGCCGTCGCGGGTGAGGTGGTGCGAGACGAGGACCTGCTCGACCAGGTCGAAGGTGTCGAAGCCGAGGTGCTGCTCGGAGACGTCGAACGGCACCGCGACCTGACCGGGCGGCAGGAAGCGCAGCGGCGGCACCCCCAGCTCGATGACGAACCGGCCGCCGGGCCCCAGGTGCCGTGCGGCGTTGCGGAAGCACTCGACCTGCTCGTCCTGGGTGAGCAGGTTCGTGATGGTGTTGTAGACCAGGTAGACCAGGCTGAACTCACCGGGGACGACGGTGGTGGCCATGTCCCCGATGACCACCGGGAGCACGTCCTCGTCGACCTTGCGCCGCAGCACCGCCGCCATGTGCTCGGACAGTTCGATGCCCACCACCGGCACGCCGCGTTCCCGCAGCGGAACGCCCACCCGCCCGGTGCCGATGGCGAACTCCAGTGCCCGGCCGTCTCCCGCGAGGCCGGCGAGGAAGGCGAGCGCCGGCCCGAGGACGGCAGCCGAGAACGCTTCGGTCTCCTCGGCGTCGTAGCGGTCGGCGGTGGCCCGGCTCCACAGTTCGCTGCTCGTCACGGGCAACCACTCTGCCGAGCACCGTGGGCGCTGTCGACGCATTTACGCCGGTGCTCAGGGGTTCTTGTCGGCCGGGATCTTGTCCAGCTCTTCGAAGACGCTCACGAACGCGTCCGGTCCGACCTGCAGCCACCCCTTGTACGGGTGCGACATGCCGACGCACACCGCGCACACCGCGGCGAGGACACCCGCGGTGATCGCGATCTGCACGACGTGCCGTGCCCGCGCCGTGAAACCCATGAGCAGCGGGAACACGATCATGGCGACGGCACCGACCAGGGTGGCGGCGAGCATGATCTGTCCGGTCGTGCTCAGGCCCTGGGCGGCGTCGACCCGTTCGCGGCGCTGGTCGCGGATGTCGCGGACGCGTTCGACCATCCTGTCCCTGGCGCTCTTCACCTGCTCCGGCGTCGCGGGGAGGCTGACGACCTCCAGGTGCAGCGCGTCGAGCACGCGGTCGGTGCGCTCGTCGGTGGCTCCCTCGGCCAGCCGCGGCCACTCGTTGTCCACAACGGACTTGGCGTAGTCGCGCAGCAGCGTGCGGACGCGGTCGCGCTGCGGCTGCGGGAGAACCGCGGTCTGCCAGTAGGAGTCGGCGATGGCGGCGGCCTCCGCGGACGAGGTGTCCTCGACCGACGAGGCGTCCTCCCACACGATCACCGTGTAGAAGGCGAGCGCGACGATGAAGAGCCCGCTCAGCACCGCGCCGAGGAAGCCGCGCGAGTCGGCGTCGCGGTCGTCGGCCTGCTCGTGGTCCCTCGACCGTCCGACCAGGACGGTCACGACCACGGTGACCACCACCGCCACGCCGGTGATGGCGAGGATCATCAGCATGCGGCCGGGTCCTTCGCTGTCGGGAGTGCGGTGTCCATCATGGGCACAGTCCGGTGGCGGCCCGCCAGGACGGGGCCCGCGAATCACGCTTTGCGGTGGTGGTTGCGACCCGGTCGAGTGGTGGGAGCCGGTTTGGGTGCCTTCCGGGGTCAACCGTCCGGGTGACGGCACGCGGTTGTCCACCCGAACCAGGGAACCGAGGCCGTTCAGTCCTCTACGGACGGTGAGGTTCGCGGTGCTCGCGTTCCCGGCGGATGTGCCATCCTGGCCCGCGCCCGTCCGGTGAGGAGTGGTCGCGTGCGCGTTGTCGTCGTCCTGTCCGCAATCGGGGTGTTCCTCGCCCTGTTCGCGCCGGCGCCGCCCTCCAGAGCGGCGGAGACCTGGCACACGCAGTTCGACGCGGCGGTCTACGGCGACATGGCGGTCGTCGGCAACGCGGTGGTGACGTGCCCGACGCCCGAGCAGGCGGGGCCGCACCCCAGGTACCCGCCGCAGGCCTGCGTGGACGCGCAGCGCCGGGTCGGCCAGGGCCGCGGCGCCCTCAACAACAACCACCGGATGGTGTGGGCCGACGTCGACGCCGACCCGGCCACGTTCAACTCCTCGCGTGCCCGCGTGACGATCCCGGACGGCGCCGAGGTCGCCTACGCCAAGCTCGGCTGGGCGGGCAACGCCCGCTGCCTGAACGGCGAGGCGCCGCCCGGTGACCCGCGCACCCAGCCGGTCACCCTGGTGGTGAACGGGACCTCGGGCGTGGTCGACCGGTTCACCGCGGTGGTCGACGACCCCGGCTCGATCGGGCACACCGACAACCGGTTCTACAGCGCGGAGGCCGACGTGACGGCCCGCTTCGCCGCCGTCCACGGCAGCGCCGAGATCACCGCCGGCAACATCTGGACACCGCAGGGCCCCGACTGCTTCGGCGGCTGGTCGGTGACGGTCGTGTGGCGCTTCGCCACCGCTGTCCCCGCGGCTCCGGCGCAGCGCCGGGTCGTGGTGCACGGCGGTCACGTCCGCCTCACCACCGCCGTGAACACCATCCGCACCCAGGTCTCCCCCACCCGCGCGGCCGGTGGCGTGACCCGGTTCGGCGTCGTCGGCTACGAGGGCGACTGGGGCACCGGCGGCGACCGCCTGCTGGTCAACGGCTCCGCGCTGGGCGACCGCGACAACTTCTTCGTCTCGGCGGCGGACGGCGCGGTGGCACCGGCCGCGCTGAACAACATGAGCGTCGACGCGCGCACCCTGTCCGTGTCGAGCGAGCAGCTCCCACCGGGTGCGCGCACCGCCGAGCTGACCCTCGCCCGCGACGAGGACGCGTTCCTGGTGCAGAGCCTGGCGTGGTCGTTCCCGCTGCCGGCCCTGACCGTGACCGTCACCCCCGGCGCACTGGCCGCGTACCCCGGCGGCGAGGTCAGCCGGACCGCCGTGGTGACCAACGCCGGTGACGCGCCCGCCGCGGCGGTCGTGGTGTGCGGTCAGGACGCGGGAGAGCTGGCACCGCACGCCTCGGTGTCGCGGACCTGCGTGTCGAAGGCCGGGCAGGACGACTTCACCGCGGTCACCGACGTGTCCGGCCGGTCGCTCGCCGGCGACCCGCTGACCGCCCGCGCCACGACCCCGGTGGACGTGCTGCACCCGGCGCTGAAGGCGTCGGCCACGGCATCACCCTCGACGGTGTTGCCCGGTGGGCAGCTGACGCTCACGACCGTCGTCACCAACACCGGTGACGCGGTGCTGTCCAGCGTCTCGGCACGGGCCTCCGCGGACTGCGGCACGGTCCCGCGGCTCGACCCCGGCGCTTCGTCCACCGTGGAGTGCACGGTCGTCGCGGGCGAGGAGAGCGGCAGCGCGGTGGTGACCGTGACGGCCGCGGACCAGCTGGGCGGCACGGTCCGCACCGAGGCGTCGGCGCAGTACACCGTGGTCTACCCGAGGCTGACCATCACCGCCGTCTGGTCCGCCGACAGCGCACGCGAGGGCGAACTGGTGACGATCACCGTGACCGTCGGCAACCCGTCGGCGATGCCCATCACCGACGTGCGCGTCACCGGCGAACCGGTGTCCTGTCGCCGGAACATCCCCGTCCTCGCACCCGGCGAACGCCTCACCTACACCTGCGTCGCCGCCGCACCGCTGAACACCCGGCTGCTCGTGTCCAGCGCCGCCACCGGGACGGCGATCAGCGCCTCGGCGGACGTGCGGGTCGCCTCCCTGTCCGAGCCCGTGCCGGCGCCGGTGGTCCAGCCGCCTGCGGTCCAGCCACCCGCGCCCCAGCCGCCGGTGGCCCAGCCGGCGCCCGCCGAGCCGGTCCCGGCCGCGCCGGAGCCGGTCGCGGACGTGCAGCCGATGCCGAAACCGGTGGTCGGCGGGGTGGCGGCGATCATCAGCGCGGTGGTGATGGCGATGGTGGCGAGCGTGCTGTCCGGGATCAGGCGCTGAGGTCCGCCGGCGCCGCCGTGCCGGTTGGACGTCAGCCCGGGTCGAGGACCCGTTTGAGGAACCGCCGCGTCCGCTCCTCCCGCGGGTCGCCGATGACCTGCGCGCTGGGCCCGTGCTCCACGATCAGCCCGCCGTCGAGGAACAGCACCTGGTCCGCGACGTGCTCGGCGAACCGGATCTCGTGCGTGACGACCACCAGCGTCCAGCCCTGCGCGGCCAGGTCCCTGATGACCGCGAGCACCTCCCCCACCAGCTCGGGGTCCAGTGCCGAGGTCGGTTCGTCGAACAGCACGACCCGCGGCTTGAGCGCCAGTGCCCGCGCGATGCCGACGCGTTGCTGCTGACCACCGGAGAGCTGGGACGGGTAGGCGTCCGCGCGGTCGGCGAGGCCGACCTGGTCCAGGAGCCGGCGAGCGTCGGCCACGGCCTCCTCGCGCGGGCGGCGCTGCGCGACGACGGGCCCCTCGATGATGTTCTCGAGGACCGTGCGGTGCGGGAACAGGTTGTGCGACTGGAACACCATGCCGCTCTGCGCGCGCAGCCGCTCCTTCTGCGCACGGCCGGCCTTACCCGCGGGCAGGGCGGCGAAGTCGACCTCCACGTCGTCGATGCCGACGACGCCGCGTTCCGGGGTCTCCAGCGCGTTGAGCGAACGCAGGACCGTCGTCTTGCCGGAGCCGGACGGTCCGATGAGGACGGTCGCGGTGCCCTGCTCCGCGGTGAGGTCGACACCGCGCAGCACCTGGTTGTCGCCGAAGGACTTCTCCAGGCCGTGCACTCGGATGCGGGGCTCGGTCATGCGATCACGTACCTGCTCAGTCGGGTTTCGAGACGTTTCTGGGCACCGGACAGGGCCACGCACACCACCCAGTAGTAGAGGCCGGCGAACGAGTACAGCACCAGGAACTCGTTGCTCTCCGCCGCGGCCAGCTGCGACTCGCGGAACAGCTCCGTCAACAGCACCACGGACCCCAGCGACGTGTCCTTCAGCAGCGACAGCAACGTGTTCGACAGCGGCGGCACCGCGGTCCGCGCCGCCTGCGGCAGGACGATGCGCCGCAACGTCTGCGGGTAGTCCAGCCCGATCGTCTGCGCCGCCTCGAACTGCCCCTTGGGCACCGCCAGGATCGCCGACCTGATCACCTCGGCCGCGTAGCCGGCGACGTTCAGGCTGAACGCGATCACCGCCGCGGTGAACGGCGGGAACTTCAGCCCCACCTGCGGCAGCCCGTAGAACACGATGAACAGCTGCAGCAGCAACGGCGTCCCGCGGATGACCGAGATGAACGCCCGCGCCAGCCCGCTCAGCACCCGGTAGCCGGAGATCCGGGCGAGCGCGACGAGCAGGGCGAGCGCGAGGCCGATCGCGAAGCTCAGCGCCGTCAACGGCACCGTGACCTTCACCAGCCCCACGAACATCGGCCACGCCGTGCTCCGGACGACCTCCCAGGTGCTGCGCGGCCCGCGGTTCTGGCTGAGGTCGGCCTCGCCGCCGTCGGGCACGGACACGTTGGCCCTGAAGTACTTCTGCGAGATCGTGCCGAGCGTGCCGTCGGCCTTCAACGCCTGGACCGCCTGGTTCGCCTGCGCCCTGAGCTGCTCGTCGGCCTTGCGGAAGGCGAGCACCTGCTCGCTGCCCGCGTCCCCGGCGTCGCCGGCGATCTCGATGTCACTGGACCCGGTCGACGCCAGGTAGTCGAGCACCGCGATGTTGTCGTTGACGATCGCGTCGACCCGCCCCTGCACGAGCAGCGCGGCGGCCTGCGCGAACCCCTCGACGGCCTCGACGTTCGCCCCGGCGTCCTTGGCGACCTTCGCCCAGTTGCTGGTGCTCGACTGCGCGGTCGTCCTGCCCTTGACGTCCGCGAGCGACTTGATCCGGTCGTCGCCCTTGCGGCGCACGACCACCCCGCGCGAGTACGTGTAGGTGTCGGACAACCCGTACCTGGCGTCCCGCTCGGCGTTGCGCGACACCTGGTTGGCGATGACGTCGATGCGGCCGGCGTCGAGCGCGGGGAAGATCGCGTCCCACTGCGTCTCCACGAACTCGACCCGCCACCCGGCCTTCGCCGCGACCGCCTCGACGACCTCGATGTCGTAGCCGGTGAGCTCCTGCGAGCCCGGGTCGTGGAAGGAGAACGGCGGATACGTCCCCTCGGTACCGACGCGGACCACGGTCTGCTCCTGGCTCGCGCTCGCCGGCGCGGCCCCGGTCGCCACCAGCAGGAGGAACAGCACCGCGCCCTTGAGCACGTGTCGCATGCACGGAGCGTAGAGGCCAATCGGGTGAGCCCGCTCGTTGATCCACTATGCGGGAAGCTCCGTTTCGGTACGCTTCCCGGCCGTGACGGGTGGGATCTTCAACGGTTTCGAGGACTACCGGACCGCTACCGAGGACGACTACCGTCGGACGCTGACCACCGGCATGGTCGTGTTCGATGCCAACGTGCTCTTGAACCTCTACCGCTTCAACAGCACCACGCGCGCCGACCTCATCAAGGTCATGCAGTCCCTCGGTGACAGCCTTTGGGTCCCGCACCAGGTCATGCGCGAGTTCTGGCGCAACCGCGAGTCCGTCATCGACCAGCTGGGTGAGACGCCCAAGGAGTCGCTCACCAGGTTGGACAAGGCCCGCCAGGACGCCGAGGAGGCGGTGCGGGCGTGGAGCAACCGGATCTACCTGCCGGAGGGCGAGCGGGACGGGCTGCTCACGCGGTTGAACGGCGCTTTCCAGGCGGTCCGGCACGCGATCAGCGAGCAGGCGGCGACCAACGCGCACCCGCACGACACGAACGCCGATTCGATCGTGTCGACGCTGGAACCGATCGTCGCGGGCCGGACAGGTGCCGCACTGCCTGTCGACGACCACGACGCCGCGGTGGCGGAGGCCGAACGCCGGATCGCGGCGAAGGAACCGCCGGGGTACCTGGACAAGGACAAGCCCGACGCGGAGGGACGGGCGGGCGACTACCTGGTCTGGAAACAGATCCTGGTGGAGGCTGCGCAACGACCCCGTGACGTGCTGCTGGTGACCAGTGACGGGAAGGACGACTGGTGGCGACGTGCCAAGGGGCAACTGCGCGGGCCGCGGTGGGAGTTGATGGCGGAGTTCCGGCGGTCGACTGGGCACCGACTGTTCATGATCACGGCGTCAGAGCTGATCAGACGGGCTGACTCGCTGACGGACGTGCACGTGAATCCGGAGTCGGCCGAAGAGATCGAACGCGTCGAGAACACCACCGCGGAGCTCATGCCACCGGAAGTGGTGAGAAGTCTGGTCGCCGACATCTATCGAAGGATCGCGGAGCAGCACGACTCGATGCTCGTTTCGTCGAACAAGCACCGTGTGATCAGCGAGTGGATCGAGGACCCGGCGATCGGCGGGCTGCTGTTGAACTACATGACCGCAGAGGACGCCTGGAAGTGGATCGACGCCAGGCGATCCGAGCACACCCTGCACGCGCTCTACGGGCGGGGGCCTTTCGCCGATCTGGTCCCAGTCCGCTATCAGACGATCGACGACATAGTCACTACCGCTTGCGGACCAGGCTGGTACCCGGAGCCCGGCACAACGCGCGGTGACATATCAGGGCACTGCGTCGCCACCAATGGCACGAGCACCCGATACGTGTGTTGGGGTGATGAGGGTGACTTCAACACCCTGCTGGACGCAGTGGCGCGTGAGGGCAACATGCCGCACGGCAAGCCTGCGATGGTGATCGTCGACTTCGGACGGCTCTCCGATCCCGCTTACTACTCGTCAGTGGCCCATAAAGCCGGAGTCGACTTCACCCACATCAAGCTGGAGCTCAGGCCGAACCCCGACTACGCGGGCTGACGCCCTTCCGCGCCCGGTGAGCCTTCACGTGCACCCGGTTCCCGCACACCGCCGGACTGCAGAACACCCGCGACTGGTTCCGCGACAGGTCCACGAACACCGCGTGGCAGTCCGGCCCCGCACACCGGTGCAACCGCGACACCCCGCCCTGCTCGACCACGGCCAGCAACGCGAACGCCGCCTGCCCGGCAACCCAGGCCGGCAACGCCACGGCCCCCGTCAGGTGCAGGTGCCACGACAGCCCGTCGTGCTCCACCAGCTCCGGCACCAGCCCCGACGACGCCACCAGCTCGTTCGCCGCGGCCACCGAGTGCGCCTCGAACACCGCCCGCAGCGGCGACCGCAGCGACCGGACAGCCACAACGTCCGCAGGAGAAGCGTCAGCGCCGGTCCAGCCGCGAGCACGCGCGAGAGAAGTCAAAACAGCAGGTGAGAGGTCGTCCACGCCGACGCTGTGGCGGTAGGAGTTCACGACGTCCTCGGCCAGCGTCACCACCGGATCCGCGTAATCACCGAAGCGCATCTTGACCCCTTTCCCCGGCCATCCTAGCGTAAGTAGTCATTATGGCTGATGCTAATTACACGAGCGCGCGGACGATCAGACTGCAGGCCATCGCGCCGGTGGCCACGGCCGCGTTCCTGTTCGGGATCTCCTTCGGCGCCGTGGCGACGACGGCCGGGTTCGGCATCGAGTCCGCGCTGGTCATGTCGGCGACGACGTTCGGCGGTGCGGCGCAGGTCGGGAGCGCGGCGGTGCTCGCGGCGGGGGGTGGGGCGCTCAGCGCCATCCTCGCGGGTGTCCTGCTCAACCTGCGGTACCTGCCGATGGGCGTCACGGCGTCCACGGCCTACCGGGGCCCCTGGTACTCGCGGGCCGCGCAGGCGCAGCTCCTCGGCGACGAGACGTGGGCGCTGAGCCGGACGCCCGACGGCGGGCACGACGCGCGGTTGCTGTTGCAGGCCGGTGCGACGGTCTTCGTCGTGTGGCTCGCGGGCACGGCGATCGGGGTCGTGGCGTTCAAGGACGTCAGCGTCGAGGCCTGGGGGCTCGACATGGTCAGTCCCGCGATCTTCTTCGCACTGCTGTGGAACCAGCTCGACTCACCGCGCACGCGCGTCGCCGCGCTCACGGCGGTCGCGGTGGCCCTGGTGCTCGTTCCGTTCACCCCGGCCGGCGTGCCGATCGCGGTCGCCAGCCTCGTCTGCCTGATGGGACTCGTCAAATGAGCGCGGTGTGGTGGGTCGTGGTCGTCCTGGGTGTGATCACCGTCGTGATCAAGGCGGCCGGGCCGGTCGCACTGGGCAACTGGACGCCCTCGGACAAGGCGAAACGGGTGCTGGCACTCGTGTCACCGGTCGTGCTGTCGGCGCTGATCGCCGTGCAGGTGTTCACGAGCGGGCAGCACTTCCAGCTCGACGAACGGGCCGCGGGACTGGGTGCCGCGCTGGTCGCCTTGCTGCTCAAGGCACCGCTGCTGGTCGTCGTGCTGGTCGCGGTCGCGGCGACGGCGGTGACGAGGGCGCTCGTCTGACCGTGCGGGAAACCGGGTGAACGCACAGAAACCCGGGTCGATCGTTGTGCGAACGTCCATGGTCCGCCACCGCGGGCCCCAATAGCGTCGAGAGGGTAGGACCAGCACCACCAGCTGTCCTGTTTGGACGAACAGGCTTGGAAGGATGCGATGGACTCCACCCTCACTCTCCCTGAGCTCTTCGCGGCCAGCCGCGCCCGCCACGGCGACCGGCCCGCGGTGAGCGACGACGACACCACCCTCACCTACGCCGAACTGGACGCGCGCTCGGACCTGCTGGCGGACGTGTTGGCCGGCAAAGGGGTCCAGGTCGGCGACAACGTCGGCATCCTGCTCGACAGGGGCGCGCTGGTCGTGGTCGCCATGCTGGCGGTCGCGAAGGCGGGCGGCGCGTACCTGTCGATCGACTCCAACTACCCGGCGCAGCGGCGGGACGTCATGCTGCGCGACGGCGGCGTGAAGCTCGTCATCACCCAGTCCGGCACCCGGCTCCCCGACGGCGTCGAGGCCGTCGAGTGGAGCATCGACCGGACCGGCGACGCGGAACCGGCCGGCACCCGGCTCATCCCCGAGGACGCGGCGTGCGTGCTGTACACGTCCGGGTCGACGGGCGAGCCGAAGGGGATCGTGTTCGAGCACCGCAACATCGCGGCGCTCGCGGTCAACCCCAGCCTGCCCAAGCTCACCCAGGACGACAAGGTCGGGCAGATCTCCAGCGTGTCCTTCGACGGCATCACGCTGGAGGTGTGGTCCGCGCTCGCGGTCGGCGCCGAGGTCGTCGTGCTGCCGCGGATGGGCTCGCTGCTGCCCACGGACCTGCAGCGGGAGCTCAAGCGCCGCAAGGTGTCCATGATGCTGGTGCCGGCGACCGTGCTGAACGAGGTCTGCCGGGTCGACCGCAACACGTTCGCCTCGCTCAAGCACCTGTGCAGCGGCGGCGACGTGATCCTGCCCGCGACCTGCCGGGCGATCCTGGGCGGCAAGTTCAAGGGCGACTTCTACAACCTCTACGGGCCCAGCGAGATCACGACGGCGGCGACGGCGTTCCGGATCACCGAGGTCCCCGACGACACCGGTTCCATCCCGATCGGCACCGCGATCGACGGCTACGAGACCTACGTGGTCGACGAGAACAGGCAGCCGGTCCAGCGCGGTGAGGCGGGCGAGCTGCTCGTCGGCGGCGTCGGCGTGGCCAGGGGCTACTTCGGGCCGCCGCGGCTGACCGCGGAGCGGTTCGTGCCCAACCCGTTCGGCGCCGCCGGCACCCGCGTCTACACGACCGGCGACCGGGTCAGGGAGAACGAGCAGGGGCAGCTGGAGTTCCTGGGCCGCCTCGACGGGCAGCACAAGATCCGCGGCCACCGGGTCGAGCCGGCCGAGGTGGAGCAGGGGATCTTCGCGCACCCGCAGGTGCGGCAGGCCGCCGTGCTGGTCGAGGAGTTCGACGGCGACCGCAGGCTGGCCGCGTTCGTGGTCCCGGCCAGCGACGACCTGTCCACGGTGGAGCTCAAGGAGTTCGTCACCGCCAAGCTCCCGCCGCACATGGTCCCGGCGTCGTTCACGGTGATCCAGCAGATGCCGCTGACGTCGAACGGCAAGCGCGACCGGGACGCACTGGCCGAGCTGCGCGGCAAGGCCGTGCAACGCCTCGCGCGCCGCGTCGAGCCGGAGACCGACACCGAGCGGTGGCTGGTCGCGTTGTGGGAACGCCTGCTCAACATCGAGGACGTGGGTGCGGAGGACGACTTCTTCGACCTGGGCGGCCACTCGCTGCTCGCGTTCCGCGCACGCAGCGCCATCTCGCGCGAGTACGGCATCAAGGTCGACGCCGGCGTCCTGTTCGAGCACAGCACCCTGCGCGGCCTGGCCCGCGTGATCGAGGAGGCCAAGTGACGACGACCCAGATCGACCTCGGCGGCACCGAGCTGTTCGCCGACGGTGACCCGATCGAGGCGTACAAGTGGTTGCGGCACAACGCACCCGTCTACTGGAACCCGACGGCCGACGGCGGTTTCTGGGCGCTGACGAAGTACGACGACGTGGCAGAGGCCTACCTGAACACCGAGGTCTACAGCTCGTCCAAGGGCACCATGCTCGGCGGCTCGTACCGCAGCCAGACCGACACGGCCAGCGGGCAGATGCTGATCGCCACCGACCCGCCGCGCCACCAGCACCTGCGCCGGTCCGTGCACAACGCGGGCTTCAACCCGTTGAAGATGGACAAGGCCCGCGAGGGCGTCACGGCGACGGTCAACGCAGCGCTGGACAAGATGATCGCGGACGGCGGTGGCGACTGGGCCACCGAGATCTCGCTGGCGCTGCCCACCGGCGTGCTGCTGGGCACGATGGAGCTGCCGCTGGACAAGGCGTCCATGCTGCAGCGCCTGACCCGCACCATGATCGGGTTTCGCGACAGCGAGTACCGCGGTGACGCGACCGCCGCGCAGACGCTGATCCGCGCGCAGGTCGACATCTTCGAGTTCTTCTACGACCTGATCGAGGAACGCAGGGAGAACCCGGGCGACGACCTCATCAGCCTGCTCACGCAGGCGGAGGTCAACGGCGAGCCGATGAGCGAGTCGGAGATCCTCTACAACTGCATGAACGTCGCGGTCGGCGGCAACGAGACCACCGCGCACACCTCGTCGTACAGCGTCATGACGTTCCTGGAGCACCCCGACGCCTACGAGCAGCTGCTCGCGCACCCGGAGCTGCTGCCGACGGCGATGGAGGAGCTGTTCCGCTGGACCGCGACGAACACGTACGTGCAGCGGCACATCACACGGGACATCGTGATCCGCGGCCAGGAGGTCAAGGAGGGCGACGCGGTCACGCTGTGGAACTCCTCGGCCAACCGCGACGAGGACGTCTTCCCCGACGGCGACGTCTTCGACATCACCCGCAACCCCAACAAGCACCTCACGTTCGGTCTCGGCCGGCACCACTGCATCGGCGCCGTGGTGGCCAGGCTGGAGATGGAGCTGCTGCTGGGCGAGATGGTCAAGCGGGGCCTGCGGTTCCGGCTCGCCGGCGAGGTCGAGAAGCTGCACTCCAACTTCGCCCTCGGCATCCGGCACCTCCCGCTCGAGGTCTGGGCGTCGTGACCTGGTTCCCGGAACCAGGAGACGGCGCGGTCCGGCTGATCTGCTTCCCGTACGCGGGCGGGTCGGCGTCGGTGTTCCGCGGCTGGGAACGGTCGGTGCCGCCGGGGGTCGAGGTGCTGGCGGCCCGGCTCCCCGGCCGCGCGGAACGGTGGCGTGAGGAGCCCTTCACGTCACTCGACCTGCTCGTGGACGCGCTGACCGAACCGGTGAAGGCGGTCGCGGACCGGCCGTTCGCGTTCTTCGGGCACAGCATGGGCGCGGTGCTCGCGTTCGAGCTGGCGCGGCGGATGCGGCGCGAGCTCGGGACGGAGCCGGTGCACGTGTTCGCGGCGAGCTGCAACCCGCCGCTGCCGGACGTGCCGATGCCGGTGCTGGGCACGCTGGACGAGCCGGCGCTGCGGGCGACGCTCGCCGACCTCGGGCTCGCGGAGGAGGTCATGGCCGACGAGGACCTGATGGAGATGCTGCTCCCGTTGGTGCGCGCCGACCTGCGCATCGCGGACGGCTACCTGGACCGCGACGGCGAGCCGCTCACGTGCCCGCTGACGGCGTTCCACGGCCGGCGGGACCCGATGGTCAGCGCCGAGGACATGGCGCAGTGGGCCGTCGGCACGACGGGTCCGTTCCTGCTGCGGCAGGTCCAGGGCGCGCACCTGTTCTCCGACGACGGGTGGCGCGACGTGCTGACGGCGGTGTCGGACGAGCTGGGTGTCTTGGTCTGAGAAGGGATTGCGCAATGGACACGACCGTTGTGGTGAACGCCGAGGAGCAGTACTCGGTGTGGCCTGCCACCGCCCAGCCGCCCGCCGGGTGGCGCGTGGTCGGTGAGCCGGGCACGCGGGCCGAGTGCCTCGCGCGCATCGACGAGCTGTGGACCGACATGCGGCCGCTGAGCCGCCGGTGACGCCCGTCAGGTGACAGCGCGCATCGCGAGCCAGAGGTTGACACGGGCCTCGACCGAGCTGAGGGAGAGGCCCGTGACGCGCTCGATCTGCTCCAGCCGGTAGCGCACGGTGTTGCGGTGCACGAACAACTCCTTGGCGGCCAGCTGCGGTGAGCCGCCGGTGGCGAGGAACACCTCCAGGGTCCGCATCAGCTGCCCGCCGTGGTCGGCGTCGAACGCGAGCAGCGGCTGGAGCACCTTGCGGGCCACCTCGCGCACGGGGAGGTCGGGGTTCGACATGAGCAGGCGCGGCATGTCGATCACCCGACCCTCGTGCACGCCCGGTCCCCTGCTGACGGCCTCCTGCGCCTCCAGGAACGCCCAGCGCAGCCCGTGCACACCGCGGTAGGGCCCGCCGACACCGACCGACGTGGCGCTCTTGGCCAGCAGCCGGGTGAGCTCGTGCGGTGACCGGTTCCCTTCCAGCACAACGGCTTCGTACGGTCCGACGCGGGCGACGACGACGTCGGTGAGGTCGTCGAGCTCGACCGGTGCGTCGGTCACCAGCAGCACGCTGTGCGTCGCGGCCGGGTCGACACCCGCCGCGGTGAGCCTGCGCGCCGCCTCGCTGGAGGAGATGGCGGACCGCACCAGGTCCTCGATCACCTGCCCGGTCAGCTCGCGCCGGCCGGCCCGCAGCGCCTGCACGCGGGCGAGCTCGAGCCGGACCAGTCCGGCGACGTGGCCCGCGAGGTCGTCGGCGAACGACGTGCGGCCGGTGGCGAACAACGCGTGCGGCACGTCGGCGTTGATGGGCAGCAGTTGTGCGCCGTCCGCGTCGTCGGGTGGCCACCGGAACCCCGGTGGCGAGCTCGCGATCACCTGGTCGGGAAGCCTGATGAGGGCACAGGGTTCGCCGGTCGCCCCGGTGAAGAGGGCCAGCAGACCGTCGATGCCCCGCTCCGCCAGGCAGTCGAACATCGCGCGCTGCACGTCGCGCAGCCGTTGTCCTGTCGTCAGGACAGGCGCACCTCCTTCGAGCAGCTCAACCATGGTTCCCATCATGCACATCCGGGTCCACTGCGGATAGCGGGCGCGGCGCCGCGGACCACGGCCGCTGATCGGTGGGACCGCTGTCGGTGCTGGTCAGGATCGTTGGAGCGCAAGGAAGAACGGGCGCGGACGGACCGAGGTCCTTGACAGCGCGCGATGTTCGCCTGCGGTGTGCCGTCGAACTCGACCGTGGTTGGGCCGACACAGCCGCGTTCTCATCATCGACAATGGACCTGGGGTCGCTCTCACGCGATCGGTCACGTGAAGATCGCCCGAACACCGGCTGAACACACCGGCGTTTCGCCGGTCTCCGCGCTCCCGGTCGTGGCACCGTCGTGCCATGACCGGCGGGCACACCCTGAACGACCAGCGCACCGACCCGGGACAGCGGTTCCACGCCTGGACGGCCGCGGTGGTCCGCCACCTGCCGTTCGGCCTGTCCCGGCTCGTCCCGCCCAGCCTCCTCGGGTTCGCGCTCATCAACGGCTGCACGTTCGGCGTCGACCTGCTGCTGCTCACCCTGTTCCGCTCCGGCCTGGGCTGGCCGGTACCGGTGGCGTTCACCGTCGCCTACGTCATCGCGTTCGGCCTGAGCTTCGTGCTCAACCGAGCGCTGAACTTCCGCTCGCACGCCCCGGTCGGCCCGCAGGCCGGTCTCTACGCGGTGGCGGTCCTCGTCAACTACCTGGCGTTCATCCTCGGCGCCGGCAGCGCGCTGACCGCTCTCGGCGTCCAGTACCACCTCTCCCGAATCGTCGCCGGGATCTGCGAAGCAGCGTTCATGTACAGCGCCATGCGGTGGCTCATCTTCCGCCCCCGCTAACCTCTCCCCCTTGCTGCCATGGCATCTGCAAGTACCACCAACCCTTGATCAAATCGCCGCTGACCACCACCAACCTGTTCGCCGTCCCGCGAACCAGACTGCGGGCCCGCAGGTGACCGGGGGCGCTGTTGGTAGTGGAAAAGTGCCTGTTGACCTTGAGTTGGTGGTACTCGCAGATGCCGGCAGAGGCTTGGGCGCGATGCCACGGGCGGCGAACCGCACCGGTCGAGGCGCCGCACCCGTCGAGGCGCCGGTCGCCACCCCCAGCGGCGACCGGCACCAGGTCGTGCTCCTCGATCCTCGCCCGGCGCGCCCTCACCCCGGAAGGGCCGCGGACGACACCGGACGGATCCGGACAACCGTCACAGGTACCAGGGCGTGCAGCCGGCCTCGCCCTCGCCGACGCAGACCCGCAACCAGAACCGGTGCATCTGGTCGGCCGAGAGCCACTCGACGGTGGCGGAGGTGCCCATGCCCGACGCGCTCGCGATCGACTTCACCACCTCCTGCGTGCCACCCGGAACGATCTTGAAGTACCGGACCCACAGGTGGGCGGCCATGCCGTCGTCCGCGGTGTCCTCGATGTACGACGGCGCCTTGATGTGCGGTGTCTTGTCGATGAACGTGCCCTTCGCCACGGCGCTGGCGCCGGGCAGGACGTGGTACAGGTCGATCTGGAACGTGGTCGAACAACCGGTTCCCGGGTCGTGCACGGGATCGCAACCAGCCTGCGCGGGCGCTGTGGAGCACAGTCCGGCCACCACCGCAGCGGCCACGGACACACTCAGCTTCATCATGGTTCCCCCTTGTGCGTGTTGATCTACCAAGCGCCGTGCCGCGATCACAAGCCGTTCGGACGATCCCGGACACCGAGCAGTGATCGCACGCGTGCGGCTTCGTCGCTGCCGACGGACTCGAAGATGTCCAACGCGCGCTGCCACGCCGCCACGCCGTCGTCCGATGCGAGTCCCAGGTGCAGCAGTGCTCGCGCCAGGCCCAGCCGGTACCCGGCGCCCTCCAGCACCGCCACGGCGGCCTCGCCGGCCTCGACCGACCCCTCCGCCGCGCACACCGCGGTCAGCGCCAGCCCCTCCAGGATTCGCTGGCCGGTCGCGGCGGCGTGGTCGCGGGCCTGCGCGGCGGCGGTCGCGGCGGCCGGGCGGTCACCGGCCGCGAGCTCCAGCCAGGCCAGCTCGACGAGTGCGTCCGCCATGCCGTGGCCGTACCCGGCGGCCGCCGCCTGCCGGGACGCGCGCAGCAGGTCGTCGCGGCGGCCGCGGATGGCGGCGACGGTGATCCGCGCGTCGATCTCCACCCGGCCCGACGCCAGCGAGAGCGCCTGTTCCGCGCACCGCAGGGCCTCCTCGGGACGGCCGGCGTCGCGGTGCACGCGGGCCAGGTCGTCGAGGGCCGCCGCCTCGCCGACGCGGTCCTGGTGGTCGTGGTTGAGCTGCCGGGCACGGCACAGGTGGACCACGGCCTGGCCGGTCTCGCCCAGGTACCGGTGCACGATGCCGAGCGCTCCCAGCGAGTTCGCCGCCGACCGGGTCTCTCCGATCGACTCGCGCAGCTCCACGGCCGCGCGCAGGTGGGCGGCCGCGTCGGCGAGCGCGCCCAGGCGCAGCTGGGCGAGGCCGAGGTTGCCCAGCGCGCGGGCCCGCCGGGCCGAGTCGCCGATCTCGGTGTAGAAGGCCAGCTCGCGGGTGTAGCAGTCGGCCGCCTCGGTGAGCGCGCCCAGCTCGGAGTGCACGCCGCCGAGGTTGCCGAGCGTGCTGAGCTCGCGGTACCGGTCGCCGGCCACCCGGCTCGCCGCGACGGCCCGCTCGAAGTGCTCCGCGGCCACGCGCAGCTCGCCCGCGCTCCACTGGGCGGTGCCGAGCGACAGCTGCATCGCCGCGGTCGCCCGCGCGTCGCCGAGCCGGTCGGCGGCGGCGAACCCGGCCCGTGCCACGGCCAGCCACTCCGCGGTGTGCCGGCGCAGCCAGTAGCAGCCGCGCAGCGCGTCGGTGAGCAACCACGCCATCGGCGCCTGCCCGAGCTCGACGGCCTTCTCGACGGCGGTCACGAGCGTGGCGCGTTCGGCGTCGAACCAGCGCAGCGCGTCGGCCGCCGTGGCGAACGCCTGCCGCGGCTCCACGTCGGACAGCACCAGGAAGTCCGGCCGCACCGCGCGGGCGGCCGCGACCGACGCGTCCAGCAGGTGCGCGTAGAACCGCTCGACCGCCGCCGCGGTGGCGGCCGCGGTCTCCTCGGCGGCGCACCGGTCACGGCCGTACAACCGCAGCAGGTCGTGCAGCCCGTACCGGTCCACCGTCCTGGCCTCCACCAGGTGCGCGCCGACGAGCGCACGCAGCACGGGCGCCGTCTCCGCCTCCGACCGGTCGAGCAGCACCGCGCACGCCCGCGTGGACAGCTCGGGGCCGGGCACGAAACCCGCGCGGCGGAACAACGTCCTGGCGAGCGGGTCCAGCGCCGCGTACGAGTGCCCGAACGCCGTGCGCACCGCCGCGTCCGTGTCGCCCTCGATCTCGAACGCGCCGAGCCGGTCACCGGCCAGCAGCTCGGCGACGTGGTCCGCGATCGTCTGGTGTGGACGGTCGGCCAGGTTCGCCGCCGCGATCCGCAACGCGAGCGGCAGGTGCCCGCACAACCGGACCAGCTCCTCGACCGCGTCCTCCTCGCGCAGCACCCGTTCCGGGCCCAGCACGCCGATCACGACCGCCGGGGCCTCCTCGGGCGTGAGCACGCCCAGCTCCAGCCGGTGCGCGCCCTCCCGCGCCACGAGCCCGGCCATCCGGTCCCGGCTCGTCACGAGCGTCATGCACCCGGACCCGCCCGGCACCAGCGGACGCACGTGCGCGGCACTCGGCGCGTTGTCCACGACGAGCAGAGCGCGCTTGTCGGACGTGATGGACCGGTACATGCCGACCATCGCGTCCTGCTGCAACGGGATGTCCTCACCGGGCACGCCGAACGCGCGGATCGCGAGCGCCAGCGCCTGGTCCGGCGTCACCGGCGGCCCGGACGAGTACCCGCGCAGGTCCAGGTGCACCTGGCCGTCCGGGAAGCGGTTCGCCACCTGGTGCGCCCACTGCACGGCCAGCGCCGTCTTGCCCACGCCGGGGATGCCGCACACGACCGCGAGCCGGCTGCCGTCCTCCAGCAGCGCCGACAGCTCCTTCAACGCCTTGGCGCGCCCGGTGAACCCCGGCACCACCGCGGGCAGCTGCCGCGGCACCACGGCCCGCGCCACCGGTTGCGGGGCCGGTCCGGTCTGCACCCGGCGCCACGCGGCCAGCCAGCCCTCGGTGTCCGTGACGCCGAACGCCCTGAGCAGGCCGCGGAAGACGTCGACGGCGGGCGCTGTCCTCCGTTTGGGGCTCAACGCGTCCGCGAGCGTGCTGCGCGCCAGCCCGGACAGCTTCTCGACCTGGCGCAGCGACGGGTTGCCCGCCCACACCTTCAACAGGCGCAACGCGGCGATCAGCTCGTCGAGCGTCTGCACCTGCTCTGGTCTGGGGCGGTCCGGCACGCTCCCGAGCCTAGTGATCTCCCCGCGCGCCGCGTGGGGCGCGCCGCACCCCCGGGTCCCGCGTCGAGCAGGTCGCGATGGTGCGGCGGTCCTCGACCGCGCACCGTGAGCGCGGGGACTACTGCAGGTAGCCCTCGACCTCGCCCACCGACCGCGCCCGCACGTCGTCGGGGTCACCACCGGCCGACCGCGCGGTCCGGCGCCGGCGCAGCAGGTCCCAGCACTGGTCGAGCGACTCCTCCAGCGCGCGCAGCCGGGCGCGCTCCTCCTCGGAGGAGATCTCGCCGGCCGCCAGCGCCTCCCGCAGCCGGTGCTCTTCCTCGACCAGCTCGTCGATGCGGCCCAGCACGTTCTCATCGGTCATGTTCACCACCTAAGCACGAACGGGTACCCGAAGCCCGTCAACGAGATGGAGGGTCCACATGCAACCGATTCCGTTCGTCCCGTTCGTGTGGCGCGACCAGTCCTGGTTCGGGCAGGACGACGACGCGACCGACCTGGCCCACCGCCCGGACACCGGCCTGATCGGCTACGAGGTCGAGGCGACCGACGGCAGCATCGGCAAGGTCCACGACGACAACGCGGAGGTGCCCGGCGACTGCCTGCTCGTCGACACCGGGCCGTGGATCTTCGGGCACAAGGTCGTGCTGCCCGTCGGCACGGTCCGGCGCGTCGACCACGACGAGCGCAAGGTGTGGGTCGACCGCACCAGGCAGCAGATCAAGGACGCGCCGGAGTACGACGCGGACGCCGACCCCGAGGACCACCGCAGGCGCAGCGGCGAGTACTACTCCGAGTCCTACCGGCTGATGCCGCCCATGTTGTAGGGCTCATCGCCGCGGCATCGCGCACGCCGGGCCTGGCACCGCACCCTCCTCGGTGGACGTTGTCAGGCCAGCGGGACTTCCTGGCGGCGCAACGCCTCCGGCACGGAGGGCCGCACGTTCAGCACGTCCTCCAGCTCCAGCACCCGCAACGGCCGCAGCACCACGGCACTGGTCGCGACCACGGCGAACGAGCCGCCGTCGCGCACGCACCGCTCGTGCTGTTCCAGCAGCACCCTGATCCCGCACGCCCCGAGGAAGTGCAGCCCCGTCAGGTCGAGCACCACCGGCGCGGACGGCCGCACCACCTCGCCCAGCCGGTCGGAGAGGTCGTCGGCGGTGACCTGGTCGACCTCGCCCGCGACGTGCACGACGACCGCGGCTCCCACGCTCTCGCTCGTGATGCTGCAGGGGGCTTGGTCGTCGGTGTGCACGTGGCAACCTCCAGATGGGCAGCGCGGCCTGTCTGCTGGACCCGGTTCACGACGGTAGCGCAGGACCGGTCCGCGCGCGCCGTCACGCACGGACCGGCCGGCCGGAGGATCGCCAGGGTGGAGGATCGTGCTGCGCGTAGGATCAGGCGCCATGCGCACGTCCGGTGTTACCGACGTCGTCGTCGGGATGAGCACGAGCGACCACCTCTGCTGGTCGTTCGACGACTTCACCGACTTCCGCGCACGGGCGGCCGAGTTCCTCGTGGACGGCCTCGTCAGGGGCCAGCGCGCCTGCTACGTGGCCCGCGGCGACGCCCGCGAGCTGGCCGGGCACCTCGCGTCGTCCCCCGTGCTGGCCGCCGCGTTGCGCGACGGTTCCGCCGAGGTGATCCCGCTCGAGTCGCGGTACCGCTCCGGTGCCACCGTGTCACCGAACGACCAGGTCGCCGCCTATGCGGAGGCCACCAGCGCCGCACTGGCCGACGGCTTCACCGGCCTGCGGGTGGCCGCGGACGCCACCGCGCTGGTGAGCTCACCGGCCTCGCTCGACGCGTTCTGCCGCTACGAGCACCTCATCGACCGGTACATGACCGGCTCGCCGTTCTCCGCGATGTGCGCCTACCACCGCCCGGAGCTCGCCGACGGCACCGTCGAGCAGCTCGCGTCGATGCACCCGGTCAGCAACGCCCGCGGCGCCCCGTTCCGCCTGCACGCCACCGCCGACGGCCTGGCCCTCGTCGGCGAGATCGACCGCGCGAGCCGCGAGCTGCTGCCGCTGGCCCTGCTGCGCGCGGAACCGCCGGTGGACCGCAGCGAGCTCCGCGTCGACGCGACCGGCTTGCGCTTCATCGACCACCACGGCCTGCTGGCCCTGCACGACTGCGCGCGCTCCCACGCCGCGACGCTCGTGCTGCGCTCGGAGAAGTCCGCCCTCGCACGCCTGGTGTCCATCCTCGGGCTGGAAGACGTGGAGTGCGTCCGATGACGGCGGGGTTCTTCCACGAGTGCGCGCTCTACGACTCGGAAGACACCTTCCTGGCGCTCGCCGTGCCGTTCGTGGAGGACGGGCTGCGGGCGGGCCACCCGACCTTCGTCGCCTGCGCGGAGGACAACACGGCCCTGCTGCGCGGAGCACTGGGCCGCGACGACGCCGTGACCTACCTCCCCGCCGCCGACCAGTACGCCCGTCCCGCGGACGCGATAGCGAGCTACCGCGAGATCTGCGCGAAGCTCGTGTCCGCCGGTGCCACCGGCATCCACGTGGTCGGCGACGTCCCCCACCCCGGCGTCGGCGCCCCCTGGGACTGGTGGGCCCGCTACGAGGCCGCCGTCAACCGTGCCTACGCCGAGTTCCCGCTCCACGGCCTGTGCCCCTACGACACCAGGACCACCCCGGACTACGTGCTGGCCGACGTCGCCAGCACCCACCCCAACGTCGCCGGTCAGGGCACGCCGAACCCGCACTACGGCGCTCCGCTGAGCGCACCACGCCCCGACGTCCTCGAACAGGCGCCGCCGCTGGTCGAGCTCGTCGACCCGACCCCGTCCGCCGTGCGCGGTGCCGTCCTCGCGGCCATCGCCGGCGTCCGGCTCGACGAGGACAGCGCGCACGACGCGGTCTACGCGGCCAGCGAGATCATCACGAACGGACTGACCCACGGCGTCGGCCCGGTCCGGTTCCGGCTGTGGGCGGACGCGGCACGGGTGGTGGTCGCGACGACCGACCACGGTACGGGGCCGTCCGACCCGCTCGTGGGGCTGATGCCGACGGAGGCCACGCAGACGGCGGGCCTGGGGCTGTGGATCCTGCACCGGACGTGCAACTACGTGTCGATGGGACGCGGTGACGACGGGTTCACGGTGCGGGTGAGCGTGGGCGCCTGAGCCCGGAGCGCCCGTCGCGGGGAGGGGGCAGAATTCCGGCGTGAGCGCCACCGTCTCCGCCAAGCTGCTCTCGCTGCTCGGCACCTTCGACACCCGCCACCGCGCCCAGACCCTCAGCGGCATCGCACGCCGCAGCGGCCTGCCGGTCAGCACCACCCACCGCCTGCTCGCCGAGCTGGAGGGCTGGGGCGCGGTCCGGCGGCTCGCGTCCGGGGAGTACGTCATCGGGCGCCGGATCTGGCGGCTCGGCCTGCTGGCGGCGGGCGAGGTGGACCTGAGCCGGGTCGCGGAGCCGTTCCTGCACGACATCCACGCGGCCACGCGGGCCGTGGTGCACCTGGCGGTGCGCGAGGGTGCGGAGGTGCTGTACCTGGACCGGGTGTCCGGGCACGCGTCGGTGCCGATCGTGAGCACCACGGGCAGCAGGTTGCCGTTGCACGCCACGGGCGTCGGGAAGGTGTTGCTCGCGCACGCGCCGGCGGAGGTGCAGGAGGAGGTGCTGGCGCATCGGCTGACGCGGTGCACGGCGTTCACGATCGTCGATCCGGCCCGGTTGCGCGCGCAGCTGCACCGCATCCGGCGGGACGGGTACGCGCAGACGTTCGAGGAGATGACGCTCGGCGCGTGCTCGGTGGGGGTACCGGTCGAGGTGCGCGGCGGGGTCGTGGCCGCGCTCGGGATCGTGGTGCCGGACCTGCGCAGCGTGCGGGGGCGGCTGGTGGCGGCGTTGCAGGTCGCGGCCCGCGGCATCACCCGGACGATGGAGTCCGGTTTCCACCCACCGGAAAGCGGGGTTGGATGATCAGCTCGCCTGCGGCTCTACTCTGCGCTGTGGCGAGCGAAAAGCGTGAACTCTTCATCGGCGGCGAGAGCGTTCCGGCACTGGACGGCCGCACGACCGAGGACCTCAACCCCTACACCGGCGACGTCTTCGCCGTGGTGGCCGCGGCCGGCACGGCCGACGTGACCCGTGCCGTGGACGCGGCCCAGGCGGCGTTCGAGCAGTGGTCGGCGACCTCCCCGGCCACGCGGCGCGCGATCCTGCTGCGCGCGGCCGACCTGCTGGAGGCCAGGGCACCGGACGTCGTGCGGGTCATGGCCGCCGAGGTCGGCGGTGTCGCCGGGTGGGCCGGCTTCAACGTGGCGCTCGCGACGAACGTGCTGCGCGAGTCCGCGGCCGCCGTCACCCAGCCCGTCGGCGAGGTCCTCACGACCGAGACCGCGGGCCAGCTGTCGCTCGCGGTGCGCGAACCGCTCGGCGTCGTCGCCGCTTTCGCACCGTGGAACGCGCCGGTCATCCTCAGCACCCGCGCCGTCGCCGCCCCGCTCGCCGCCGGCAACACCGTGGTGCTCAAGCCCAGCGAGGACGCCCCGATCACCGCCGGTCTGCTCATCGCCGAGGTGCTGCACGAGGCGGGGCTGCCCGCCGGTGCGCTGAACGTCGTCACCAACGACCCCGCCGACGCCGCCGACGTGGCTGCCGCGCTGATCACCGACCCGCGGGTGCGCGCCGTGAACTTCACCGGCTCCACCGAGGTCGGCCGCACCGTCGGCACCCTGGCCGCCCAGCACCTCAAGCCGGCGGTGCTGGAGCTCGGCGGCAAGAACGCCCTGCTGGTGCTGGAGGACGCCGACCTCGACCACGCCGTGAACGCGGCCGTGTTCGGCTCGTTCCACAACTCCGGGCAGATCTGCATGTCGACCGACCGCGTCCTCGTCCACCGCTCGATCGCCGAGGAGTTCACCACCCGCTTCGTCGCCAAGCTCGCCGCGCTCCCCCACGGCGACCCGAGCGACCCCGGCACCGTCTTCGGCCCGGTGATCAACCGGCGTTCCGCGGACCGGGTGTCCGCGCTGGTCGAGGAGGCGGTCTCCGCGGGCGCCCGACGGCGCACCGAGGGCACCGGACCGATCGTGCTCGACCGGGTCACCCCGGACATGCGGATCTTCCGCCAGGAGATCTTCGGCCCGGCCGTCGTCATCGTGCCGGTCGCCGACGACGACGAGGCCGTCGCCATCGCCAACGACACCGAGCACGGCCTCACCGCGGGCATCCTCACCGAGGACACCCGCCGCGGCCTCGCGCTGGCCCGCCGCATCCGCACCGGCATCGTGCACGTCGGCAACCAGACCGTGGCCGACGAGCCGCAGGCACCGTTCGGCGGGGTGAAGTCGAGCGGCTACGGCCGGTTCGGCGGCCGGTGGGGCGTGGAGGCGTTCTCCGCGACCCGCTGGGTCACCGTCGCCGGTTCCCACGGCCACTTCCCGTACTGACCTCCCCCTGCTGCTGCCGGCATCTGCAAGTACTGCCAACTCATGATCAAATCGCCGCTGACCACCACCAACATGGTCGCCACTCGCCGAACCAGGCTGCGTGCGCAGGTCAGCCGCAGGCGCTGTTGGTAGTGGAAAAGTGCTTGTTGATGTTGAGTTGGTGGTACTTGCAGACGCCGGCAGAGGCAGGGGTGGCTAGGTGCGAGGGGGCAGACCGGCCTCGTGGGCCACGATGGCCGCCTGCACCCGGTTCTGCGCCCCGAGCCGGGTCAGGATGGCGCTCACGTGCCCCTTCACCGTGCCCTCGACCAGGTCCAGCCGCCGGGCGATCTGCGCGTTCGACAGGCCCTCGCCGAGCAACGCGAGCACGTCGCGTTCGCGGGCGGTCAGCTCCTCGACCCGCGCGCGGGCGGCGCCGGTCCGGGTGCCGCGGAACCGGGTGATCATCCGGGCGGCGACCTTCGGGGCGAGGTAGGCGCCGCCGGCGGCCAGCGCGTGGACGCCCGCGATCAGCTCGCGCGGGTCGCCCGACTTGAGCAGGAACCCGCGCGCGCCGCCGTCGAGGGCCTGTTCGAGGTAGCCGTCGTCGTTGAACGTCGTCAGCATCGCGACGCCGAACCCGTGGCGCGCCAGTTCCTCCGCCGCCCGCAGGCCGTCGAGGCGGGGCATGCGGACGTCCAGCAGCACGACGTCGGGGCGGTGCCTCAACGCGAGGTCGACGGCCTCGTGACCGTCGGCGGCCTCGGCGACGACCTCGACGGCCGGGTCGGCGCTCAGGATGGCGCGCACGCCGGCCCGCACCATGGCCTCGTCGTCGGCGAGCAGTACGCGGATCACTGGTCCCCCGGCTGTGGCAGCGTCGCGACCAGCTCGAACCTGCCGTCGCCACGAGTGGTCCGCAGCGCACCGCCGGCCAGCCGCACCCGTTCGCGCAACGCCACCAGGCCGAGCCGCGACCCGGCGGCCCGCCGTCCGCCCAGCGCGTTGCTCGCCTCCACGACGGTCGTGGCGTCGGCGGTCGTGACGGTCAGGTGCAACACCGAGTGCGGCGCGTGCTTCGCGGCGTTCGTCAACGCCTCCTGCACGACCCTGCGCACGGTCGGCTCCACTGTGGACGGAACAGGTCCATCCGCGGTGAACCGGACGTCCAGGCCCGCCCGCACGGCCCGGTCCACGAGGTCCCGCACGCCCTCGACCGCAACCGGCTCACCATCGCGCAGCAGGAACACCAGGTCCGCCAGCCGTTCCGTGGCACCGGCCGCCGTGCGCCGCAGCTGTGCGGCGGACTCGCGGTGCTCCGGCGGCAGCGTCATCTCCAGCGCCCCGGCCTGCAGCGCCAGCAGGCTCAGCTCGTGGCCGAGGCTGTCGTGCACCTCGTGCGCGATCCGGGTGCGTTCCCGCAGGTGCGCGGCCTCGACGGCAGCGGCGGCCAGTGCGGCCTGCTGGTGGACCACCCGGCCGAGGAACCACGGCAGCGCCACCGCGACCGCCACGATCCCGGCCGCCACGCCTCCCGCGAGTGCCCCCAGCGGGAACAGCACGGCCGGCCACAGCACCGCCGTGCGCCGCCCGAGCAGGAAGGACACCGCGAACAACGGCACGCACACCGCAGCCGTCCACGGCGGCACGGAGTCGTCGATCGCGAACGACACGGCCGCCGCCACCGCAACGCACGCCGCGAGCGCCGCCGCCTTCACCGCCGCCACCGCACGACCGCGACGCTGATGTTCATCACGCTGGACACGCCCAACCACACCACGAGCGGCAGCGAATAGTGCGCCAGTTGGAAGAACGTGATGTCGCGCCCGCCGCCGTACAGGAGCCCCAGCAACCACGGCGCCGCCACCAGCAGCCCCACCGGCACGAACCGCAGCACCTGCCACGGCCTGGGCCACCGCCGCGGCCGCCGCAGCGCCCGCACGCCGAGCGCCACCGACAGCAGGGTCAGCGCCGCCAGCACGAGGTCCGTGAGCAACCGGAACGACGACGGCTGCGCGGGCACCTTCCCGTCGAGCAGGTCCGCGATCCCGTCCTCCAGCTGCGAGGTGCCCTCGTTGCCCAGTCCCACACCGCTGTTGGCCATGACCGCGACGCCGTACCCGGACGACGTCAGCAACTGCCCGGCCGTCGCCGTGAACCAGATGCCGTTGTGCCGCAGGCCGCGCCCGTCGCGCACCCAGCCCAGCCCCTCCTGCGGCCGCAGCCGCCCCTGCGCCGCCAGCCACCTGCCCATGTCCGCGGCGGTGGTGACCACCCCGTCGGACCCGGCGACGAACCGGTGCGGCTCGGTCACCGCGACCGAGAACCCGTACGCGTACCCGTGTCCCGTGCGGTAGCCGGCCGGCAGGTCGCGCGGCGTCACGTCGATCGCGACCGTTTCGCGCATGTCCAACGGCTCGAAGACGTGCTTCCTGAGGTGGTCGTCGAAGTTCTCACCCGACACGACCTCCACCACCCGCGCGGCGAGGTGGTAGTTCGTGTTGGTGTACCGGTGTTCGGCACCGGGATCGGCGGCGAGCGTCGCCTGCTTCGCCCGCCGGACCGCCCCGTCGAGGGTGTCCGGCTGCGGCAGGCTCTTCTCCGGCAACGTCCGGTCGGTGATGCCCGAGGTGTGCTCCAGCAGGTGCCGCACGGTGATCCGCCCGCCCCGCGGGTCGGCGACCTCGAACTCGGGCAGGTAGGTGCGCACCGGCCGGTCCAGGTCGAGCTTGCCCGCGTCGGCGAGCTGGTGGACGGCCAAGGCGGTGAACGACTTGCTGACCGAGGCGATCGCCATCTTCGAGTGCTCGGTGAGCGGCGCGCCGGTCGAGTCGCGGCCGTAGCCCTTGGTCGCGATCACCCTGTCCCCCTTCGTGATCGCGACCGCGACTCCGGGGTAGGAGGCCTCTGCGAGGTACGCGGCCACGTGACCGTCCACTGCGGACAGATCGGGTGGGGAGACCAGTGCGGCGACCAGGCCGATCGCCCAGATGCTGTTCATGGTCGTGACCGTAGGGAGCGCGGGCCCGCGGCACCCGACCCGGAAGACGGGGCGGACCCCCGACGAAAGTCAGGGGTCCGCGCCGGTGCCGAACTACGAGGATCAGTGCCCCGCGGCCATCTCCGCCGCCAGTCGCTCGTCCCCGCTCTGCTCCTTGAGCGGCTTCTCCTTGATGAACACCACCGCGAGGAACGCGAGCACCGCGAACGGCGCCCCCACCAGGAAGATCTCCGCCGTCGCCGTGGCGTAGATGTCGGCGATGACGGCCTTGACCTCCGGCGGCAGCTTCGTGATGTCCGGTACCGCGTTCTCGCCGCCGGCGGTCGCGATCGGGCCGAACTTCTCCTCGGTCAGCGACGAGACCTTGCTGGCCAGCACCGCGCCCAGCGCCGAGACGCCGATCGCGCCGCCCAGCGAGCGGAAGAACGTCAGCGTCGAGGTCGTGGCGCCGAGGTCGCGGGCGGGCACGTCGTTCTGCGCCGCCAGCACGAGGTTCTGCATCAGCATGCCGACGCCCACGCCGAGCACGAACATGTCGACGCCCACCATGAACACCGTGGTCTGCGCGGTGATCGTGGACAGCAGCAGCATGCCCGCGACCATGACGACGCCACCGGCGACCAGGAACGCCTTCCACCGGCCGTACTTCGTGATCAGCTGGCCCGCGACGGTGGACGACACCAGCAGGCCGAAGATCAGCGGCAGGCCGAGCAGACCGGCCTGGGTCGGGGTCTTGCCGAGCGAGAGCTGGAAGTACTGCGACAGGAAGACCGTGCCGCCGAACATCGCCACGCCGACGAGCGCGCTCGCGAGGGTGGCCAGCGAGACCGTGCGGTTGCGGAAGATCGACAGCGGGATGATCGGGTCGTGGGCGCGGGACTCGACCCACACCGCGGCGACGAGCAGCACCACGCCGAGCGACACGAGCAGCGCGGTCCAGCCGGAGGCCCACTCGAACTTCTGGCCGGCCAGCGAGGACCACACCAGCAGCGTCGACACACCGGACACGATGAGGAACGCGCCCAGGAAGTCGATCTTCGTGTTCTCGTTGCGCACGACCGGGAGGTGCAGGGTGCGCTGCAGCAGCCAGATCGCGGCCAGCGTGAACGGGACGCCGATGAAGAAGCACCAGCGCCAGCCCAGCCAGGAGGTGTCGACCAGCAGGCCGCCGATCAGCGGGCCGGCCACGGTGCCGACGCCGAACACGGCGCCGAACAGACCGGAGTAGCGGCCGAGCTCGCGCGGCGGGATCATCGCCGCCATCACGATCGTGGCGAGCGCGGTGACACCACCGGCGCCGAGGCCCTGCACGACGCGGCTGACGATCAGCATCTCGATGTTCTGCGAGAAGCCCGCGATCAGCGAGCCGACGACGAACAGGCTCAGCGAGGCCTGGATCAGCAGCTTGCGGCTGTAGAGGTCGGCGAGCTTGCCCCACAGCGGCACGGTCGCGGTCATCGCGAGCAGCTCGACGGTGACGATCCAGGCGAAGATCGACTGCGAGCCCTTGAGGTCGGCGACGATGCGCGGCAGGGCGTTCGAGACGATGGTGCTCGCCAGGATGGACACGAACATGCCCATCATCAGGCCGGACATGGCCTGCAGGACGTCGCGTCTGCTGTGGGCGGGTCTTGGCGCTTCGGTTCCGGTGCTCATGAGGGTCCCCCTTCGTGGTGGTGCGGTGCGTGAGCCAGTCCGGCACCGAGCAGGTCGAGCGCCTCGGAGATCAGGTCGCCCAGCGCGACCTCGTCGTCGAGCGCCCAGCGGGTGACCGCGCAGCGGAACGCGACGGTGCCCGCGGCCACCAGCAGCCGCGGGTACAGGTGGTCGGCGGGCAGCCCGCTGCGCTGCGCCACCGCCGCGCCGATCAGCTGCTCGGCCTCCGCGCTCGACGCGAACGCGCGGACCAGCAGGTCGGGGCGTTGCATCAGCACGTCCTTGCGCAGCAGCCACAGGTCACGCGCGTTGTTCAGCTCGTCGTCGATCTCCGCCAGCACGGCGGCGCGGAACGCCTCGAAGGGCGTGACCCCGTCCGCGGCGAGGACGCGCTCGGCCATGCGCGGGCCCGTCTCCGGGTCCGCGCCGATCAGCGCGTCGTCCTTGCTCGCGAAGTAGTTGAAGAAGGTGCGCACCGAGACGTCGGCCTCGGCGGCGATCTCCTCCACGGTGACGTGGTCGAAGCCCCTCTCAGCGGAGAGGCGCAGCGTCGCCCGCTCCAGCGCGGCACGCGTGCGGCGCTTCTTGCGGTCGCGCAGGCTCTCCCCCGACTGGTTCACGGGTCGACAGTACAGGATATTTTTGCAGTCACTGCAAGTTTGCAGTGTGTGAAGGATCTCGTCGGCGCGTGCCGGTCACGACCAGGGCGACTTCGGCCGTTCCTGCAGCTCCCCGTCCAGGTGCAGGTCGACCTTCTCGCTGTAGAAGCACACCAGCCCGGCGACCTTCTGGCTCTCCGGCAGCGGGGTGCGGTAGATCCACACGAGGTCCTCGTGCAGGACCCCGCCGATCTCGACCGACCAGTACGTCGCCGTGCCCTTGTACGGGCACCGCGTCTGCGTGGCGGAGGGGCGGAGCAGGTCGAACCGGACATCACTCAACGGCAGGTAGTACCTCGGTGGCAAGCCGGTTTCGAAGAGGATGCGCGGCTGGGCCGAGGCGGCCAGCGTGACGCCGTTCAACGCCACCCGCACGTGCCGCGAGCTGTTCAGCACGTCCACGCGCGTGTACGGGTCGCGCGGGTGGACGTAGACCGGCTCGTCCTCCTCCAGCCACTCGTCCATCGCCGCGAACTCGAACCGCACGAGGCCCCTCAGCTCCTCGACCGGCGAGCCGGGGTAGGTGAGCGCGGCTCCCTCGGCCACTCCGCCCCTGGTGACCACGTCGTGCAGCACGCCCTCGCCCCGGCTCGGCGAGTGCCGCGTCTCCCCCGTCGGCCTCAGCTCGGCGCGCACGGACGCCAGCGGCAGGTAGTACGCCGGGTAGTGCGGGATCTCCCAGACCAGCCGCGGCGCGGTCGTGTCCGCGACCAGCTCGCCACCGGAGTACGTGCGGACCCGCTTCGCCGAGTGCTCCACGCGCACGCGGCCACGCTGCTCGTTGTCCATGTACCGGCACAACAAGACGCGATCGGCGGCTGTTCCGCGGCCCGCCCTCGGCGCGGAGCGCAAATCGCTCGATCGGGTATCACCTACTGGGGTACAAGGAAGGTGAAATCCCGGTCGGCGTCGTTGGGGGGTCAACGACCATGCCTACGCTCCTCGCATGCCGGAGGAAACCGACAAGGCTGGTCCGACACCTCCCGCCGCACCGGCGGGACCGGTCGTCATGAGCACGCCGATCCACGATCAGATCGCCGCTCAGCTGGGAGTTCGTCAAAAGCATCGACGGCCCGACTGATCACGGCTATGAATGGCTCCTCAGCCCGCTGGAAGGGGAGCCATGCGCGCGTTCGTGCCCAGGTTGGTCGCGGCGGTCGCGGTCGCGGTGTCCACCCTCGCGCCCGCACCACCCGCGTGGGCCGCGGTGCCGCCGATCGCCTGGCAGGCGTGCGGCCCCGACCACCCGGGCTTCGAGTGCGCGCAGCTCGTGGTGCCGCTCGACCACGACCACCCGCGCGGCGCCACGACGACGCTCGCGCTGACCCGCCTGCCCGCCGCGGACCCGGCGCGGCGGATCGGGTCGCTGCTGTTCAACCCCGGCGGCCCCGGTGCCTCCGGCCTCGACTACACGTGGGCGTGGGGCGCCCGGATGTCGGCGGGGACGCAGGGCCGGTTCGACGTGGTCGGCTTCGACCCGCGCGGCATCGGCCGGTCGGACCCGTTGCGCTGCTTCGCCTCCGAGCAGGAGCGAGCCGAGTACCTGGCCGACCTGCCGCTGTTCCCCTACCGGCCGTCGATGCAACGGCCGTTCTTCGACCGGTACCGCGCCCTCGCCGCCAAGTGCGACCAGCCGATCGCACGGCACATGAGCACCGCCGACGTCGCACGCGACATGGACCTGCTGCGCCGCGCGCTGGGTGATCGCAAGCTCACGTACTTCGGCCACTCCTACGGCTCGTACCTCGGCACGACGTACGCGAACCTGTTCCCCGGCAACGTCCGCGCGCTCGCGATCGACGGCGTGCTGGACCCCGAGCGGTACTCGAGCGGCCGTCAGATCGAGTCGGACCGCGTCGCCGGCGAGGAAGTGCTCGACGAGTTCTTCCGGCTCTGCGACGAGGCCGCCTGCCCGCTCGCACCCGCCTCGCGGGAGCGTTACGACGCGTTGCTCGCCGCCGCGCGGGCCAATCCGGTCCAGCTCGGCGACGAGGTGTGGACCTACGACCAGATCGTGGGCCACGCACGACTCACCGGGTACGCATCGGAGCTGTGGACGGTCATCGCGACCACGCTCGCCCAACTCGCCGATGCCGCGGCTGAACCTGGTGTCACCGCACTCGTGACTCCGCCTTACGACAACATGTTCGATGCCAACCTCGGCAACATGTGCGCGGACATCGAGTTCCCGCGCAACTTCGAGACCTACCGCGCCATCGGGCGTTATGCGGAGGCAGGTTCCGAGTTCGGCCCGTACTGGTGGTGGACGAACTCGGCGTGCGCCGACTGGCCGGCGAACGAAGACCGTTACACGGGGCCATGGACCGCGCACACGTCCGCACCGGTACTGGTGGTGGGTGGCTACTTCGACGGAGGAACGGACTACCGCGGCGCACAGGCCGTGGCCCGGCAACTGCCCAACAGCCGGCTGCTGTCGTACGCGGGCTGGGGACACGTGTCGTGGCGGCGCAGCCAGTGCGCGGCCGACCACATCTACGCGTACCTGCTGGACGTGACGCTGCCCGCGCCTGGCACGGTGTGCCCGGCGAACCCCAACCCGTTCAGCACTGCGCCGTCCCAGTCGGTCGAAGACGACTTTCGTCGCTACACGCACCCCGCCGCAGCGAGATAGGAAGAGCGCTCCTGGCCGACACGAGGGGACTCGCCCATGCGAACAACCGCGCTCGTCGCGCTCGCAGCGCTCATGGTCACGCTCACCCCGGTGGCGCACGCCGAGCAGGGCGCGCCCAGGATCGACTGGCAGGCCTGCGGACCGGAGCACCCCGGCTTCGAGTGCGGCACGGTCCGCGTGCCGCTCGACCACGACGACCCGCGCGGCGCCACGACCACCGTGGCGCTGACCCGCAAGCCCGCCACCGACAAGGCCCGCCGCATCGGGTCGCTGTTCCTCAACCCCGGTGGTCCCGGCGGGTCCGGCGTCGACCTGGCCCACTCGATCGGCGACCAGCTCTCGGCCGCGCTGCGGGGCCGCTTCGACGTGGTCGGCTTCGACCCGCGCGGCGTCGGCCGCTCCGACCCGCTGCACTGCTTCCCGAGTGAGGAGGCCCTGGACGAGTTCTTCGAGGGCCTGCCCGGTTTCCCGTACCGGGCGGCGCAGGAGCGCCCGTTCTTCGACCGCTACCGCACCCTCGGCCCGAAGTGCCGCTCCGGCGAGCCCATCGCCCGCCACATGAGCACCGCCGACGTGGCTCGCGACCTGGACCTGCTCCGCAGCGCCGTCGGTGACCGCAAGCTCACCTACCTCGGCTTCTCCTACGGTTCGTTCCTCGGCACGACGTACGCGAACCTGTTCCCCCGCAACGTCCGCGCGCTCGCGATCGACGGCGTGCTCAACCCCGTGCTGTGGTCGGGCGGCCGCCAGATCGAGTCGGACCGCATCGCCGGCAAGGAGGTGTTCGACGAGTTCCTGCGCCTGTGCGACGAGGCGGCGTGCCCCCTCGCCCCGAACTCAGCCCAGCGCTGGAAGGCCTTGCTCGCCGCGGCGAAGGCCAAGCCGATCCAGCTGGGCGACCAGACCTACACCTACGACGCCATCATCGGCACGGCCATCGGCACCGGCTACGCCCCCGACGCCTGGCCCGCCATCGCCGCCCTGCTCGACAGGCTCTCCGACGCCTCCACCGGCACCGTGCTGACCGCCGCGGAACCGGACTACGACAACTTCTTCGACGCCTACAACGGCAACGCGTGCGCCGACATCGAGTACCCGCGCAACTTCGAGACCTACCGCGCCATCGGGCGTTATGCCGAGGCGGGTTCGGAGTTCGGCCCGTACTGGTGGTGGGGCAACGCCGCGTGCGCGAACTGGCCCACGAACCCCGACCGCTACACGGGCCCGTGGAACGCCCGCACCTCCGCACCGGTACTGGTGGTGGGCAACTACTTCGACGGTGCGACCGACTACCGCGGTGCGCAGGCCGTGGCCCGTCAGCTGCCCAACAGCCGGTTGCTCACCTACGCGGGATGGGGTCACACGGCTTATGGGGTCAGTGCGTGCATCACGGACCACATGAACGCGTACCTGCTCGACGTGAAGCTGCCTGCGGCGGGCACGGTGTGCGCGGCCAACCCGAACCCGCACCTGCCCGGTTCGGCGGCGTCCGTGCCGTTGTACAAACACCGCCGCTGACCACTCGCCGCCTCATCGCTGCCCAGGCATCTGCAAGTACTTGCAGATGCCTGGGCAGCGGGGGCGGGCCCATGGGCCTGTGGGGCGTTTGCGCGCGGTTGTGAGACAGCACAGGCGGTTTTAGCCGGCGAGAGCGAAGAGCTCCTCCGGGCGGCCGGTGGACTTCAGGACGGCCAGCGACTGCTTCTCCAGCTGGCGGATCCGTTCCCGGGTCAGGCCGAGCTCGTCGGCGACCTCCTGCAGCGTCCGCTCCCGGCCGTCCTCCAGGCCGAAGCGCAGCCGCATGATCCGCCCCTGGCGCTCGGGCAGGACCTCCAGCAGCGACCGCACGCCCTCGACGAACTCCTGCTGCTCCACCAGGTCCGGCGCCGACACGCCGTCACCGTCCTGGATCAGGTCGCCCAGCACCGAGTCGCCCTCGTCGCCGACCGGCGTTTCCAGCGACACGCACGTGCGGGCCGCGTCGCGCAGGTCATGCACGCGCTGCGCGGACACCTTGGCGTGCGCGGCAATTTCCTCCACAGTGGCCTCACGGCCGAACTCGGCGGAGAGCTTCTGCCCGATCCGGTTGAGTTTGTTGACCTCTTCCACGACGTGCACCGGCAGGCGCACGGTGCGGGTCTGGTCGGCCAGACCGCGTTCGATGGCCTGGCGGATCCACCACATGGCGTAGGTGGAGAACTTGTAACCCTTGGCGTAGTCGAACTTCTCGACCGCGCGGATCAGGCCCAGGTTGCCCTCCTGCACCACGTCCAGGAACGGCAGGCCGCGGAACGAGTGCTTCTTCGCGACCGACACGACCAGGCGCAGGTTCGCGCGGATCATGTGGTCCTTCGCGCGCTCGCCCTCGGCGACCAGCCGGCGCAGCGTGCGCCGGTCCCGCGTGGTGTCGCCGGAGTCGAGCAGCTGCTGTGCGTACAGGCCGACCTCGATCGCCTTCGCGAGCACGACCTCCTCCGCGGCGGTGAGCAGCGGCGTGCTGCCCACGTCGCGCAGGTACTGGCCGACCAGGTCCGCGTCCTGCTGTCCGGACGCGCGGTTCTTCAGTTCTGCAGGCATGACAGATCCCCCGTTTCCGATTGGCAGGTGGTGCGGGCGAGCTGGCCGCCTCTGGTGTAACGGTTCAGACCTCTTGGTCATTCCGCGTTTTCGGTTGTGACCTCAGCCTCACCCGTGTGATCGCGTGGTGTTCCACGCGTTGCACGGTGATCTCCCAGCTGGAGACGTGCACCACGTCTCCGGGCCCTTCCGGGATTCTCCCGAGGACCACCAGGACCAGACCCGCGATCGTCGCGTAGTCCCCCTCCGGTGCCTCCGGCAGCTCGACCCCGATGTCAACGAGGTCGTGCACCGGAAAAGTTCCCGGCAGGATCAGCGAACCGTCCGCTTCGGTGCGGACGTTCGCGACATCGCGGTCCGTCTCGTCGTAGATCTCACCGACGACCTCCTCGAGCAGGTCCTCCAGCGCGACGATGCCGTCGACCGCGCCGTGCTCGTCCACCACGAGCGCGAGCTGTTCGCGCTCGGCCTTCATGCGGCGCAACGCGTCGGTCACGCGCAACGAGTCCGGCAGCATCAGTGCGGGCCGGGCCACGTCCTTCAACGCCGCCGTGTCGTCCAGCACGTCGCGCAGGTGCACGACGCCGATCACGTCGTCCAGGTGGCCGTCCCGCACCACCGGCGCCCGTGAGTGCCCGGACTGGGCCAGGGTTTCCCTCGCCACGGGGATGGTCAAACTCGCGTCGAGCACAACCACCTGCCGACGGGGCACCAGCACCTCGCGCAGCCGCCGTTCGTGGATCTCCAGCGCACCGGTCATGATCTCCCGCTGCTCGGCGTTCAGGTGCTTCTGCACGGCCACCAGCTCGCGCAGCTCGTCGGGTGACATCTGCTCCTCGTCGGCGTTCGGGTCGCCGCCGAACACGCGCACCACGAGGTCGGTCGCCTTGCTGAGCAGCCACACGGCCGGGCGGGAGACGGTCGACAGCACGTCGAGCGGCCGGGCGATGATCTTCGACCAGCGCACCGCGTACTGCATCGCGAGCCGCTTGGGCGCGAGCTCGCCGAACACCAGCGTGACGAACGTCAGCAGGATCGTCACCAGCGCGATCGCCACGCCGTTCGCCGCGCTGCCGAGGAACTCCAGCGCGGGCACCAGCGGCTGCGCGAGCGACACCGCCGCGGTCGCGGAGGCGAGGAACCCGGACAGCGTGATGCCGATCTGGATGGTTGCGAAGAACCTGTTCGGATCCCGTGCCAGTCGCACGAGCGTGCGGTGCCCATCCCGTTCCAGCGCGCGCAGCTGCCCCTCACGCAGCGACACCAACGCCATCTCGCTGCCCGCGAACGCAGCGTTCAACAACACCAGCACTCCGACCAGCGCAAGGTCGAACCCGAAGCCGTCCATGCGTTTGGGTTAGCACCCGCGGTGGTATTTCGCGACCTGACGGCCGTCTTGAGCAGCCAGGGCAGCCAGAACGTGAACGGGGTGGATCGAGATGGACGCTCCCGAGGTGCTCCGCACCTCAGCGCGATATCCCCTGCCCGACTCCGACCCGGATCTGGCAGACCTGCGCTCGTGGGCTTCGACGTTGCTGGCCGACCTGTCCGAGGACGTGCTGCTGGACGTGCAACTGGTGTGCACCGAACTGGCCAGCAACGCTTATGAGCACGCGGCCGCTCCACGGGTGGTGCGCATGTCACGCACCGATGAGGTCATTCGCGTCGAGGTCGAGGACGGGACACCCGCCGAACTGCCGCAGCTGGGCGAGTCGCGCATCGCCGACTCCCGCGGGCGTGGCTTGGTGTTGGTCGCCCATCTCTCTCGTTGCTGGGGTACGCGTGAGGCCGCCGACGGCAAGACCGTCTGGGCGGAGATCAGCGTCTGAGCTCAGGCGCACGGTTCGGCTGTGCGTTTCGCACGGTGAAGACATGACATCGCGCGGATGGATGTTGCCGGGCGTCGGTTCGACGCTCAGTGCATGACAACGACGACAACTTCCGCGGTCCGGCCGCTGGTGCGCCACGGCGTCGAGATGCTGGTGGCGATGCTCCTGGGAATGTCCCTGCTGGGACCCCTGTGGACGCCGGACTCGATCGAGCTCACCGTCCTGTGGATGGCTGTGTCGATGTCCGTGCCGATGGCGCTGTGGATGCGCTATCGCGGTCATGGGCGCGTGGTGGAGATGTGCGCCGCGATGGCGGTGCCGTACCTCGTGCTGTTGGTGCCCTACTGGTCGGGTGCGGTGGACCGCGATGCCGTGCTCATGGGCGGTCACCTGCTCATGGTGCCCGCGATGATCTTCGTGCTGGTCCGCTACCGCCACGAGCACGGCGTCGCGTCCACCAACCCGGCCATCCGGTTCCTGGGCGACCGTTGGCCGACGATGGTCGCGCTGGCGCTGACGTTCGACTTCTGGCAGGCGGCGCTGGTGCCCCCGGTGTGGACGCTGCTGGTGTGCCAGGCCGTCTACCTGATGTGGGGCCGGCGGGCACCGCGCGTGCAGCTGGCCGTGTTCGGGGCCTACGCGGCGCTCGCGGCCGTGGTCACCACCTCGTCGGCCGACCTCGGCGTGGTGCTGATCGCCGCCGGGTGGGGCGCGCACGCCGTCTGGGACCTCGTGCACCACGTCCGCAACGCCGTCGTGCCGCGCTGGTGGTCGGAGTTCTGCGGGGTGTTCGACCTGGTCGTGGCGGTCACCATCATGATCGCGTGGCTCTAGGGTGGTGGCGGTGACCGAGCTTTCCCGGACCGAGCTATCCCGGACCGATCCGGCACGGGCCGCGTTGCGCTGGACGTTGCACTCGCTGTGGGCGGCCTCGCTGGTCGTGCCGCTCGTCGCGGTGCTGCGCGAGCCGACGGCCACGCGCTGGCTCGGCGGGCTGGGCCTGGTGCTGCTCGCGGCGGCGTGCGTGGTGGCGGTGCGCACCGGGACGTTCTGGGTCCTGGGTGCGGCCGCGCTGGTGTCGATCCCGCTCGTGGCGCCGGTCGGACCGGCCGGTCTGCACCCGTGGGCGTGGGTCGGCGGGGTCGCGGCGGGGTTCGCGCCGCTGCTGCTCACCGGCGTGTGGCGGTGGACGGCGGCAGTCGCCGGGGTGGCGCTGGCGGGGGTGGTGGGGTTCGCCGTCGGTGGCATGCCCGCGACCCACCTGCTGATCGCCGCCTCGGTCGCGGCCACGGTGATCGCGATGGCCGGGCTGCCGACGTGGTACGCCGGGCTGCTGGAGCAGGCGCGGGCGGGCCGGGAGGCGCGGGCGGCGCTGGCGGTGAGCGAGGAACGGCTGCGGTTCGCCCGCGACGTGCACGACCTGCTCGGGCACCGGCTGACCGTGATCGCGCTGAAGGCCGAGCTGGCCGGGCGGCTCGCCGGCACGGACCCGCAGCGGGCGGCGGCCGAGGCGTTCGAGGCGCAGCGGCTGGCGTCCTCGGCGCTGAGCGAGGTGCGCGCCGCCGTGGACGGCTACCGGGCGGTCGACCTGGCCGAGCAGCTGGCGGCGGTGCGCGGCGTGCTGCGGGAGGCCGGCATCCGGTGCACGGTCCCCGACAGTGGCGGCCTCACCGGTGACAGCGCCACCCAGCTCGCGCTGGCGGTGCGGGAGGCCTGCACCAACGTGCTGCGCCACAGCAGGGCGACGTGGTGCATCATCGACCTCGCCGAGCGGGACGGGGAGGTGCTGATGACGGTCACGAACGACGGCGTCGACCCGGACGCGCCCGAACGCGGGGGCAACGGCCTGCGCGGCCTGGGCGAACGGCTGGCCGCGCACGGCGGCCGGATCTCCGGCGAGCGCTCGGCCGGCACCTTCACGCTGCGGGTCGTGGTGCCCGCGTGATCAGGGTGCTGCTGGCCGACGACGAGGAGCTCATCCGCGACGCCCTCGCCGCGCTGCTCGACCTCGAACCGGACCTGTCGGTGGTGGCCAGCGCCGGTGACGGCCGGGCCGCCGTCGACGCGGCGCTGGCCCACCGCCCCGACGTCGCCGTGGTGGACCTCCAGATGCCCGCCCTGGACGGCTTGGAGGTCACCGCGGAGCTCGCCCGCGTGCTGCCGTCGTGCGCCGTCGTGGTCCTGACCGGCCGCGGCCGCCCGCCGCACCTGCAGCAGGCCCTGCGGGCGGGCGCGAAGGGCTTCCTGCCCAAGGGCTCCCCCGGCGGCACGCTCGCCGACGTCATCCGCCGCGTGCACTCCGGGTCCCGCTGGGTCGACCCGGCGCTCGCGGCCGACGCGCTCGCCGCTCCCCCGTGCCCGCTGACGCAGCGCGAGCTGGAGGTGGTGCGGCTCAGCGGGTTCGGCACCCCGGTGGCGCAGATCGCGGCCCGCACGTCGCTGTCACCGGGCACGGTCCGCAACCACCTGTCGGCCGCGGTGGCCAAGCTGGGCGTGGCCGGCCGGGGTGAGGCGTTCCAGCTGGCGCAGGAACACGGCTGGCTCTAGTTCGACGTCAGCACGTCGAACGCGTGCTTGCGGTGCACCGCGAAGAGCTGCAGAGCACCCTCGACGTCCCCGGCCCGCAAGGCTTCCACCAGCGCACGGTGTTCGTCGCGCACGTGCTCCAGGTAGCCCTCCGTGCTCACCGCAACGCGCGTGAGCAGGAACAGGTGCACCTGCGACCGGATGGCCTCCCAGGCGTGCACGAGCCGTGAGTGGTCGGCGGCGGCGTAGACGGCGTCGTGGAACTCGATGTCCAGCTGCACCATCTCGTGCGGGGTGCGGGCGCGTTCCATCTCCTGCGCGGCCTTCTCGACGGCGGTGAGGTCGGCGGCGGTGTCGACGACCCGGCGCACCGCGAGCACCTCCAGGGCGCCGCGCAGGCTGTCGAGCTCGGCCACGTCGCGGGCCGACAGCTCGGCGACCGTCGCGCCGCGGTGCCAGCCGGTGCGGACGAGCCCTTCGCGTTCCAGCTGCTGCAGCGCCTCGCGGACAGGGCCGCGGCTGACCTCCAGCGCCTCGGCCAGCTCCACCTCGCGCAGCGGGCTGCCGGGCGGGTAGCGACCGTCGAAGATCGCCGTCCGGATCGCGTCCGCGACCTCGCTGCTCAGGCCGCGCCTGCGGGCGGGCTCCAACCGTGCCATGGCGCAATGTTAACAAGCGCACATTCCACCGACCAGCCTCGTTGTCCTAATGTCAACATTCAGACAACAGAAAGGCGCCAGCGTGAGCATCCCCCGCTTCCACCTCGCCATGCCCGTCGACGACCTCGCCGCCGCCCGCGCGTTCTACGGCGGCGTCCTCGGTCTCGACGAGGGCCGCAGCTCCGACACCTGGATCGACTGGAACCTGCACGGCCACCAGTTCGTCACGCACCTGGCCCCGCGGGTCGAGCGGGTGCACAACCCGGTCGACGGGCACGACGTGCCGGTGCCGCACTTCGGGTTGCTCCTCACGCCCGACGAGTTCCAGGACCTCGCCGCGAGGCTCACGGCGGCCGGCACGCGGTTCGTCATCGAGCCCTACCTGCGCTTCGCGGGGCTGCCCGGCGAGCAGTGGACGATGTTCCTGCTGGACCCGGCGGGCAACGCGCTGGAGTTCAAGGCGTTCGCCGACGACGCGCAGGTGTTCGCGACGTAAAGGGCGGCCAAAAATCTTGCACGATGCGCAAGTTTCGGTAGCGTGGAGGTGACACCGAGCGACGGCCCCGTCACGCGGGGCCGGGGACGGGAGCGCTTCCATGACCACGGCAGAGCGGCAACGCACCGCGCAGGAGCTGATCCGGCCCCAGCTGCCCGCTGAGCTGACCCGGCGCGGCCGGTGCCCGTTCGACCCGGCGAAGGGGCTGCTGGAGCTGAGCGGGCAGGGGCCGGTGCACCGGGTCGAGCACGGCGGCGAGGCGGTCTGGGTCGTCACCGGGCACGACGAGGCGCGGGCGGTGCTGGCCGACCCGCGGATGAGCGCCGACCGGTTCGGCAACCCGCGGGTGCGGGCGCGGATGTCGCCGGAGTTGTTCAACGAGATCTTCCCGCCCGAGCGCCGTGCCGGGTCGTTCATCTCGATGGACGCCCCCGAGCACACCCGCTACCGGCGGATGCTGACCGGGCAGTTCACCGTGCGGCGCATGCGGCAGCTGGAGCCGCGCGTGCACGAGATCGTGACGCAGCAGCTGGACGCGATGGTCGCCGCAGGCCCGCCGTCGGACCTGGTGCACGACTTCGCTCTGCCGGTGCCGTCGCTGGTGATCTGCGAGCTGCTGGGCGTCGACTACGGCGACCGCGACGAGTTCCAGCGCACCACCTCGAAGCTGCTCAGCCTGACGACCACGATCGACGAGCAGATCAAGGTCGGCACCGAGCTGCGGCGCTTCATGCAGGGCCTGGTGCGCGCCAAGAGGGCCAAGCCCACCGACGACCTGCTGTCCGGCCTGGTCACCGAGACCGACCTGACCGAGGACGAGCTGGTCGGCATCGCGAACCTGCTGCTGATCGCGGGCCACGAGACGACGGCGAACATGCTGGCGCTGGGCACGTTCGCGCTGCTCGAACACCCGGAGCAGCTGGAGCTGCTGCGGGCCCGGCCCGAGCTCACCGAGAACGCGGTCGAGGAGCTGCTGCGCTACCTGTCGATCATCGCGTTCGGCGTGCCGCGGTTCGCGAAGGAGGAGAGCGAGGTCGGCGGTGTCACGATCCCCGCGGGTGAGACGGTCCTCGTGGCCGTGCCGGCGGTGAACCGCAGCCCCGAGCAGTACGAGGACCCGCACGAGCTGCGCGTCGACCGGCCGCGCGGGCACCACCTGGCGTTCGGGCACGGCATCCACCAGTGCCTGGGCCAGCAGCTCGCCCGCGTCGAGATGGTCGTCGGCTTCACCGAGCTGCTGCGCAGGCTTCCCGGCCTCATGCTGGCCGTGCCCGCGACGGAGGTGCCGCTGCGCACCGACATGGCGATCTACGGCGTGCACGCGCTCCCGGTCAGCTGGGACGCGTGAGGCCGGTGCCGAGCTGGTCGATCCACCGGTCGATCAGCTCGGCACCCGACCACGTCCTGGTCGCCTCCGGCGAGTCGAGCCACCACTGCACGACCGAGCGCAGCGACGACGTGATCATCGAGGCCGCCACCACCGGGTAGGGGTCGACCTCCGGGTCCAGGCCGGTCCGCTCGGCGATCACCGCGGTCAGCTCCTGCTCGCGCGTCGAGTAGGCCGCGAGGACGTGCGGCAGCAGCGCGGGCGTGCGGCGCAGCTCCCGCAACTGCCGCAACCGGTCGAGGTCGAGGTGCTCGGGGAACGTGGACTGCAGTGCCGCCCGCAGCGCGGCCAGCAGCGGTTCCTCCGCCGGGCGGGACGCGAACGCGCGCACGAACGCCTCGGCCGCCGTGGAGTCACCGGCGACCACGGCCTCCTCCTTGGACGAGAAGTAGTTGAAGAACGTCCGCAGCGACACCCCGGCCGCGTGCGCGATCTGCTCCACGGTCACGCCGTCGAGGCCGTGCTGCACGCACAGGCTCCGTGCGGCGTCCCCCAACGCCTCCCGTGTCGCCGCCTTCTTGCGCTCCCGCAGGCCAGTCATGCCGCACACCCTAGGTCCTCGCGCCTGTCGGCGCCGTAACCGGGCGACGCGCGCGGACCTGCTGAGACGGTTGACCGAACCATCGAGCGCAGGTGTCAAAATTGGTCTGGCCCGGATCTGCTCCGATCCCTTGTCACCCGCGTGAACACCTCACTACGGTCCGTGAGATCGCTCTCACAGACCCACGGAGGACCGGGTGCGCGTACTCGGAGTCGTCGTACTGACCGGTGCCCTGCTCACCGCGGTCCAGGCCACCGCCGCACCCCCGCAGCCGCCGCGGACCACCGCCGGCGCCGCACCGGTCACGCTGATCACCGGCGACCGGGTGCTGCCCGGTCAGCGCGCGGTGCAGCCGGCGCCGGGCCGGGAGCGCGTGCTGTTCACCTCGTACACGGCGGGCGGGCGGGAGTTCGTGGTGCCGGACGACGCCATGCCGTTCATCGCCGACGGCCGCCTCGACGAGCGGCTGTTCGACGTCACCGAGCTCGCGGGCCACGGCGGTGCGCTGCCGGTGATCGTCACCTACCCCGAGGGGGCGCCGCGGGCCCAGTCCGGGCTGGACCTGCCCAGCATCAACGGTGTCGCGTTCGACGCGGCCAGGACGCCGGTCACGGGACTGACCGCGGCGGGCACGTTCTCCCTGTCCGGTGTGGAGAAGGTCTGGCTGGACGCGAAGCGCCACGCCACCCTCGACCGGAGCGTCCGGCAGATCGGCGCCCCCGCCGCGCACGCCGCCGGGTACACCGGTGCGGGCACGACGGTCGCGGTGCTCGACACCGGCGTCGACCAGACCCACCCGGACCTCGCCGACCGCGAGATCGGCGAGCGGAACTTCACCGGCTCGCCGGACGCCGGTGACCACCACGGTCACGGCACGCACGTCGCGAGCATCATCGCGGGCACCGGCGCGCGGTCCGGCGGCAAGTACCGCGGTGTCGCGCCGGACGCCCGCATCCTCGACGTGAAGGTGCTGGGCGACAACGGGTCCGGGCAGGACAGCCAGATCATCGCCGGCATGGAGTGGGCCGTCGAGCAGGGCGCCCAGGTCGTGAACATGAGCCTCGGCGGCTTCGACACCCCCGAGGTCGAGCCGCTGGAGGAGGCCGTCAACCGGCTCACCGCCGAGAAGGGCACGCTGTTCGTGGTCGCGGCGGGCAACAGCGGTCCCGCGGGCGGCACGCTCGGCTCCCCCGGCACCGCCGACGCCGCGCTGACCGTCGGTGCGGTCGACGACCGGGACCGGGTCGCCGAGTTCTCGAGCCGCGGCCCGGCGCAGGCAGGCACGCTGAAGCCGGACCTGACCGCGCCGGGTGTGGGCATCGTCGCCGCCCTGCACTCCGACGGCCGCATCGGCGCCCCCGTCGAACCCGGCTACACCGCGCTCGACGGCACCTCGATGGCCACCCCGCACGTGGCGGGCGCGGCGGCGTTGCTGCGCCAGCGGCACCCCGGCCTGAGCGGTCCCCAGCTCAAGGCGCGGCTGACCGGCAGCGCCACGCCGGCCGCGAGCGCGACGCCGTTCGAGCAGGGCTCCGGCCGCGTCGACGTCGCGAAGGCCATCGCGCGGAACGTGACGAGCTCGCCCGGCAGCCTGAGCTTCGGCCGGCACCTCTGGCCGCACACCGGCGAACCCGTGGTGGCCAAGGAGATCACCTACACCAACGCGGGCACGGCACCGGTCACGCTCGACCTCACCACCGACACGAACGGCGCGGTCTTCTCCGTCTCGCCGGCACAGCTGACCGTTCCCGCCGGCGGCACCGCCACCGCCACCGTGACCGCGGACGTCTCCCGGCAGCCCGCCGGTGGCGTGGTCGGCGGCGCGGTCGTCGCGTCCGGCGTCCGCACGGCCGTCGTGGTGGACCTGGAGAAGGAGAGCTACGACCTCACGATCAACGCCGTCGACCGCACCGGCGCCAAACCGGGCCACCTCAGCGCGTTCCTCGTGAACGTCGGCACCGGCGCCCGCGCGTGGCCCGGCAGCGCCACCGGCGTCGTGCGCGTCGAGAAGGGCGACTACCTCCTCAGCGGCAGCGTCCTGGGCTCCGCGGAGTGGACGCACGACTCGTTCAGCTACCCGAACCTGAGCGTGACCGGCCCGATGACGATCGACCTGGACGCCCGCACGGCCAGGCCGGTCGACGTCACGCCGCCGGTCGACGCGCGGCTCAGCCTGCTGCAGACCGGTTTCGAGCGGGTGCACGGCGGAACCGCCTACACCGTCGGCAACTTCTCCGTCGGCGGCTCGATCGCGCACCTCGGCCTCGCGCACCTCGGCCCGGACTCGGAGGAGGTCACCGGCCAGGTAGCCACGTTCTGGACCGCAGGCACCGACTTCTACGGCCTGGCCTGGTACCGCGCCGGCGGCACGTTCACCGGGCTGTCGAAGACCGTGGCCGCGAAGGACCTCGCCGTGGTGAAGGTCGACCTGCCCCCGTTGCGGGACGGCCAGACCGCCACCATCGGCCACACGGTCGCCCCTCGCGGCCGTGCAGCGTGGACCTACGGCTCGCTCGACGCCCTGGTGCCCGGCCCGCGCACGGAGTACTACGGCGGTGAGGGGGCCGACTGGTCGCGCCGCCTGACCCTGTTCTCCCCGGCCGGCTACGCGGGCACCCTCGACGGCCCGCTGCGCCACTACCGCCCCGGCAGGCACTACGGGGAACCGTTCCACCGCGCCGTCTTCGGCCCCGCCCTGCCCGCGACCCGCGACGTGCCGCACTCGTTCCGCACCGGCGACCTGGTCCGGGTGACGATCCCGCTGTTCGGCGATTCCGCGGGCAACGCCGGGTACAGCCCGGTCACCTCGGCCCGCACGACGGTCCTCCGCGACGGCGTCCGCGAGTTCGAGACCGGCGAACCCGGCTGGGCGGTGTACGACACCGCGCCGGGCGAGGCCGGGTACGAGGTCGTCACCGAGGCCGTCCGCGACAGCGCGCTGAGCACGAAGGTCTCGGGCAGGTGGACGTTCCGCTCGGGCACGACCTCCGGCCGGACCGCCCTGCCGCTGTCGGTGGTCCGCTTCACCCCGGAGCTCGACGACAACGGCACCGCACCCGCCGGCCGCGCGTGGGGCGTGCCGATCACCACCCAGTCGCTGACCGGCGACGTGCGGGTGACGTCGGTCGAGGTCTCCTACGACGGCGGCACGACGTGGAAGTCCACCCCGGTGCACGGCAACCGCCTGCTGCTGGCGCACCCGCGGGACGCGAAGTCGGTGTCGCTGCGCGCCCGCGCGGTGGGAAGCGGGCAGACGGTGGAGCAGACGATCATCAACGCCTACCTGCTGCGGTGACGCGCTGAGCCGGTCCGCGTGCCCTGGCAGCTCACGAGGCGACAGGGCACGCGGGCCTCCCTTCCCGCACCGGACGACCTGGCCACGACCGGGGGCGCCGTGGTCAGCTGAGGAGCAGAGCCCGACGGCAAGGGGGTACCGCGGTGCGCGAACTGACCGACGAGATGGTCGCCGACTGGACCGCTGCACGCCCGGCGCCCGCCGCCGAACCGCCCCAGCTGGTCCCGCACCGCCACGTCGCCCGCGCCGGTGACGTCGCCGTGCACCCCGACGGCCGGCGGGCGGTGCTCAGCTGGTCGGCTCCGCGGATCGACCCCGGGCTGCTCAACCCCGCTCTGCACGTCGTCGCCCCGGACGGCACCGTGACCGACCTCGGGCCCGCACCGGCCGACGCGCGCACGCCGGTGTGGTGGGGCGACCGGATCTTCTACCTGGCCCTGACCCCGCCGGGCCTGCAGGGCGGGATGGCTGTGTTCGACCAGGACCACCGCAACCTCACCGCGGACCTGCCCGCGTGCCCGACCGACCTCGTGCAGACGGACGGCGCGCCGATCGTGGTGGTCGCGACCGGGCTGGACACCGAGTTCCACCGCCTCGACGACGCCTGGGCCGACGCGAGGCCGGGTGGAACGCCCATCGCACGCGTCAAGGGCTCCCACCGCCCCGGCCGCAGGGCACCGCTGGACATCCCGCTCGGCCCCCAGCACCGCCTGCGCTACCGGGCGCACGACGGTCTCGGCCTCGACGCCCTGCTCGTCCTGCCCACCGGCACGACCGGCGCGGCCGACGGCCCCTTCCCCCTCATCACCCTCGTGCACGGCGGCCCCTACGACCGCTGGGCCGACGACTTCCAGCTCGGCTGGGTGCCGTCCGCCCAGTGGTTCGCCCAGCAGGGCTTCGCCACCTTCCTGCCCAACCCGCGCGGCGGACTCGGCCGCGGCCACGCGTTCGCCGCGGCCGTCAGCCACCGCGTCGGCCTGGAGGAGTGGCAGGACGTCGAGACCGGCGTCGACCTGCTCGTCGAGCGGGGCATCGCCGACCCCGACCGGCTCGGCATCGCGGGTTGGAGCCACGGCGGGTACCTGGCGGCGTGGGCGACGACGCGGACCGACCGGTTCAAGGCGGCGTTCGTCGGTGCCGGCATCTCGCACTGGCCTCGGCAGGTCGCCACCGGCGAGTGGGGCCGGTTCGAGGCCGCGCTGAGCGACAGCCTCGACACCAGCCCGATCACCTACGCCGACCGCATCCGCACGCCGCTGCTGATCGTCCACGGCGCCGACGACACGAATGTGCCGCTGGAGCAGGCCGAGCTGCTGCACGCGGCCGTCCCGCACTCCGAGCTCGTCGTCTACCCCGGCGAGGGACACACCTTCGCGCAGCGCGCCAACAAGATCGATCTGCTGAACCGAGCCAGAGCGTTCTTCGCGAAGGTCAGGGACTTGCGCAAGCCTTACGCAACGCCCGCAACCGAACCGCAAACCACCGCAAGCGGACGCCTCGACGCCGAAGCAATTTCCCCGCACCGTTCGGACGCGAACCGAAGCCGTCCGACTTCACAGCATGGCTGGTGATCGAGCGTCCTGACCGCAAAAGGCCACTCAACCCCACCTCGAAGCACCCGTCTTTCCTGTTCAGAGCGCTCTGTCGCAAATTTGCGCAATCACGTCGAGATATTGCGGTAATCTGCTGGTCACTTCTACGGTGAGGCGCGCCACACCCCCTCGCGTCCCCACCGAGAAGGGCCAAGCACGCCATGTCACCGACGACACGCGCTCGCTCCCTGCTAGCCCCGTTAGCCGCAGCAACCCTCACCGCCGCGACGCTGGTCGTCGCCCCTGCCGCACAGGCCGCGCCGGTGAGCCTGGACCTCGCGCAGCAGACCAGGATCGACGAGGTCACCCTCACCAAGGCCGGTGCCGGCACGGAGACGTTCGCCGTGCAGACGAGCCTGGACGGCAGAGGCTGGTCCACGCTCGTCGCGGAACAGCCGCACACCTTCCGGGACGGCAAGGTCACCTTCCGCGTCGACCCGACCCTCGCCAAGCACGTCCGCGCCACGAAGACCACGGCGAAGCTCCAGGTCCACGAGGCGCAGGCGAGCGTCAGGCTGGCCGCCACCCTCACCGCCAGCAGCACGAACCAGGGCTACGGGCCGGGCAACGCGGGCGACGGCGACCAGTCGACGTACTGGGAGAGCGCGAACAACGCGTTCCCGCAGTGGATCCAGGCCGACCTGGGCTCCGCGACCAAGGCCGACCGGGTCGTGCTGAAGCTGCCGGCCGCGAACTGGGGCACGCGCACCCAGACGATCGCCGTCCAGGGCAGCACGGACGGCAGCTCCTTCACGGACCTGGTGGCGGCGCGGGGCTACGAGTTCAACCCGGCCGCGGCCAACACCGCCACCATCGACTTCACCGCCGCGACCACTCGGTACGTCCGGCTCCGCATCACCGCGAACACCGGCTGGCCCGCGGGGCAGCTGAGCGAGTTCGAGGTGCACGGACCGGCGACCGGTGACACGCAGGCGCCGTCCGCACCGGCGAACCTCGCGTTCACCCAGCCGCAGTCCGGTCAGGTCCGGCTCACCTGGTCGGCGAGCACCGACAACGTGGGCGTCACCGGGTACGACGTCTTCGCCAACGGCAGCCTGCGCACCACGGTCACCGGCACCACCTACACCGACACCCAGCCCGACGGCCTGCGGGTGACCTACCACGTCGTCGCGAAGGACGCGGCGGGGAACCAGTCAGCCGCCAGCGGCTCCGTCACGCGCGAGGGTGCGACGGGCCAGAACCTGGCGCAGGGCAAGCCGGTCACCGCGAACCACAACGTGCACACCTTCGTCGCCGCCAACGCCAACGACGGCAACGTGCAGACCTACTGGGAGTCCAACGGCTTCCCCGGCACGCTGACCGTCGGGCTCGGCTCGAACGCCGACGTCTCGTCGGTCGTGGTCAAGCTCAACCCCGACCAGGCCTGGGGCGCCCGCACGCAGAACGTCGAGGTCCTCGGCCGTGCGCAGGACGCCACCGCGTTCACCAGCCTGGTGGCCGGCCGCGACCACCGCTTCGACCCGGCGAGCGGCAACAGCGTCACGATCAGCGCGGCCGCCAGGGTCGCCGACGTGCAGCTGCGGTTCACGTCCAACACCGGCGCGCCCGGCGCCCAGGTGGCGGAGGTCCAGGTGTTCGGCACCTCTGCCCCGAACCCCGACCTCACCGTCACCGCGACGTCGTTCACGCCCACGGCCCCCGTCGAGACCGACCGGATCACGCTCAACGCCACCGTCCGCAACGCCGGCAGTGCCGCGTCGGGAGCTACCGACGTGACGTTCTTCCTCGGCACCACCGCGGTCGGCACGGCTCAGGTCGCCGCCCTCGCGGCCGGTGCGCAGGCGAACGTGAGCACCGCGGTCTCCGCTCGTCCGGAGGGTTCGTACGAGTACACCGCCAAGGTCGACGAGACCGGGAAGGTGGCGGAGCAGAACGAGACCAACAACGCCCGCGTCCACCCCGACCGGCTCGTCGTGACACCGGTCCCGAGCTCCGACCTGGTCGCCGTGCCGTCCTGGTCCCCGAGCAACCCGGGCAACGGCCAGACCACCACGTTCAGCGTCGCGCTGAAGAACCAGGGCAGCATCGCGAGCGCGACCGGAGCACACGGCATCACGGTCACGGTCCTGAACAGCAGCGGCCAGACCGTCCGCACGCTCACCGGCAGCCACACCGGCACGATCGGCGCCGGTGCGACGACCGCCCCGGTCACCCTCGGCACCTGGACCGCCGCCAACGGCCGCTACACCGTCCGCACGGTCATCGCGAACGACGGCAACGAGATCCCCGCCAAGCAGGGCAACAACACCAGCGAGCAGTCGCTGTTCATCGGCCGCGGCGCGAGCGTCCCGTGGCAGCACGTGGAAGCCGAGGACGCGACCGCCGGCGGTGGCGCGCAGGTCCTCAGCCCGAACCGCACGATCGGCGACCTCGCCGGTGAGGCGTCCGGCCGCCGTGCCGTCACGCTGACCGGCACCGGTCAGTCGGTCGAGTTCACGACGTCCGTTCCGACGAACACGCTCGTCACCCGGTTCTCCATCCCGGACAGCTCCGGTGGCGGCGGCATCACGAGCACCCTCAACGTCTACGTCAACGGCCAGTTCCACAAGGCGATCGACCTGACGTCGAAGTACATGTGGCAGTACGGCAACGAGGCCGAGCCGGGCAACTCGCCGGGAGCGGGCGGGCCGCGCCACGTCTACGACGAGGCCAACGTGGTGCTCGGTTCCACGTTCCCGGCGGGCACGAAGATCAAGCTGCAGAAGGACGCGGCCAACACCACGAACTACGCGATCGACTTCGTGAACTTCGAACAGGTGACGGCCGCCGCGAACCCCGACGCCGCACGCTACGCCGTGCCCGCCGGGTTCACCCACCAGGACGTGCAGAACGCCCTGGACCGCGTCCGGATGGACACGACCGGCACCCTCGTCGGCGTCTACCTGCCCGCGGGCACCTACCAGACGGCGCAGAAGTTCCAGGTCTACGGCAAGGCGGTCAGGGTGGTCGGCGCCGGCCCCTGGTTCACCCGCTTCCAGGCACCGCTGTCGCAGGAGAACACCGACATCGGCTTCTCCGCGCAGTCGTCCGCCAACGGCTCGACGTTCAGCGGGTTCGCCGTGTTCGGCAACTACACCGCCCGCATCAACGGACCGGGAAAGGTGTTCGACCTCGCGGGCGTCCAGAACATGACCATCGAGAACATCTGGGTCGAGCACATGATGTGCCTGTTCTGGGGCAACAACGTCGACAACAACGTCATCCGCGACAACCGCATCCGCGACATGTACGCGGACGGCCTGAACATGACGAACGGCTCGTCGGGCAACCGCGTCGCCAACATCGAGGCCCGCTCGACCGGTGACGACGCGTTCGCGTTGTTCGCCGCCACCGACAACGGCGGCAGCGGCCAGCAGAACAACGTCTTCGAGAACCTGTCGGTGCTCACGCCGTGGCGCGCGGCCGGTCTCGCGGTCTACGGCGGCAAGCTCAACACGTTCCGCAACATCTACGTCGCCGACACCCTGACCTACTCGGCGGTGACGATCAGCTCGCTCGACTTCGGCTACCCGATGGAGGACTTCGGGCCGGAGCCGACGACGTTCAGCGGCCTCACCCTGGTCCGCTCCGGCGGTCACTTCTGGGGTGCGCAGACGTTCGGCGCGATCTGGATGTTCTCCGCCTCCAAGAAGTATACCGGCATCCGGGTGAGCGACGTCGAGATCATCGACCCGACCTACAGCGGGATCATGTTCCAGACCAAGTACAACGGCGCCGCCGAGAACGTCTTCCAGGACACGGTGCTGTCCAACGTGAGCATCTCCGGAGCGCGCAAGTCCGGCGACGCGTTCGACGCCAAGTCCGGTTTCGGCCTGTGGGCCAACGAGATGCCGGAACCCAACCAGGGTCCCGCCGTCGGCGAGGTCACGTTCAACGGCCTGCGCTTCAGCAACAACTTCCAGGACATCAGGAACACGACGTCCACCTTCAAGATCACCATCAACTGATACCCCTGCCGCGAAGGACAAGTCCATGAAATCCACGCTCATGAAGCGTGCGGTGAGCGCTGCGGTCGTCAGCGCACTCGCACTGTTCGGATTGACACCCACGGCGGGAGCAGCGGTCGTCCGCCTGTCCGCGAACCTGACCGCGTCCAGCAGCAACGGCCCGTACGGGGCCGGGAACGCCGGTGACGGCAACCAGGGCAGCTACTGGGAGAGCGCCAACGGCGCATTCCCGCAGTGGCTGCAGGCCGACCTCGGTGCCGCGAAGAGCGTCAGCAAGGTCGTGCTGCGGCTGCCCTCGAACTGGGAGCAGCGCACGCAAACGCTGGCCGTGCAAGGGAGTTCCAACGGCTCGCAGTTCAGCGACCTCACCGGGTCGAGTGGCAGGGTGTTCTCGCCCGGCTCGAACAACACGGTGACGCTCGACTTCGGCGCGACCAGCGTCCGGTACGTGCGCGTCACGGTCACCGCGAACACCGGCTGGCAGGCCGCGCAGCTCAGCGAGTTCGAGGTGCACGGCGAGTCCGGCTCGGTCGACCCGCCGCCCACCGGCGCCAACCTCGCGGCGGGCAAGCCGGTCGAGGAGTCCGGGCACGTGCACGACTTCGTCGCCGCCAACGCGGTCGACGGCAGCACCGGCTCGTACTGGGAGTCCAACGGCCTGCCCGGTCACCTGACCGCGAAGCTGGGCTCGAACGCGGACATCACCTCCGTCGTCGTGAAGCTCAACCCCGACTCGGCGTGGGGTGCGCGGACGCAGAACTTCGAGGTGCTGGGCCGGGAGGCGAGCGCGACCGCGTTCGCGACGCTGAAGGCGCGGGCGGACCACCGGTTCGACCCGGCCACCGGCAACACGGTCACCATCGCGGTGAGCGGCAGGGCGTCGGACGTGCGGCTGCACTTCTACTCCAACACGGGCGCGCCCGGCGGCCAGGTCGCCGAGTTCCAGGTGTTCGGCTCCTCCGCACCGGCGCCCGACCTGACGGTCACGAACCTGACGTGGTCGCCGGCCAGCCCCAGTGAGGCCGACTCGATCAGTCTCTCCGCCACCGTGCGCAACGGCGGCACGGTCGCCTCCGGCGCGACGACCCTGAACGTCGCGCTCGGCGGCACGACCGCGGGCACCGCGCAGGTCGGCGCGCTCGCGGCGGGCGCCACGACCACCGTCACCGTCAGCGCCGGCCGGCGGGGCGCCGGGTCGTACGCGGTCTCGGCCACCGTCGACCCGGCCAACCAGGTCGCGGAGACCAACGAGGGCAACAACACCTTCACCTCCGGCTCGCCCCTGGTCGTCGGCCAGGCACCGGGTCCGGACCTGCAGGTCACCGGCGTCACGCCGAACCCGTCGTCCCCGGCGGCGGGCCAGCAGGTGACGTTCGCGGTGCAGGTCAACAACCGCGGCACGTCGGCGGCAGGCGCCTCGGTGACCCGCGTGGTCGTCGGCGGCAGCACCCTGAACGCCACCACCTCCGCCATCAACGCCGGTCAGACCGTCACGGTCACCGTCGGCACCTGGACCGCCACCAACGGCGGCGCCACGGCCACCGCGACCGCCGACGCCACCAACGTGGTGGCGGAGACCAACGAGAACAACAACACCGCCACCCGGTCCATCGTGGTCGGACGCGGCGCGTCGGTGCCGTTCACGAGCTACGAGGCCGAAGCGGGCCGCCACAACGGCACGCTGCTGGAGGCCGACGCGAAGCGCACGTTCGGGCACACCAACTTCGGTTCCGAGTCCTCTGGCCGCAAGTCGGTGCGCCTCGACGCGCAGGGCCAGTTCGTGGAGATCACCTCGACGGTCAGCACGAACTCGATCGTCGTGCGCAACTCCATCCCGGACGCGGCCGGTGGCGGCGGCCAGGAGGCGACGATCAGCCTGTACGCCAACGACCAGTTCGTGCGGAAGCTGACGTTCTCCTCGCGCCACAGCTGGCTCTACGGCACGACCGACGACCCCGAGGGCCTCACGAACCGCCCCGGTGGCGACGCCCGCCGGTTGTTCGACGAGTCCCAGGCGCTGCTCGCGAGCTCCTACCCCGCGGGCACGAAGTTCAAGCTGCAGCGCGACTCCGGTGACACCGCGCAGTTCTACGTGATCGACCTGATCGACCTGGAGCAGGTCGCACCGGCGGCGCAGAAGCCGGCCGAGTGCGTGTCGATCACGCAGTACGGTGCCACGGCCGACGACCAGACCGACGACACCGACGCCTTGCAGCGCGCCGTGACCGCCGACCAGAACGGGGAGATCCCCTGCGTCTGGATCCCGGCCGGCCGGTTCCGCCAGGAGAAGAAGATCCTCACCGTGTTCAACAGCGGCGGGGACAACCAGGTCGGCATCCGCAACGTGACGATCCGCGGCGCCGGCATGTGGCACTCGCAGCTGTTCTCGCTGATCCAGCCGCAGGACGCGGGCACGATCAACCACCCGCACGAGGGCAACTTCGGGTTCGACGTCGACGACAACACGCAGATCTCCGACATCGCGATCTTCGGCTCCGGCCGGATCCGCGGCGGTGACGGCGGTGCCGAGGGCGGTGTCGGGCTCAACGGCCGGTTCGGCAAGAACACCAGGGTCACCAACGTGTGGATCGAGCACGCCAACGTCGGCGTCTGGGTCGGCCGCGACTACACCAACCTGCCCGACCGCTGGAACCCCGGCGACGGCCTGCAGTTCAGCGGCATGCGCATCCGCGACACCTACGCCGACGGCATCAACTTCACCAACGGCACCCGCAACTCCACGGTCTTCAACTCGTCGTTCCGCACCACGGGCGACGACGCGCTGGCCGTGTGGGCGTCGAAGTACGTGAAGGACCAGAACACCGATGCCGGCAGCGGCAACGCGTTCCTGAACAACACGATCGCGCTTCCGTGGCGTGCCAACGGGATCGCGATCTACGGCGGGTCGAACAACCGCGCGGAGAACAACATCATCTCCGACACGGCGAACTACCCCGGCATCATGCTGGCGACCGACCACGACCCGCTGCCCTTCGGCGGGACGACGACGCTCGCCAACAACGCCCTGTACCGCACCGGCGGCGCGTTCTGGGGTGAGGCGCAGGAGTTCGGCGCCATCACGCTGTTCTCGCAGAACCTGCCGATCCCCGGCGTCGTCATCCGCGACACCGAGATCCTCGACTCGACCTACGACGGGATCCAGTTCAAGGGCGGCGGCTCCGGCATGCCGGACGTGCAGATCACCAACGTCCGCATCGACAGGTCGAACAACGGCTCCGGCATCCTCGCGATGGCCCAGGCCCGCGGTTCGGCGAAGCTGACGAACGTGACGATCACCAACTCGCGCGACGGTGACGTCACGATCGAGCCGGGCTCGCAGTTCGTCATCAACCGGTAGATCCTCTTTAGAACCACCTCCAAGCGGGTATTACCCCGTTTGGAGGTGGTTTTCCATGTCGACGGTCGTTGTCGGGTTCGACGGCTCTGACCAGGCGAAGCGCGCGGTGCTGTGGGGCGCGGAGGAGGCTTCCCGGTGCGGGGCGGCGTTGCGGGTGGTGCACGGTGTGCGGGCCCCGCTGCCGGAACCGGTGTTCACGCCGGTGTCCGCCCCGGTCCCCGAGTTCGTGACCGAGGAGACGATGGCCCGCGCAGCCGAGGACCACCTCGCCGAGCTGGCGCAGGAGGTCCGGCAGACCTGGCCCTCGCTGCAGCTCTCGACGGACGTGAAGATCGGCCGCCCGGTCGACGTGCTGGCCGACGAGCCCGGTGAGCTGCTGGTGCTCGGTTCCTCCGGCCGCACCGGCCTCGCCGAGATGTTCCTCGGCTCCACCGCCGCCGAGCTGGTCTCGATCGGCGGCCGGCCGGTCGTGGTGACCCGCAGCGGCCCGCTCGACGGCCGGGTGGTCGTCGGCATCGACGGCTCCGAGACGTCCGCGGAGGCCATCGAGTTCGCGTTCTCCTTCGCCGAACGCCACGGCCGCGACCTGCTCGCGGTCTACGCGTGGACCGACGTCGGCTGGGCGGAGCTGCCCGAGCAGGACTGGGACCACGTGCGCGCGGACCTCGCGAAGGTCCTCGACGAGCAACTGGCCCCGCACCGGGAACGCCACCCCACCGTCCAGGTGGCCGCGGAGGTCGCGTTCGAGGCACCGGCCCGCGCACTGCTCCAGGCGGCCGACGGTGCCGCCCTGCTCGCGGTGGGAAGTCACGGCCGCGGTGCCGTGGCACGTGCAATTCTGGGCTCGGTGAGCCACGCTGTGCTGCACCACGCGCCGTGCCCGGTCGCGGTGGTCCACCGGAGGTGACGTGAGATGCGCGGGGTGGCCGTGCTGGTGACGTGCTTGGCCCTGACCGGATGCGCCGGCGCGGAACCACCGGGGGTCCCCGGGTCGAGCGTCACGACCCCGACACCCTCGACGTCCGCACCGGCGGCGTCATCGAGCCTCCCCGCGCCGCTCCCGCCCTCCTCGACCCCGTTGCCGCCCAGGACGACGCCGTCGCGCGCCTTGGAGCCGGGGATGACGGTGCGCGGCACGGTCTCCGGTGGCGTGGAGTCCGGGTGCCTGCTGCTCGACACGGGCACCGCCCAGTACCTCCTGCTCGGCGCCGACCCCGCCATCGCGGTGGCCGGTGCCGTGGTGGAGGTGAGCGGGCGTGCGGAGCCCGGCGCGATGACGACCTGCCAGCAGGGCACGCCGTTCCAGGTCACGCGCACGCAGCGGGCCGGCGGCTGACCGGCCCGGACGGCGACCGGTCCGGCCACGCGCGGTGGCAGGACCGGAGGTCGTGGGCCGTGACTACTTCGCGAGCGCCTCGCGCAGGAACGCAACCGCCTGCTTGATCGCGGCCTCGGCGGCGTGCGTGCCGCGCAGCGCGTTCAGCATCACGAAGTCGTGGATCACACCGGCGTAGCGGACGGCGGTGACGGGGACGCCTGCCTCGCGCAGCTTGTCCGCGTAGGCCTCGCCCTCGTCGCGCAGCACGTCGGCCTCCGCGGTGATCACCAGTGCCTGCGGCAGCCCGGCGAGCTGCTCGGTCGTGGCGCGCAGCGGGGACGCGGTGATCTCCGCGCGCTCCACCGGGTTCGTCGTGTACTGGTCCCAGAACCACTGCATGGCGTCGCGGCGCAGGAAGTAGCCCTCGGCGAACTGCAGGTAGGAGTCGGTGTCGAAGGACGCGTCGGTCACCGGGTAGAACAGCACCTGGGCCTTGAGCGGCACGTCGCCGCGTTCCTTGGCCTGCAATGTCAGCGCGGCGCTCATGTTGCCGCCGACCGAGTCACCGGCGACGGCGATGCGGGTGGCGTCGAGGCCGTGCGCGGCGCCCTCGGCGACGACCCAGCGCGCGGCGGCGTAGTTCTGGTCGATCGCGACCGGGTAGCGGGCCTCCGGCGAGAGCGAGTAGTCGGGGAACACGACGGCCGCGCCGGTGCCGGCGGCGAGCTCGCGGACCAGGCGGTCGTGGGTGTGGGCGTTGCCGAACACCCAGCCGGCGCCGTGGATGTAGAGGACCACGGGCAGCGGGCCGGTGGCACCGACCGGCTTGACGACGCGGACCCGGAAGCCGTCGAGCTCGACCCACTCCTCGTCGACCTCGGGCTTGGCGATCTCACCGGACTGCACCTCGTCGACCGTCCTGCGGCCCTCCTCCGGTCCCAGGTCGGACAGGAACGGCGGCTTCGCGGTGGCGGCGGCGAACTCGGCGGCGGCGGGTTCGAGGACGGGGCGCTTCATGACTTCCTCCTGGCGTTCCGGGGTGGTGCCATAAAACTAGTGCGCGATTAAATCGTACACAACGTAATCACCGCCTCATCGCAGCCCGGAATAACTGCGGCGGGGCACGTCGTCGGACGTGCCCCGCCACCTCCCCGCACAGGCGGTCTAGCCGACCGTGAACGCGGAGGTCGCCCCGGTGAAGCCGGTGACCCTCCCGGTCCAGCCGGACTTCTCGTCGCCGTGGTGCACGATCCGGTAGGTGCCCGCGGGCGTGTCCGCCGGGACCTGCCAGGTGATCGTGGCGTTCGAGAACGCGATCCCGACGCGTTCCCACCGGTAGCGCGTCGCCCAGTCGCCGTCGTCGGCCACGCGCACCCAGGTGCCGTTCACCTGCCGCTGCACCTCCAGGAACGTCCCGTTGCGGCGCAGGTTGTTCTTCGGGTGCCCGGTGACGAACACGGCCGTGACGGTCTCACCGCGCGCGTAGGACGGCTTGAGCGCGTTCAGCACCGAGCCGTAGCTCTTGTCGGCGGGCTTGTCGTCCAGCACCACACCGGTCTGCAGGTTGATGTCGGTGAACGGCGGCCTGCCCGGCACCGGACCGGCGGGCAGCGTGGTGCCGTTCTTCATCGACGCCGCCAGCTTGCCGAACTCCTGCTGGTAGGCGGGCGTGGTGTTGCGGCCGAACAGGGTGGAGCCGCCCTCGTACTGCTGCGAGTCGTACTCCTCCGGCGTGGTGACGTACTGGCTGTAGTCGTTGGCGTAGCCCTGGATCAGGACGGTGCGCACCGGCACGCCCAGCTCGGCGGCCACCGACTGGCGGATGCGCAGGCCCGCGGTGATCGTGACCTCACCGGGCACCGCCACGAGGTGCAGCTGGCCGATGCGGACGAGCTGCAGCGGCAGCACGTTCGGCGTCGCCGCGACCAGACCGGTGGGCACCAGGGACGCCTTGGGGAACTGGCAGTCCCGCAGCCACTGCGGCACCTCGACGTTCAACGGCTCGAACAGCTTCTTCAGCGGCGACTGCATGCCCTCGGAGAAGCCGGGGATCGCGGGGCCGTCCTCGACGCTGCCCGCGATGGTGGAGGCGCCGACGACGCCCGAGCAGGTCGTGCCCGGCTGGCCGGTGGTCGTGTAGCGGCCCTCGACCTGCACGGTCGACATGTCCACGAACCGCATCCGCGAGTCGACCCCGCCGGACAGCTCCGCGCGCGGCCCGTCGTAGATCTCCTGAGCCTTGCGGTTCTGGCGCTCGCCGATGATGCGGGCGTTCTCCCACTCGTTCTCGGTGGGACCGGAGCCGGGCTTGAGGTTGAGGTTCGGCGACATGTCGCCGGCGTTGGTGTTCGGGAAGGCGGCGACGAAGCCCGGTGCGTTGTCCAGGTACCGCACGCCCTCGTCGTCGTGCTCCCACTGGTAGGCCGCGTAGCCCTTGTTGTCCGGGGAGATCAGCGTGTTGGCGTTGGTGACCGAGGTGTTGTGCGTGGCGAACCAGCTGATCGCGCCGACGTCGGCACCGGACTGCCTGAACCGCAGCACGGTCATCTGCGGGTCGATGCCCTGCGGGAAGAACCCCTTGTCCGGGTTGCGGTCGAACGCCACCCGCGACCGGTTGACCGAGGCGTTGGTCAGCTCGCCGAAGCCCAGCGACACCGAACCGGGCCTGAGGTCCTCGTGCGCCTCGACGATCGACTCGGTGATGCCGTCGACCACGGCGGCGAGCGCCTGCGGCTGCATGCCGAGGATCGACAGGTTGTAGGCGAGGTTGTGCGAGTAGCCGCCGGGGCCGGAGTGCGTGTGGGTGGCCGACAGCAGCAGGTTCTCGCGGGTGTAGGTGGTGCCGTAGCGCGGCTGGAGCTTCGCGAGCACGCCCTCCTGGACCGCGCGGAAGATCATCGCGAGGTCGGCGTTGACGTACGCGACGCGCTTGTTCGTGGCGCGGTCGACCACGATGTAGGCCCGCGACCGCAGCCGCTGGTGGATTCCTGTCGTCTTCTGGTCGAACTTCGAGTAGCCCATCATGCCGTTCTCGGCGGCCGGGCCGGTGACGTCGGAGATGCCGCGGCCGACGAGGTAGGGCTCGGGTTCCGCCCACGCGGACGGTCCGCTGACCAGTGCCGCTCCCGCCAGTGCCGCAACGACCGTCATGACTGCTGTCCGCATGGACACCCCGCTGAAGTGAATGGGATTCACATTTCAGGAGCCACGGTAGGTGATCCAGACCACTTCGAGCAAGTGACGGCGAGTACGTTGGCGGTCACGACGAGCAAGATCCCGGCCCAGTGGTGCGGTGCCAGCTCCTCCCCGAGCACCACCAGCCCGGCCAGTGCGGCGAGCACCGGGTGAACGCTCATCGCCAGCCCGAACAGGCGCGCGGGAACTTTCCGGAGAGCGATCACATCGACCGCGTAGGGCACCACGCTGCAGAACACACCGGCGCCGATCGCGTACAGGACCGACATCCCGGTCAGCTTCCCGTGCACCACCAGCAGCACCGCGACCGGGACGTAGAGCGTCGCCGACATCGCCGTCGCGACGGCGGGCGCCTGCAACCCCGGCAGCCGCGCGCCGACCAGCCGGTTGAGCAGGATGTAGGCGGCCCAGCAGCCCGCGGCCAGCAGGCCGAGGCCGACACCGAGGTAGTCGCTGCTCGGGCCGGGCAGCACGAGCACGTACACCCCGACCGCCGCGACCAGCACGAACAGCACGTCGCGGCGCGTGCGCGACCCGGCCAGCGCGACGCCGAGCGGCCCGAGCACCTCCAGCGTCACGGCGAGGCCGAGACCGATCCGGTCGATCGCCATGTACAGGCTGAGGTTCATCGTCGCGAACACCAGACCGAGCGCGATCGTCGGCCACCACTGCGCCCACGTGAACCGGCGCAGGTTGGGCCTGGCCATCGGCAGCAGCACGGCGGCGGCCACGAACTGGCGCACCGCCACCACCCCGGCCGGTCCGATGGCGGCGAACGCGTGGGCGCCCACCGCGGCGCCGAGCTGGTTGCTGGCCGCGCTGGCGGTCATCGTCGCGAACGCTCCCGTGCTCTTCATGCGCACCAGCCTGCGTCGGCCGCATCGATGCGGGAAATGCATGAGCCGCACGACCTATACGCTGAACGCATGGATCTCCGGCACCTGCGCGCGTTCGTGGCGGTGGTCGACGCGGGCACGTTCACCGACGCCGCCGCCACGCTCGGCCTGACGCAGGCGTCGGTCTCCCGGTCGGTCGCCGCGCTGGAGGCGGCACTCGGTGCCCGGTTGCTGCAACGCACCACCCGGCACGTGGCGCTGACCCCGACCGGCACGCGGGTGCTGGCCGGTGCCCGCCGCGTGCTGGACGAGGTCGCGCACCTGCACCTGGTCGTCGAGCAGTCCCGCACCGAGCTGCGCGTCGGCTACGCCTGGGCCGCGCTCGGCCGGCACACGCGGCGCGTGCAGAAGGCCTGGGCCGCGGCCCATCCCGGCTTGCCGCTGGTGTTCGTGCACTCGAACTCGGCGTCAGCGGGCCTCGCGGAGGGCGCGGCCGAGGTCGCGGTGGTCCGCCGCGCGCTCGACGACCCGAGGTTCGAGACGGCCCTGCTCGGCACCGAACGCCGCTACGGCGTGGTCGCGACGGACAACCCGTTGGCGCGCAAGCGTTCCCTCAAGCTCGCCGACCTGGCGAAGTACGCGATGGCGATCGACGACCGCACCGGCACCACCACGCTGGACCTGTGGCAGCCCGGCGGGGCACCCGCGGTCGTGCGCACCACGAGCAGCGTCGACGAGTGGCTGACGCTGATCGCGGCGGGCCAGGCCGTCGGCATGACGTCGGAGGCCACCGCCAACCTCAACCCGCGTCCCGGCGTCGCCTACCGGGTCGTGCGGGACGCGCCGCCGATCGCGGTGTGGCTCGCGTGGTGGAAGGACCAGCCGCCGCGGCACCTCACGGACCTGGTCGCGCTGGCCTGCGAGGCCTACCGGGGGTGAGGAAGCGCTCCCGTTCCCGTCCGGTGCGGACCTGCCCGTCGCGCCATCACCTCGTGCACCACCGCGATCAACGCCCTGGTCGCCGCGGTCGGGGCGCGGTCGGCGGGCCGGGCCAGCCCGATCGGCCAGCGCAGGTCCGCACCGGTCACCCGCAGCGTCGCCACGCCCCGCGCGCCACCGAGGACGTAGCCGGGCAGCAACGCGATGCCCAGCCCGTTGCGGACGAAGTCGACGCCGGTGACTATGTCCGAGATCTCCAGCGTCACCCGGCGCGGCACGGCGGCCGCGGTGAACGCGCGGTCCGCGACGGCCCGGTTGCCGTAGCCCAGCGGCGAGTCGATGAAGTCCATGCCCGCGAGGTCGGTGATGGGCACCTCTTGCCGGCACGCCAGCGGGTGGTCGTCGGGCACCACCAGGTCCATGACCGAGTGCGCCAGCTCGTCGAGGACGATCCCGGCGGGCACCTCCCCCGGCAGCGACACGAAGGAGAGGTCGAGCCTGCGGTCCAGCAGCTGCTCGACCAGCCCCACCGAACCCCCGGTCGCCGCACGCGTGCGCACCTGCACGCCGGGGTGGCGGCGGTGGAACTCGCCGAGCAGGCCGGGCAGGTCGACCAGGGTCATCGCGGTGAGCGTGCCGATCCGCACCGTGCCGGTGAGCCCGTCCTTCACCTGCGCGACGGCGTTCCTGGCCTCGGTGGCGGCGTCCAGCACGGCCTGCGCCCTGGGCAGCAGCGCCGCCCCCGCGTCGGTCAGCAGCACCCGCTTGGAGTTGCGGTCGAGCAGCGGCGCGCCGAGGTCGCGTTCGAGGGTCTTGATGGCGGCCGAGACCGCCGACTGCACCACGTGCACGCGGGCGGCGGCGCGGGTGAAGTTGCCCTCTTCGGCGACCGCGACGAAGTACTCCAGCTGACGGAGGTCCACACCAGCGAGTATCTCAGAAGGTGATGATCGCGAGCTGCAACTTTCGTTGGACGTGATGATCCGCCGGGCACAGGGTGGGGGCATGTCCGTGCTCCTCGAAACACCGGTCGCCCCGACCGTCACCAGCAAGCCCCACGGCCGCGGTTTCTGGGCCGTCGCCTTCGCCTTCGCCGTCGCGATGGCCTACTCGACCGTGCCCGCACCCCTCTTCCCGCTCTACGTGGCCCGCGAGGGGTTCTCGACCTTCGCCGTCACCGTCGTGTTCGCCGCGTTAGCGGCCGGCGTCGTGATCAGCCTCGTGCTCGCGGGTCACGTCTCGGACTGGGTGGGCCGCAAGAAGGTCCTGCTCCCCGCGCTCGGCCTGGAGGTCGTCTCCGCCGTGCTGTTCCTGACCAGCACGGCACTGCCCGTCCTGGTCGTCGCCCGCGTGGTCAACGGGCTGGGCGTCGGCATGATCGCCGCGACCGCCACCGCCTACCTGCACGACCTGCACACCCGGCACCGCCCCGGTGCCTCCCCGCGCCGGTTCGAGATCGTCTCCACCGCGGCGAACATCGGCGGCCTCGGCACCGGCGCCCTGCTCGCGGGTGTGCTCGCGCAGCACTCGGCCACCCCGCTGAGCACCCCGTACGTCGTGCTGGCCGGGCTGCTCGTCGTGGCCCTCGCCGCCGTCGCCCTGACGCCGGAGACCGTGCAACGCCGCCGGGTCCCCTACCGCCCGCAGCGGATCAGCGCGGACCACGGCGACCGCAGGGCCTACTTCGCCGCAGCGGCCGGCGCCGTGTCCTCGTTCGCGGTGTTCGGCGTCTTCTCCTCGGTCTCCACGGGTTTCGTGGCGGGCGAGCTGCACCACCCGTCCCGCACGCTGGCCGGGCTCGTCGTGTTCATCGTCTTCGGCGGTGCCGCGCTCGCCCAGACCGCGACCGGCGGCCTCTCCCCCGCCGCCCGGCGCGGCGCGGGACTCGGCGGGCAGGCGCTCGGCGTCGTGCTGGTCGTGGCCGGCATGACCGCGACAAGCCTCCCGCTGTTCCTGCTCGGCGGCGCGGTCGCCGGGGTGGGCGCGGGCGTGCAGTTCAAGTCCTCGGTGGGCGCGGTCGCGGCGATGGCGGCCCCCGCACGCCGCGGTGAGGCGCTGGCCGGTCTGTTCTTCCTCGCCTACCTGGGCATGAGCGTGCCGTCGCTGGCGATCGGCCTGGCCACCCGCTGGCTCGCGCCGACCACCGCCATGACGTGGTTCGCCGGGCTCCTGCTCGTGCTGCTGGCCGGGGTGGCGGTGCTCAGTCGACGTGCGTCGTGACCGGGTGCCGCACGTCCGCGGTGCAGGTGAAGACGTTCAGGTTCCCCTCGCGGCCGAACACCCACTCGACGTCGTCACCGGACGGCTCGTGCGTCGCGAGCGACAGCGTCTGGCGCTGGAGCGCACCGCACTCGGGGCAGCGGAACTCGACGGGGCCGCTCTGCCACCACGCGGTCCAGCCGCCGATCTTCGTGCCACCCGAGACCTTCTCGGCGCTCTCGGTGTACCGGATGGGTTCGAGCACGTTGACCGTGGGGACGTAGAGCTCCTCCTGCGCAGACGGCTCCGGCTCCTCCTCGACCAGCTCGACCACCGCCGCGGAGTCACGCCACACCAGCCGCAAGTCCGGCCCGTAGGCGTGCGGGAGGTCGTGGTGCAGGGTGCAGAGGAACACCTGCAGCACGTCGGTGCCGTCCGGGAAGGGCAGCTCCGGGAAGTCGCGCCGGTAGAGCTGCACGGCGCCGACGAACGGCTCGCCCCCGCACGCGAGGTCGTGCGCGGCACCGTCGCACCACGGCCACGGCTCGTCGATCGGCCACAGCACCGGGCCGCCGATGTGGCTGTCGGCGTCGGTCGGATCGCCTTCCAGCGGGTTCAGCAACACCGCGGGACGCGCCTGTTCGTCGGTGGTCGGCACGAGCCGGAAGGCTAGCGGCCAGGCGGCGGGGTAACGATGGCGCGGTCGGCACCGACCTCAGCGGGCATGAGGTTCTTGATCACACCGGTGCTCCTGGCCGTCCTCGCGACGGGCTGCACCTCGGAGGTCACCGGGTCCAGTACCGGCGCGGACACCACCACCACCACGACCACCACCACCACTGCGGCCGACCCGACGACCAGGCAGGTGGAGACGCCGACCACCACGGCGGGCAAGACGACCGCACTGGACGGCGTGCCTCCCGAGCAGTACGAGAGCCTGCCCTCGCAGTTCTGCGACCGCCCCTTCGCCGGCGCCCGCGGCAAGCCGATGCTGGCCGTCGTGGTGGAGACCCCCGCGGGGAGGCTGAACTGCGACCAGGCAGCGGCCGTGCTGGTCGACTACTACACCGAGCGCCGGGAGCCGATGTCCGGCATGCCGCCGGTCGAGATCGGCCCGATGTCGTGCAACCAGGCCCCCGAGGGGATCATGCCGCAGGTCGTGTGCGCCGACGAGGACAACGTCATCTACTCGATGTGGCCGCAGACGTGACCCGGCGGGGGTGGGCGAGGAGATCGCCCACCCCCGCCGGCACGGGACGTCAGTCGGTGCCGGACTCGATCGCGGCCGCGTCGAGCAGCGCGTCGGCCTCGGAGACCTCACCGCGCGAGGCGATGACCTCGGCGCCGCCGTCGGGCACGTCGCCGATCAGCTTCGTCGGCTCGACCTGGGCCGAGATGAGCTCGGACTGGCGGGTGCCGACCATGCCGAGGCCCGCGAAGAGCTCCAGCTTGGCGCGCGAGTCCGCGATGTCGAGGTTGCGCATGGTCAGCTGGCCGATGCGGTCGACCGGGCCGAACGCCGAGTCCTCGGTGCGCTCCATCGACAGCTTGTCCGGGTGGTAGCTGAACGCCGGGCCGGACGTGTCGAGGATCGAGTAGTCGTCGCCCCTGCGCAGCCGCAGCGTGACCTCGCCGGTGACCGCGGAACCGACCCAGCGCTGCAGCGCCTCGCGGATCATCAGCGACTGCGGGTCGAGCCAGCGGCCCTCGTACAGCAGCCGGCCGAGCTTGCGGCCCTCGGTGTGGTAGCTCGCGACGGTGTCCTCGTTGTGGATCGCGTTCACGAGGCGGTCGTAGGCGATGTACAGCAGCGCCATGCCGGGCGCCTCGTAGATGCCGCGGCTCTTGGCCTCGATGATGCGGTTCTCGATCTGGTCGGACATGCCCAGACCGTGGCGGCCGCCGATCGCGTTGGCCTCCAGCACGAGGTCGACGGAGCTGCCGAACTCCTTGCCGTTGATGGTGACCGGGCGGCCCTGCTCGAACCCGATGGTCACGTCCTCGGCGGCGATCTCGACCGACGGGTCCCAGAACTTGACGCCCATGATCGGCTCGACGATCTCGATGCCCTCGTTGAGCAGCTCGAGCGACTTGGCCTCGTGCGTCGCACCCCAGATGTTCGCGTCGGTGGAGTACGCCTTCTCGACGCTCGACCGGTAGGGCAGGTCGCGCTCCAGCAGCCACTCGGACATCTCCTTGCGGCCGCCGAGCTCGGTCACGAACTCCGCGTCCAGCCACGGCTTGTAGATCCGCAGCGACGGGTTCGCGAGCAGGCCGTAGCGGTAGAACCGCTCGATGTCGTTGCCCTTGTAGGTCGAGCCGTCGCCCCAGATCTGGACGTCGTCGTCGAGCATGGCGCGCACGAGCATGGTGCCCGTGACGGCGCGGCCGAGCGGGGTCGTGTTGAAGTACGCGCGGCCACCGGAGCGGATGTGGAACGCGCCGCACGCCAGTGCCGCGAGCCCCTCCTCGACGAGCGCCGAGCGGCAGTCCACGAGACGCGCGATCTCCGCGCCGTACGTGCCCGCGCGGCCGGGGACCTTGTCGATCTCCGGCTCGTCGTACTGACCGATGTCCGCGGTGTACGTGCACGGCACCGCGCCCTTCTCACGCATCCACGCGACCGCGACGGAAGTGTCGAGACCACCGGAGAAGGCGATGCCGACGCGTTCGCCGGCGGGAAGTGAAGTGAGCACCTTGGACACGACAATGATTATGCACGACTGTGTATGAACATGCACGCCGGGGTGGCTGTTAGTTGTGCCTCAGGTAGTGCTCGGCGATGTCGTCGCTGGTCGTGAGCCACACGTCGGGTGCGGCAGCCAGGTGGGCGAGCGCCCGGTCGAGGTACTTGTGCCGGAACGCCTGACCGGTGACGAACGGGTGCAGCGGCAGCGCGAGCACCCGGCCGCCCTCGGCGTGCAGCACCTCGTACTGGTCCTCGACCATCCGCAGGAAGTCGGGCCCGGAGCGGTCGAGCAGCATCAGGTCGTTGAGCTCCACCGAGTACGGCACGCTGATCATGCCCGGGACGGTGAGCCGGAACGGCTGGTCGTCGGCGGTCCAGTCGAGCACGTAGCTCAGCCCGAGCTCGGCGAGCAGCTGCGGCGTGCGGGAGGTCTCGGTGAGCCCCGGCCCCATCCAGCCGCGCGGCCGGGTGCCGGTCGCGTCCTCGATCGTGCTCACGACGCCGGCGAGCACCTCGCGTTCGCGTTCCTCCGTCAGACCGGTGTGCAGCCTGGAGTTCGTCTCGCCGTGCGCGAGCCACGCCCAGTCGCGCTCGACGCCGGCCTCGACGATCCGCGGGTACCGCCTCGCCGCCAAGGAGTTGAGCAGGACGCTGGCGCGCAGGCCGTGGCGGTCGAGCGCGTCGATGGTGCGCCAGATGCCGACGCGGGGCCGTAGTCGCGCCAGCCGTGGTTGAGCGGGTCGGGCGTGAGCTCGGCGGTGCCCGGCCAGATGCTCGTGGACGGCGTGCCGAGCAGGAAGTGCTCCACGTTCAAGCCGACGTACACGGCGACCCTCGCGCCGTTGGGCCAGGCCAGCGGCGGGCGGTCGATGATCGGCGAGTAGTCGTAGAGCTTGTTCTCCGTCATGTCCCGACGGTAGGAGTTGACATCAATGTCAGGTTCAAGTCCGTTCCGGAGGCGGAGATGCACATCGGCGAGCTGGCGCGGCGCACGGGCGTGAGCGAACGGTCGCTGCGCTACTACGAGCAGCAGGGACTGCTGGCGCCGACGCGGACGGCGGGCGGGCACCGCGAGTACCCGGACGGCGCCGTCGACCGGGTGGTCCGGATCCAGGAGCTGTTCGCGGCGGGCCTGTCGAGCAGGAAGGTGTTCTCGCTGCTGCCGTGCCTGCGCAACGCCGACGGCGGCCCGTCCGAGGTCGCGACACCGCGGCTGGTCGCCGAGCTGGAGGACGAACGCGCGCGGATCGACCGGATGATCGCCGACCTGCGCACGACCCGCGCGGTGCTCGACGACGTGATCGACACCGCCCGAGGGGAAAGCACCTAGACAAGCCCAGGTCTTCGAGCAGTTCGCCATGACCGTCCCGGCCGTCGAGTCGTTCGCGGTCACCGGCCGCGAGCTGATCCCGGCGTTGTGAATTTCCCGGTACGGCAAAGATTCAGTGAACCACCTAGACGTGAACGCTGTTCATGTACAACCTTTTGCCTGCACGCCTCTCCGCTCCCCCTGCTTCCGGAATCGAGGCCCTGTGAGGAAGAAGCTCCTGCCTGCCCTGCTCGGCGCACTGCTGGTCACCGCGCTGTTCCCCGGCGTCGCGCTCGCCGACCCGCCCCGCGCCATCCCCGCGAACTTCACGGCGGAGGACGGCAAGTGGCAACCGGCGTTCGACTACGACGGCGATGGCTGCTACCCGACCCCGGCGATCTCGTCGACCGGCCAGGTGGCGCCGGGCCTGAAGAACTCGGGTGCCCTCAACGGCGACTGCCACGACCAGTCGGACCTGGACAACACCAACTCCTACAGCCGGTCCAAGTGCAACAACGGCTGGTGCGCCTACCTGTACGACCTGTACTTCGAGAAGGACCAGGCCGTGCCGCTGTGGGACTGCTGCGGCCACCGGCACGACATCGAGCACGTGGTCGTCTGGGTGCAGAACGACGTCGCCCAGTACGTCTCGGTCTCGGCGCACGGCAAGTACAACACCTTCTCGCGCGACAAGGTGCAGTGGGAGGGCACCCACGCGAAGGTGATCTACCACAAGGACGGCGCCAGCACGCACTGCTTCCGGCTCGCCGGCTACAACGAGCAGGCGGAGAACCACTACGGCGTCTACCAGTACCCGGACCTCGTGAGCTGGGACCGGTTCCCCGGCGGTGTGCGCGACGTCCTCGTGAACGCGGACTTCGGCAGCGCCTCGCTGGCGATCAAGGACAGCGCGTTCAACGGCAACCTCGCGAGCGCCAAGCCCGCCGGCATCGCGTTCGACCCGCACGCCTGAGCCGCGCCGCGCTGGGCCCGGTCTCCGGGCTCAGCGCACCGGCCGCCCGTGCTCGCACAGGACGACCCCGCCGGAGCCGACGGCGTGCAGCGCGGCCTCGACCCGGCGCGCCAGCACCGGTTTCAGCAGGCCGCGGGCCTCGTCGAGGGGGAACAGCCCGGCCGAGCGGATCTCCGGGTCGGTCAGCTCCAGTGCGGCCACCTCGGCCGCGGTGACCAGGCCGCCGTCGAACACGAACGCGAGCCCCTCCGGCATCGGCCCGTCCGCGGGGACGTGGTCGACCACCAGCAGCCGCCCGAGCGGCCGCTGCACCCCCAGCTCCTCGCGCACCTCGCGCACCGCCGTGCGCCACGGCGCCTCACCGGCGTCGACCGCACCGCCCGGGATCTCCCACCACCGCTTGTAGGTGGTCTCCACCAGCAGGACCCGCGCCCGGTCGTCGCGGAACAGCACCCCGGCCGCGGCGCGCTTCCTGCTCAGCGACGCCGCGTACTCCGCGTACGGCAGAAGATCCACACCCGCGGAGGCTACTCGGCCACGCGGTCGTCCCACTCGCCCAGGAGCTCCCTTCCCGGCCCACCTTGCTCTGCTGGCGTCTGGTACTTGCAGCTGCCGGTGAAGCCAGGGGGTCAGCGGCGGGCGGCGAGGAGTGCGGACACCGTGACGAACCGGAACCCGCGCTCCTTCAGACCGGCGATGATCGGCCGCAGCGCCTGCCGGGTCTGGTCCCGCCCGGCGTACATGGGATGCAGCAGGACGATCGACCCCGGCTTGGTCTGCGCGAGCGTCTCGCTGACGACCCGGTCCTTCGGCGGTGTGCCCGCGGAGTCCGGTTCCACGTCCCACATCACCGTGGTCCGGTCGTGCTGCTCCAGGTAGTACGGCAACGCGAAGAGCTTCTTGCCGTTGGGCGGCCGGAAGTGGATGGCACCGCTGTAGCCGGTCCTGCGGATCGCCGCGTCGGTGTCCTCTACCTCCTTCGCCACGAAACCCGGTGTCACACCGAGCATCCGCTCGTGCGAGAAGGTGTGGTTGCCGATCTCGTGCCCGGCCCGCGCGATCTCGCGCCCCAGCTCCGGGTGCTCCTCCAGGTCGCGGCCCATGAGGAAGAACGTGGCCGTCACGTCCTCGGCGGCGAGCACGTCGAGGACCTGCTGCGTACCGGCCGGGTCGGGGCCGTCGTCGAAGGTCAGCGCGACGACGTTCTCGGTGGTCTCGACCCGGTGCACGAGGTCACCGAAGAACTGGAACGTGCGCGAGCTGCTGACGTTCCACAGCACCACCGCGGCGGTCAGCACGACGACCACGCTGACGGCGGTGATGATCGTCGGCTTGCGGGACAACCACTTCATCCGCCCACTATGCCGAGGACCGCCGTCCCGACGCGCAGCACCCCGTCGTCGAGCGGCACGCACCGCACGCCGCCCTTGCCGCGCAACGCCTTGAACGCTCCGGGCGCGATCACCCGGTCCATCCACGCGCACGGGTTCGCCGGCCGGTGCACCTCGAACCGGACCGGCCCGTCACCGCTGTCGAGGCTGAACGCGGTGCCGCGCACCAACGCGTCCACGTCGAACCCGCGCACCACGACGTTGCGCCGCGCGACCAGCGGGTCCACCGGCCACGGCGCGAGCGACTCGGCGGCGAGGAACGTGACCGCCGCGTTGCGGTGCGCCGGGTGGTTGAAGTACCGGTCCCCCACGATCCCGAGCTTCGCGCGCACCTCGACGTGGTCGTGCGAGACGGGCCCCGGATCGGGACGCGGCCCGTCCGACGGACGGCCCTCGTAGGCGTGCACGGCGGAGGCGTGCAGCGCGACGATCTCCACCGCTTGCCCGGTTGCCGTTCCGGCCTCAGGTAGTGGCAGGTGCAGCCGTTGTGCCATGGCCGGTTGCCGAGGTGTGTGCGCTGGTGGTGCGTGCCGAGGAGTCCCGGATCTCCGCCGGTGGTCGCTTCGGTCGTCCATGCGGTCCACGGTACGTGCCATCGGCCCGCCGAGGAGCCTCCTGACCGGCCGAACCGGACTCACGCCCACGCTGTCCCGTTGGTCCTGGCCGGTTTCGGCCTGGGCGTCGGTCGTCGAGGCGTCTGCCGCGGGTGGCTCGGCGGCTACGGCGCGGAGGTGGTGCTGCCGGAGATCGTGCCGGGCGTGCGGCCCGTTGTGGCCGTGCGGGTACGTTGGACGGGTCCGCGAACGAGGAGAGGCGAGGATGAGCCAGGCGCTGCCGTTGGAGATCGGGGTGCACGACCGCGGTGCCGACACGGTCGCGGCGGTCGTCGGGGAGCTCGACTTCGGCACGACCCCTCGGATGCTGGAGGTGGTCGAACCGCTCGCCGCCCAGGGCGGGACGCTGGTGCTGGACCTGTCCGGGCTCGACTTCTGCGACTCCAGTGCGCTCAGCGCGCTGGTCAGGTTGCACAAGGTCGCCCTGGCAGCGGGTGGCGCGCTGCACCTGGCCGCATTGCGGCCCCAGGTCGAGTCGGCGATCAGGCTCACCTCGCTGCACCAGCTGCTGACGATCCACGCGCACGTGCCCGACGCACCTGGTGGATCAGCCCGGTGAACGACTTCTCCCCCCGGCCTGCCCGGGACGGTGGCGACTTCGCCTCGTTCGGCCTGTCGGACGTGGTGCGGCTGACCGCGGGACTCCGCGCCGCGGCCGAGGACGCCGACGACTTCGGCTCCGCCGCCGCTGAGGTCGTGGAACGGCTGCGCGGCCACTTCACGGACGAGCACGGGAGCTCGGTCGTGCTGTCGGCGCGGTTGTTCTCCACCCGCCGTTTCGCCGAGCTGCCCGAAGCGCTCCGGGAGGTCGCGCGCCGATCCGAGCCCGATGAGGCCGGTCCGGACACGTGGTGCCTGGTGCTGGAGGCCGGCTCCGGTGCGGAACCCGGCCAGAACGCACCGGTCGTGCGCCGCACACCCGGTGCGTTGGCACCGACCTCGGCCGAGGCCGCCGCTGCGGCGCCGATGGCCTTCGCGCTGGCCGCCGCGCTCGGCGTGCGGGACGCGGGCGGGCTGGCGCTGGACGCGGGCGAGCGGTGCGGTGTCTTCCTCGTGGCCGATGCCGACGGCAGCGAACACGTTCCGGACCAGGGCTTCGTCCGGGACCACGGGGTGCGCTCGGTGCTGGCGTTCGGTGGTGCGCTGCCGGACGGTGGCCTGTTCTGCGTGGTGCTGTCGGTGGGTGTGCCGATCTCGCCGCAGACCGCGGAGATGTTCCGGGCGGTGGCCGTCAGCGTCCGCACCGGGTTGCTGGCCCACCCCCTGGCCGGCCGCGGCGAGGTCGACGTGGCTGCCCAGCGCGACGCCCTGCTCGACCACCTCCGCGTGCTGGAGGACACCTCCCGTGAGCAGGCGACCGACCTCGAAAGCACGGTCGACCGGCTGCGCGCCGAGGCCGAGCTGGTCGACACCCTCCAGGTCGTCGGTCGCCGGCTGACCTCGCAGCTCGACCTCACCACGCTGGTCCAGGACGCCACGGACGCCGCGACCAAGGCCACCGGGGCGGAGTTCGGCGCGTTCTTCTACAACCTCGTCGACCAGTACGGCGAGTCCTACACCCTCTACACGCTGTCCGGCGTGCCGAAGTCGGCGTTCGAGCGCTTTCCCATGCCCCGCAACACCGACGTCTTCTCCGTCACCTTCAACGGCGAGGGCACGGTCCGCTCCGACGACATCACCCGGGACCCGCGGTACGGCCGCAACGACCCCCATCACGGGATGCCACCGGGGCACCTGCCGGTGTGCAGCTACCTGGCCGTCCCGGTGGTCTCGCCGTCGTCGCGGGAGGTGCTGGGCGGGTTCTTCTTCGGTCACCACGAGGCCGGGCGGTTCACCGAGCGGCACCAGCAGCTCGCCGAGGGCATCGCGGGCTACGCGGCGATCGCCCTCGACAACGCGCGCCTGTTCGACCGCCAGCGCTCGACGGCGTCGGAGCTCACCCACAGCATGCTGCCCGCGGTGCCGCACGTGAGCGGTCTGGCCATCGCGTCCCGTTACCTGCCGGCGGCCACCGGCTCCGAGGTCGGCGGCGACTGGTTCGACGTGCTCGAACTGCCCGCCGGACGCACCGCTTTCGTGGTCGGCGACGTCGTGGGCCGGGGTGTGACAGCGGCGGCCGTGATGGGGCAGATGCGTACGGCCGTGCGTTCCTACGCGCTGCTGGACCTCCCGCCCTCCGACGTGCTGCGGCACGCGACGGCGCTGGCCGGCGTCACCCCCAAAGCCACGTTCATCACCTGCTTCTACGCCGTGCACGACCCCGCGGACGACACGCTGACCTTCGCCAACGCCGGTCACCTGCCGGCGGTCCTGACCCACCCCGACGGCACGACGGACCTGATCGGCGAGGGGCTGGGCATGCCGTTGGGCGTCGGCGAGACGTTCCTGCAGCGGCAGACGTCGTTCCCGGTGGGCGCACGGCTGACCCTCTACACCGACGGTCTGGTCGAGAGCCGGGTCCGCGACCTCACCACCGGCATCAACGCGCTGCTGGCCGAGATCGGCTCCCTGCCGCCCGACGTGGACCTCCAGGTCGCCTGCGACAAGCTCATCGACCGCCTCACCGCCGGGCGCCACGACGACGACGTCGCCCTGCTGCACGTGCAGCGCCTGGCGGCGGACCGGCAGGTGGCCTCCATGCCGCTGGACACCGGGCCGGGCGTCGCGGCACGCGCCCGCGCGTTCGTCAGCGAGCAGCTGACCCGGTGGGACCTGGCCGAGGTGCGGGACGCGGCGCTCACCGTGACCAGCGAACTGGTCGCCAACGCCGTCCAGCACGCCGACCGCCCGGTCGTGCTGCGCCTGCACCTCGAGAACTCCCGGCTGTTCATCGACGTCGCCGACCACGGCACCTCCGGGCCCCGCCTGTTCAACGCCGGTCCGCAGGACGACCGGCACCGCGGGCTGCTGCTGGTCGACGCCTTCGCCACGCGGTGGGGCACCCGCGCGACCGAGGAGGGCAAGGTCGTCTGGGCCGAGATCGCCGCGGCGCAGCCCCGCGGCCCACGAGGAAGGTCGTGACCGCGTTCCGGGTCACCGCCGGTCGCACCCTCCGAACTGCCCGCGGCCGGGAGTACCTTCTACCGGTGGGCGCGTCGACGACGTGCGGCCTCGGCTCGATCCTGGCCGGTGGTCGCGACGATCGCTGCGGCGCAGGTGAGAGGCGGCTGAGGTGACGCGCAAGCGCAGGTCGGGGTTCGCCGGGCACGGACGGGGGTTCGGACCCCACGACCACGTGTGCTGGCGATACCGCGACAAGCACGATTTCCGGCACCGGGTCCGCGAGTTCCTGTCCGAAGGCCTGGCCCTCGGTCACCGGGTCTGCTACATCGGCACCGGCGCCCCCGGCTCCCTGGTCGAGGACCTCGACGGGATCGACGGGATCGACGAGGCGCTGAAGACCGGGACCGCGCAGGTCGCCTCGCTGGACAGCACCTACCCGGTGGGTGCGGTGGTCGAGCCCGCGGCGCAGGTGCGCACCTACGCCGCGGCGACGGAAGCGGCGCTGGCCGCCGGGTTCACCGGGTTCCGCGTCGCGGCCGACTGCACCTCGCTGGTGCGCACCCCGGCGCAGCTGGACGTGTTCGCCCGCTACGAGCACCGGATCGACCGGTACATGGTCGAGAGGCCGTTCTCGGCGATGTGCGCCTACGCCGCCGACGAGGTGGACGACCACGCGTTCGCGCAGCTGGCCTGCATGCACCCCAACGCCAACACCTCCTCCCCCGGCTTCCGGCTGCACGCCGCCGATGACCTGAGGACGGCCTTCGCCGGTGAGGTGGACCAGCTGAGCGAGGACCAGTTCGCCCTGGCCCTGCACCGCGCCGAGCTCCGTCCCCGCGACGGGCGGCTGGTGTTCGACGCGACCGGCCTCACCTTCCTCGACCACCGCGCCCTGCTGCGCCTGTCCCGCCACGCCGCTGATCGGGACGCCTCCGTCGTGCTGCGCACCTCCTGGCCAGGGGTGGCCGTCCTGGTGGACCTGCTCGACCTCACGAACGTCCGAGTGGAGAGCGCCGCATGACGATCACCGACCTCCCGCTCCCCGGCGAGTTCGTCCACCCCGCCGTGTTCTACTCCTCCGACGAGGAGTACCTGCGCCTGCTGGTGCCCTTCATCGCGGAGGGCCTGGAGCTGGGCCACCCGGTCGCCGCCTCCGTGCCGGCCCGGCAACTGCGGCTGCTGCGCGAGGGCCTCGGCGCGAGCGCCGACGACGTGCTGCTGCTCGACATGGAGGTGGAGGGCCGCAACCCGGGCCGGATCATCCCCATGGTGCTGCGCCGGTTCGCCGACCGCCACCCCGGGAAGCACGTCCGCATCATCGGTGAACCCATCTGGGCCGCCCGCACCGACGTCGAGTACCCGGCCTGCGCCCAGCACGAAGCCCTGATCAACCTCGCCTTCGCCGGTCGTGACGTGACCATCGCCTGCCCCTACGACACCGCCGCGCTCGACGAGCACGTCGTGGCCGACGCACTGGCCACCCACCCGCTGGTGTGGGAGACCGGCGGTCGCCACGGCAGTGACCGCTACGCCCCCGACGCCGTCGTCGACCGCTACAACCAGCCCTTCGACATCGCCCCGGACGCTGTCACGCTCGACGTCACGTCCTCCGCCGGCATCCGCGACGCCCGCCGCTTCGCCACCGCGCAGGCCAGCCGGCTCGGCCTGTCCGAGACCCGCACCGCCGACCTCGCGCTGATGACCACGGAACTCGTCTCCAACAGCCTCCGGCACGCCGGCGGCGCCTGCCGGCTGAGCATCTGGCAGGCCGGCGACCACCTCGTCTGCACCGTCCAGGACGACGGCCACCTCGCCGATCCCCTCGCCGGCCGCCGTCCCGCGGCTCTCGACCAGGAGGGCGGTCGCGGTCTGCTGCTGGTCAACCAGCTCGCTGACCTCGTGCGCGTCCACACCGTCCCGCGAGGGACGACCACCCACGTCTTCCTGCACATCGTCTCCTGAGGTCACCGCGCCGCGGTGGCGTCAACGCGACGACGAGGTCGTCGAGCTTTCGAAGGAGGCGCGACGCTGATCCCGGCCGCCCGCCGCGCCTGTGGTGCGGTGTCAGCCGGTGGTGAACTGGACGGTGCGCTCCACCATGTCGCGGTTGCGACCGGTGGTGGAGGGCCACTGCTCGTAGACCAGCGTGGCCTGCTGGCCGGCCTCGCTGCTGGAGGTGCCGATGAGCTGCGGGTAGCCGACGGTCTTGCCCGCGGCGGCGGTGAGCAGCGTGGTGGCCGCGCCCCAGGTGATGCCGTCGGCGCTCGTCTTCATGTACACGTGGGTGTTGTCGCCCCAGTTCTTGTAGACCAGGACGAACTTGCCCAGGTACGTGTTCCAGGTGAGGTCGCAGTCGGAGATGTCGGAGCCCAGCGAGGACAGGGGCTTGGTCTTCCCGGCGCCGGTGGAGGTGGAGGGCATGGACACGGTGAAGGCACTGCCGTCCCAGCCCTTCCAGGTGCCCGGCGCGGCACCGGGGTCGGTCGAGGCGTAGGCGATGCCGTGCCCGATGCCCAGCCACCGCTTGTCGATCGGGTCGTAGACCACCGAGTTGATCTCGGGGCCGCCGTTCTGGGCCGTCTGGGGCTGCGGCGTGCCGATGATCTGCCCCTCCTTGGTCCACGTGACGCCGTCGTCGGTCGAGACCGCCAGACCGGTGGAGTTGTACTCGTAGCCGGTCACGCCGTCGGCGAAGACGTGGTCCTCGGCGTGGTAGAACCCGTAGATGGCTCCGGACGGGTCCTCGGGGTCGCGCACCGCCTGGAACAGCCACGCGCCGTTGCCGTCGAAGCTCCCCTTGGGGCCGGCGCTGAGCACGGCGGTCGTCGGGTTGACCGGGCTCATCGTGTCGAGCGTCTGCCCGGTGCTGCGGTAGTTCACGCCGTCGACCCAGAACGTGAGGTTCGCCGTGCCCGTGGCGTTGGGCAGGTAGGGGAAGGTCGAGTCGTTGGCGTACCACCGCACCTGGCTGTCCGGGATCGGGACGACCTGCGGGGAGCCGAGCGCGGTGGTGGTCGCCGCGCTCGCCGGCACGGCGGCGGAGGCGAGCAGGACCGCGGTCACGGCCAGTACGGGGGCGGTCCATCGGGTCCGGGGGTGGGTGCGCATGTCGGTTCACTCCTGATCGGTCGTGTTCGTTGTTTGTTTCTGACCAACGAACAATAAGACCGGCATGACAGGGCGCGAATATAATCCATTCGAGTGAACAGAGTTCAAACTTTTCTTTTCTTACAACTCCTACCTGCGCAAACGTCACCGAATTCGCCGATTTGTGTCACCGCTCACGGTGCTCCCGGTCACTTATTCAATTCTTAGATGTTTATCGGGCGCCTCTGCGGTTGTGAGTCCATTGGGCGCATTGCCGATTTTGCCGCCCGGAATGGAATTTCCGCCTCGAACGGTGTGCGTGCCATTCGGGTGGTCGGCCGCAACTCCATCGGCTGATTGTCGTCGATCATCGCGCGTGGTCGGGTGGTCGTGGCTGGACATCCGCGCAGGAGGAGGCGTCAGTGTCGATTCACCGAAGAGTTCCGAGGGGCCGGTTCAGGACCTGGGCCGTGGCCGCCGTGTCGGTCCTCGTGCTCGGGTCGGCCGGAGCACTCGCGCCGCCGGCTCACGCCGTGGTCCCCCACCTCACCTGCAACGTCAACGTGCAGCTCAGCTTCAGCCCCGCGCTGACCGCCGTGCAGACCACGGCGTCGGTGACGGCGGTGGCGAACCTGGTGAACTGCCTGTCCCCCAACGGTTCGCACCCGGAACTGGCCGGCGGTGCGGTCACCAGCGCCACCGGCACGGCCACCAGCCTCGGCGGCGTGCCGTGCAACCTGCTGCTCACCCTCACCGGCTCGGCGACCATCCTGTGGTCCCCGGGAGACGAGCAGACCACCTTCGACTTCACCGTGCGCACCAACGTGCTCGACGGCACCGTGCAGCTGACGACCTGGCAGACCAGCGGTCCGCTGACCGGCACCACGTCGCAGACGGTGGGGGCGGCCAACCCCAACCTCGACTGCCTCCTCAACGGCCTGTCCGGTTTGGCCGTGCCGATCGGACAGACCACCTTCCTCTGATCAGCGCTGGAGGGTTCGGCCGTGTCCGTAATGGATACGTCACATCACGGCGGGGATGAACCGGCCGACACCGAACGTTCTCCTGGGTGAGAACCGAAGGCAGAGGAGTGACACTGTGACGGAGAAGGCAGTTCTCGCGGGCGGCTGTTTCTGGGGCATGCAGGACCTGTTCCGCCGCCACCCCGGCGTCGTCTCCACGCGCGTCGGCTACACCGGTGACCCCGAGACGCCGAACGCGACCTACCGCCGCCACGGCAACCACGCCGAGGCCATCGAGATCGTGTTCGACCCGGCGCAGCTGAGCTACCGGCAGGTCCTGGAGTTCTTCTTCCAGATCCACGACCCGTCGACGCGCAACCGGCAGGGCAACGACATCGGCGCCAGCTACCGGTCGGCGATCTTCTTCGAGACCGACGAGCAGAAGCGCGTCGCCGAGGAGGTCATCGCGGCGGTCGACGCTTCCGGCAAGTGGCCGGGCAAGGTCGTCACCGAGGTCACGCAGGCGTCGGACTTCTGGGAGGCCGAGCCGGAGCACCAGGACTACCTGGAGCGCTACCCGAACGGTTACACCTGCCACTACGTCCGGCCGGAGTGGCAGCTGGGCGAGCGGTAGAGATCGCCGCACGCATCGACGAGGGCCGTCCACCGGACGGCCCTCGTCGGCGTTCACTCAGAAGAACGTTCGGGCTTGGCCGGTTCGTCGCCGACGGGTCGTGACGTGTCCACTGCGGGCTCCTCCGCGACCGTGCGCACCTCGATCACCTCGCCGAGGTACCGCACGACCACCGCCACGGCCGCCGCGACCGGGACGCTGAAGAACGCGCCCGCGATGCCGTAGAGGCTCGTGCCGGCGGTGACGACGAGCAGGACGACCGCCGCGTGCAGCCGCAGCCCGCGCGACTGCAGGATCGGTTGCAGCACGTTGCCCTCGACCTGCTGCACCACCACCACGATGACCAGCATGATGATCGCCGTCGTCGGCCCGTTGCTGACCAGCGCCACCAGCACCGCGAGCGCACCGGCGACGAACGCGCCCACGATCGGGACGAACCCGCCCAGGAACGTCAGCGCGGCCAGCGGCACCGCGAGCGGCACCCCGAGGACCAGCAGCCCGAGCCCGATCAGCACCGCGTCGATGAGGCTCACGGCCGCCTGGCTGCGGATGAAGCTGCCGAGCGTGGCCCACACCCGCTCCAGCACCGTGGTGACGTGCCCACCGGCCCGCTGCCCGATGATGCCGCGCAGCCACGGCGTGAACCGCATGCCGTCCTTGACGAAGAAGAACGCCAGCAGCAACGCCACGACCGTCGTGACCAGCCCCGACGTGACCGCGCCCGCGCCGGTGAGCAGCCCGGTCGCGATCGAGCCGATGCTCGACTTGACCTGCTGCACGCCCTGGTCGATCAACCGGTCGAGGTCGGTGCCCTTGAGGTTGAACGGCGGCCCGGCCACCCACCGCTGCGCCTGCTGCACCGCGTCCTGGGCGCTGCGCGCGATCTCCGGAACCCCGGACGCGATCGACGACGAGATCGCCGCCACCACCCCGCCCAGCACCACGAGCCCGCCGAGCAGCACCGTCGTCGCGGCCAGCGCGGCGTTCCACCCCTTCGACATCAGCCACCGCGCCGGCGGCCACAGCACCGTCGTGATGAGCAACGCCAGCAACACCGGCATCACCACCACCCACAGCTTGCCGATCAGCCACGTCAGCATCCAGAAGCCGAGCGCGGCCAACGCCACCCGCAGACTCCACCGCGCGAGCCAGCTCACGCCGTGCCCGATGGCCTCGCCCTTGTCCGTCCAGCTTCGATTGCGATCCACGAGGTCAGTCTCTCGTGATCTAGCCCGAACGGGTGTCAGGACGCGCGACTCCGTTACGACTTCGCGGCCAGCCCCCAGAACGCGTCCTCCTCGGCGGGGTCCGCGGTGAACAGCCACACCTCGACCACCTGCTCCCCCTCGACGCGCACGAGGTGCACGCCGGCACCGTCCATCGCGGCACCGGGGCGCGTCGCGACCTGTCCCTCGCGGACCTCGCCGGCCCGCATCGCCAACAAGTGGACGGCGGCGTCGACCTGACTCAGCTCTCCGCCTTCTTGGTGAACGCTTCGAGCACCTCGGCCCACCCACCGGTGTTGTCCTCGTGCGCCCGCACCCGCACCTCCTCGGACGCCGCGAGCGCCGCGAACCCGCTCTCCACCACCCGCAGCCGCACACCGGCCTCCTCCGGCGTGAGCGTGAACTCGACCAAGGTGGTGTTGTCCGCGGTCAGCTCCGCGCCGGCGAACGCACTGGCCCACCGGTACGCGACGTAGGACTGCGGCGTCACGGTCTCCACCCGCACCGGGTAGTCGCCGTGCTGCTCGTTCCTGCACAGCGTCATCTCCCCTTCGACCGCCGTGCCGGACGGCTGCGACGCCACCCAGAACCCCGGCTCGGCCACCAGCTGCCAGACCCGGTCCAGCGACGCCTCGATCAGGGTCTCGCGTTCGATCCGGTCCACGCTCACGACAGGCTCCTCAGTCCGGCTTCATTTGCAACCACAGGGTTGCACATCATTCGACCGATCTGCAACTGCCAGGTTGCACCAAGCATGGCTGCGGAACGCGGTCGAGCACCTGTTTCCCCGGCGAGGGCGGCGACCGGCACCCGGACGAGTGACGACTAAGATCACCGCGGTGACCACCTACGACGATCTTGAGCACCTCGACACGTCGGTGCTGCCGGAGCGCCAGCAGAAGATCCTGGTCGCCATCCGCGACTGGGTGGTCGAGCACGGCTACTCCCCCAGCACCCGCGAGATCGGCGAGGCGGTGGGCCTGCGGTCCTCCTCCTCGGTGTCGAAGCACCTGGCGGCGTTGGAGGACAAGGGTTTCCTCAAGCGGGGCGCCTCGGTGACGCGGCCGATGGACGTGCGGGTCTTCCTGCACGAGCCGGCGACCGCCCGCTCCTCGGCCGACTCCGTCCCGGTGCCGGTCGTCGGTGACATCGCCGCCGGGTCGCCGATCTCGGCGATCGAGCACGTGGACGACGTGCTCAGCCTGCCGCGCGGACTGGTCGGCCGCGGCGGCAACGTGTTCGCGCTGCGCGTGCGCGGTGACTCGATGGTCGGCGCGGCGATCTGCGACGGCGACATGGTGGTCATCCAGCAGACGCACGAGGCGCACAGCGGACAGATCGTCGCCGCGATGATCGACGAGGAGGCGACCGTCAAGGTCTACCAGCGCCGCAACGGGCACGTGTTCCTGGAGCCGCGCAACCCCGCCCACGAGGTCATCGACGGGGACAACGCGACGATCCTCGGGGTTGTCGTGTCGGTGCTGCGCAGCGTCTGAAGCAGGAGCCGCGCCAGCAACCCGATCGGCACCGGCCCCAGGACGCCGAAGTCACACCACACCGCCACGAGCACGGACAGTCACAGCCGCCGCAGGCCCTGCCGATCCGCCACACCTCCAGCATGCGCCCAGGACCAGTGGGAATAGCCGGGCGCCCCACGCGTTAAGGTAGATGCAAACGCATAGAACTTCAGACAGAAGGAGGCGGGGACCGTGCAGTTCGGAGTGTTCTCGGTGAGCGACATCACCAGGGATCCGGTGAGCGGCGAGACCCCCAGCGAGGCCGAGCGCATCGACGCGATCGTCCAGATCGCGCAGAAGACCGAGGAGGTCGGGCTCGACGTCTTCGCGATCGGCGAGCACCACAACCCGCCGTTCTTCTCGTCCGCGCCGACCACCCTGCTGGCCGCCATCGCGGCGACCACGCGGAAGCTGGTCGTCAGCACCGCCACGACGCTGATCACCACCAACGACCCGGTGCGCATCGCCGAGGAGTACGCGATGCTGCAGCACTTGGCGAAGGGCCGCATGGACCTGATGCTGGGCCGCGGCAACACCGCGCCGGTCTACCCGTGGTTCGGTCAGGACATCCGGCAGAGCCTGCCGCTGGCGCTGGAGAACTACAACCTCCTGCACCGGTTGTGGCGCGAGGACGTCGTGGACTGGGAGGGCAAGTTCCGCACCCCGTTGCAGGGCTTCACCTCCACGCCGCGGCCGTTGGACGACCTGCCGCCGTTCGTGTGGCACGGGTCGATCCGCACGCCGGAGATCGCGGAGCAGGCCGCCTACTACGGTGACGGCTTCTTCGCCAACAACATCTTCTGGCCCAAAGAGCACTACATGCGGCTCATCAAGTTCTACCGTCAGCGGTTCGCGCACTACGGCCACGGAACGGAGAAGCAGGCCATCGTCGGTCTCGGCGGGCAGGCCTACATCGCCAAGCGGTCGCAGGACGCGCTGAACGAGTTCCGCCCGTACTTCAACGAGGCCCCCGTCTACGGCCACGGGCCGCGGATGGAGGACTTCATGGCGCAGACCCCGCTGTCGGTCGGCAGCCCGCAGGAGGTCATCGACAAGACGCTGACCTTCCGTGAGCACTTCGGCGACTACCAGCGCCAGATGTTCCTGATGGACCACGCCGGTCTGCCGCTCAAGACCGTGCTGAACCAGCTCGACCTGCTGGGCGAGGAGGTGGTTCCGGTGCTGCGCAAGGAGATCGAGGCGCGGCAGGACCCGGAGACCGCCAAGCCGCCGACGCACGCGGTGCGCCTGAAGGCCAAGTACGGCGACGGACCGGTCCGCCAGCCGCGGCCGAACGCCAACCGCGGCGACAACGTCACCGGTGGCTCGCCCTATCAGGACTCCGAGTGAGGTAGGCGCGGTGACCAGGGCGAACGAGGCGTGGGAGGCGCTGATGACCTCCTACGCCGTGCTCGTGAAGCGGTTCAACGCCGAGGACGTGTGGGGTGAGCTGAGCATGCGCGAGTACGACGTGCTCTACACCCTGTCCAAGTGCGACGGTCCACTTCGGATGAGCGAGCTGAACCGGCACGTGCTGCTCAGCCAGCCCGCCCTGTCCCGCATGGTCGACCGGCTGGTCGACCGCGGGCTGGTGGACCGCTGCCCCGATCCCGGCGACCGGCGGGGTGTTCGCCTGTCGCTCACCCCGGCCGGCCGGGAGACCCAGCAGGCGATCGGCCGCCCGCACGCGCGCAGCGTCACGCGCGCGTTGAGCGTCCTCACGCCGCAAGAACTCGACCAACTCGCCGCGATCTGCGGCAAGCTCAGCCAGAGCGAGGAGTAATGGGCACCACCTTCCAGCTCGCCGTCGTGTCGGCGGGCACCAGCGACCCGTCGTCCACCCGGCTGCTCGCCGACCGCGTCGCCGGCCGCGTCACCGCACTGGCCGGGCAGCGGTCGCTGACCGTGCGGACGCAGGTGGTCGAGCTGCGCACGCTCGCCACGGAGATCGCGAACGCCCTGGTGTCGAACTACATCGGCCCCGGGCTGCAGCAGGCGATCACCACGTTGCAGCACGCCGACGCGGTCGTCGCCTCGACGCCGGTCTACAAGGCGGGCGCGAGCGGCCTGTTCACGTCGTTCTTCCAGGTCCTCGACAACGACCTGCTGATCGCGAAGCCGGTCGTGCTCGCCGCGACCGCCGGCACCGCCCGGCACGCACTCGTGGTCGACGACCAGATCCGCGGGCTCTTCGCCTACCTGCGGACGGTGGTCGTGCCGACGTCGCTGTTCGCGGCCACCGAGGACTGGACGGACCCCGCGCTGAACAAGCGCATCGACCGCGCGGCGCTGGAACTGGTGGCGCTCATGGCCTCCGGTTTCGAGAAGCAGGTGCGCGAGGAGTCGTGGGGCAGCTACCAGCACGAGTTCGGCAGCGCGGGCGGTACCGAGCTGTCGATCGACCTCGACTCCGACCTGATGCGGCTGGCCGCCGGCGGTTCGACCGGCAAGTAGCGCCGCGCCAGAGGCCCGCGCCCGCGCGAGAGCTCCTCGCGCGGCGCGGACTTCGCGGCCGAGTAGAAGCCGTTGTCCCCCAGCACCTTCGCGGTGAGCGAGCCAGCGAACCCGGCGGGCATCTCCACGAAGGCGTCCACGCCCGCCATCCTCGCCCCGGACCCCGGTGGTGCACCCCGGGCCTCACCCGCGTGGCGCGACCTCCATCTCGCCGAGGCGCGACCAGTCGTCCTGCTCGACGACCTGGCTCACGATCCGCGGCGTCTCCGCGAGGTACTGCGGCAGCTCGGCCTGCGCGGCCTTGAAGTGGTCGGACTGCACGTGCGCCGCTCCCGCGTCACCGTCGCGGAACGCCTCCACGAGCACGTACTCGGTGGGGTCGTCGAGGCTGCGCGACCAGTCGAACCACAGGCAGCCCGGCTCGGCCCTGGTCGCCTCGGTGAAGGAGCGGGACAGCTCCGGCCACGCGTCGGCGTGCTCGGGCAGGACCGGGAACTTGGCGGTGATGAAGATCAAGGAGGCCTCCTTCTGCGGTGATCACCACCGAGCCTAGGGGGTGCCGGGTCGGCCCACAGCCCGGCCGGTGGAACCCGGCCGCGGTGCGCGGCACGCGCTGCGGAGTGCGCCGACCTGCGCGACCATCGGCGCCGTGCCCGAGATCGACACCCGCAGGCGGAACCTGGTCGTCGCCGCCGTCCTGCTCGCCATGCTGCTGGCGGCGCTCGACCAGACCATCGTGTCCACCGCGCTGCCGACGATGGTCGCGGACCTCGGCGGTGGCGCGCACCTGTCGTGGGTGGTGACGTCCTACCTGCTGGCCGAGACGATCATGACGGTCCTGATCGGCAAGTTCGGCGACCTCTACGGGCGCAAGCGGACGTTCCTCATCAGCGTCGTGCTGTTCCTGGTCGGCTCGTTCTTCGCCGGCTGGTCGGAGTCGATGGGGATGCTGATCGCGTTCCGCGCGGTGCAGGGGCTGGGCGCCGGCGGACTGATGGTCACGTCCACGGCGATCATCGCGGACGTCGTTCCGCTCCGGGAGCGCGGCAAGTTCCAGGGGTTCGCCGGTGCGGTGTTCGGCATCGCCACGGTCGCGGGGCCGCTGCTGGGCGGGCTGTTCGTGGACCACCTGAGCTGGCGGTGGGCGTTCTACGTCAACATCCCGCTCGGCGTCGCGGTCATCGTGGTCGCCGTGGCGGCGCTGCCCGCCATCAGGACGGACGCGCGGCCGAAGATCGACTACGCGGGCATCGCGCTGATCGCGCTCGCCGCGACCGGGTTGACGCTGGTCACGAGCTGGGGCGGCACCGAGTACGCGTGGACCTCGCCGACGATCGCGGGGATGGCGGCGGGTTCGGTCGTGCTGCTCGTGGCGTTCGTGCTCGTGGAGCAGCGGGCCGCGGAACCGATGCTGCCGATGCGGTTGTTCCGCAGCCAGGTGTTCACGGTGTCGGGCATCCTGAGCTTCGTCGTCGGGTTCGCGATGCTCGGCGGCATCACCTACCTGCCGATCTACCTGCAGTACGTGCGCGGTGAGTCGGCCACGGCGTCCGGGCTGTGGATGCTGCCGCTGATCGCGGGGCTGATGGCCACGGCGCTGCTCACCGGCACCACCATCAGCCGCACGGGCAAGTACCGGCTGTTCCCGCTCATCGGGTCCGCGGTGCTCACGGCCGGCCTGTTCCTGATGTCCAACCTCGGCACGGACACCAGCTACTGGCTGATGGGCGCGTTCATGGTGGTGCTGGGCGCGGGCATCGGCCTGGTGATGCAGGTGCCGGTGATCGTCGTGCAGAGCACCACCGGCTACAGCGACCTCGGCGTGGCCACCTCGGGCATCAGCTTCCTGCGCACCATGGGCAGCTCGTTCGGCGTCGCCCTCTTCGGCACGATCTACGCCAACCGGCTGCCGGAGAACGTCGTCGTGCCCGACGGCGTGGACCCGCGGGCCATCGCGAGCCCCGCGGCCGTGCACGCGCTGCCCGACGTCGTCCGTGCGCCGATCGTCGCCGGGTACGCCGAGACGGTGCAGACGATGTTCCTCATCGCCGCCCCGATCGGCCTGGTCGCACTGCTGGTCGCCGTGTTCCTGCCCGAGGTGCCGCTGCGGGACACCTCCCGCGCCGCCGCGACCGGCAACAGCGGTGTCGGCGAGAGCTTCGCCGCGCCGCCGTCGAACTCCTACGACGAGCTGCGCAAGCTGGTGTCCGCGGTGGTGGCGAGGTCGTGGGAGGACCCCGGCGCGGCGGTGCTGTGGCGTTCGGGCGTCGGCCTGCCGCTGGAGCAGGCGTGGCTGCTCGGCCGGGTCTACAAGGCCTCCGCCGACGACGGTGTCGCGACGCTGGACGAGATCGCCGCGATGACGCAGGTGCCCGGCGGGATCTTCGCCCCGACCGCGCAGGCACTGGTCCGGTCGGGGCACCTGGCGTTCCACGACGACGGCTACCGCTTCACCGACCAGGGCGCCGAGGTGTTCACGCAGCTCGTGCGGGCGTGGCGGCGGTGGCTGCTCGACCAGCTGCAGGACTGGCACGAACCCGACCACCGGGACTTCGCGCGGGCGCTTGACTCGTTCACCGACGAGCTGATCGAGAGCGGTCGCGCGCTGAGCCGCACCTGACGCCGGACCTCCACCGCGGCGAGCGGCCGGCGAGCTACGCCGGCATCGACTGGTCCAGCTCGACCCCGGCCAGCATCCGCTGCGCTCGTGGGAAGTCCCGCAACTGCACGGAAAGCAGGTCCAGGGCCGGTTCCAGCACCCGCACGGGCACCCCGCGCGCGTTGAGCACGTCACCGGTCCACGCCATGAAGCCGTGGAACAGCGAGTCGTCGTCGACGTACAACGCGGTCGCGAGGAAGTCCACGATGTGCGCCAGGTCCTCGGCGGTGTGCTGGCGCTGCTCGGCGCTGTAGGCGCGCATCGCGGGCACCCGCTCCTCCAACCCGCGGAACACCGCGCGCACGAGGTCGTTCGCGGTCCGCTTGACCAGCGTGTACTCCTGGTCGGCCAGGTGCGGCAGGTCGTCGATCGGCTGGTGCGGCGAGGTCGGCACCGGCAGCTTCTGCGACAGCAGCATGTCCGCGGCGGACCGGGCGTCGGCGGCCCACGCGTTGGCTCCGAACCGGCGCGCGTACTCGCCGTCCCGGCCGAAGGCCGCGCCACCGACGATCACCGGCACGCCCGCCGCCTGGCACGCCGTCATCGTGGCGTGCGCGACGGGCAGCCTGGTCGCGATGGAGCTGGACAGCGCCAGCACGTCCGGGCCGGTGCGGTGCAGGTGGGTGATCAGGTGCGGGGTCGGGACCTGCGCGCCGAGGTAGTCGACGGCGAACCCGCGCAGCGACAGCACCTCGGCCAGCAGCCGGGCGGGCAGCGCGTGCCACTCGCCGTCCACGCAGGCCACGGTCACGCGCCCGTGCGTGGGCTGCTGCCGCGGCCGGGTGATCGTGAGAGCCGTGACCGCGCGTTCGTTGATGGCGGTGATCGCGTGCTCCTGCGCGACGCTGATCCGGTTCGCCGCCCACTCGCGGCCGACCCGCTGCTGCACGGCGCCGATCACGTCGAGCAGCACGAACTCGTGCCCGTACCGGTCCGCGGCTTCGAGCACGAGGTCGGTCGCCCGGTGCTCGTCACCGTCCAGGACGGCCTCCCAGAGCGCGTCGAGCGCCGTCACGCGGACCTCCGCCGGGGTGCGGTGACCGACATCACCGCGATGTCGTCGTGGGCACCCGCGCCGACCCAGTTCGCCGCGAGCATGTGCACGTGTTCGACCAGCGCCTCGGCGGGCATGCCGCCGCACGACGCGAGCGCGCGCCGCAGCCGTTCCTCGCCGAACTCCTCGTCGCCGAGCGGTCCGCCCACGGCCTCGATGATGCCGTCGGTGTAGAGCAGGCAGGAGTCACCGGGGCCGAGCAGCACCTCGTCGGTGGTCGTCGTGATCTCGGGCAGGATGCCGACCAGCGTGCCGCGCGTCTTCGCGGCCTCGACCAGGCCGTTCGCGCGCACGATCAGCGGCGGCGGGTGCCCGCCCGAGGTGAGCGTGAGGCGCAGGCCGTCGTCGACCGGCCGGACGGTGCCGACGACCACGGTGATGAACCGCGACCGGTCGGTGGTGAGCAGCGCCTGGTTGAGCGCGCGCAGCACCCGGTCGTGGTCGTCCACGACCTGCAGCAGCGCGTGCAGGGTCGTGCGCACCTTGCCGGTCTGCACGGCCGAGTCGAGACCCTTGCCGCACACGTCGCCGAGCACGACGAACAGCTCGTCGTCCGGCAGCTCGTGCACGTCGTAGAAGTCGCCACCGACCCGCTCGGTGTCCGCGGCCGCCCGGTAGCGCCCGGCCAGCTCGACCCTGTCGTAGCGGCGCAGCACCGGCGGCAGCAGGTCCCTGGTGAGCCGTTCGGTGATGACCGCCTGCTGGGTGAACAGGCCGGCCGCCGACATCGCGACGCCCGCCCGTGAGGCGAAGAGCCGCGCGAACGCCTCCTCGTCCTCGCTGAACGGCTGGTCGCGGCGCACCAGGATCAGCGCACCGGCCGGCACCCCGTGACCGGGCAGCGGCGTGACGACGATCGACACGACGTCCTTGGCCAGCCAGTCCGGCGCCGCGGCCGGGTCGATCCACCGCGACGGCACCGGCGGGAACCCGCGCAGCGCCTCGCCGAGCCCGATCACCTGCTCGACGTCGAGGTGCTGCAGCTCGTGCGTGGGCGACCCGCCGCGCACGCAGCGCGTGACGGGGTGCCCGTGGCCCGACTGCGGCGCGATGACCAGCGCCTCGTCCGCGAGGTGGGTGGCGGCGAGCTCGGCGACGACGGTCATGCAGCGCTCGGGGTTGAGCGAGGTCATCAACGCGCTCGACATCCGCGTCAGCAGCGCCGTCCGCTCGCGCTCCAGCTTGAGATCGGTCTCGTCGAGCAGCCACCAGGTGACCGAGCCGTCCTCGTTGTCCACCCGGTGTGCGGCGTAGGTGCGTTCGGAGACGCTGACGGAGTCGCCGTGCTGCCACTGCAGCTCGGCGACCTGGGAGGGGAAGATGCTCTTGGCTGCCTCGTTCATGCCGTGCACGGCACCGGCGGCATCGGCGACAAGTGCGGGGCACGGCGAACGCAACCAGTTCATGACCGCGACCACGTGTCCCAGTGTCTCACCCGTAACTGATCAAGAACAACGTTTGGCAGCCGCGCGGCGCGGGTAGGGACCCTCACACGACCTCCACCGTCACCTCGATGGTGTCACCTGGTCCAACCTGTTCCTTCTTCCGGACGGCGGCCTTGACCGGCAGGACGTAGCAGCCGCTCGCCTTGTCCGGGAACACCGAGGTCGACCAGCTGCTGGTGCCGACGCCGGCCCGGACCTTGACCGAGCCGAAGCCCGCGCCGGGGGTGGCCAGGTCGCGGATCTCGTCCGAGACGTCCTCGGGCAGTGTGACGAACGTCCAGGTGTCCAGGCGGCGGGCCTCCCACAGCCAGAGCTCCGCGTCGAAGACGAACATCGGTCCATTGTCCCGTAGTCGGTGGTTGCCCCCAGAGCGGCATCAAGCCCGTCCCGGTTCATCCATCCGGCAGTACGAGGTGACCACCAGTCATCTCAACCCGCTCGATGATTCCCCCGTTGTGGTGACGAAGGCCACCGACCGAATCGGTCGGTTTACCTACCGAATCGGTCGGTGAACGCCGTAAAGTCAGGCTCATGCCACGCCAGCCCAGGACCGGAGTCGACGAGTCGATCCTCGACGCCGCCGCGGCGTTGTTCGCCCGCCACGGCTTCGAGCAGACCTCGCTCAAGGCCCTCGCGGACGCCGCCGGCCTGTCCAAGGCGGGGCTGCTGCACCACTTCCCCAGCAAGGAAGCCCTCTTCGAGGCCGCGTGGGAGCAGAGCCGCGTCATCTGCCGGCACGTGCTCGACCTGGTCAGCGACCTGCCGGCCGGACCGGGCCGTGAACGGCGCGCGCTGGAACTGCTCACCGACTACGCGCTCGACCGGCCGGGCATGGTCGCGCTGCTGTTCCGGTCGATGACGGCACCGGGCGAGGACCCGCAGCAGGCGCAGGACGAACTGCTGCTCAACGAGATGTTCGTCATCGAGCCCGAGCAGGAACTGCCCCGCGCGATCCGGATCGTCGGCGCGCTCAGCGCCATGGCCGTGCTGACCCTCCTGGCCAACCAGGAGGGCGACAAGACGACGTGGCGCCCCTTGATCCTCGCTACCTGTTATGACGCACTCGGGCACCGGGAGGCCTGAACACCATGGCGAAACTGCTCTACCGGCTCGGACTCGGTGCCCACCGGCACCGCCTCCCGGTCGTCCTCATCTGGCTGCTCGTGCTGGTCGGGTCCGGTGTCGGCGCGTTCACGCTCGGCGGTGAGACGTCCAACGCGATGTCCATCCCCGGCCAGGAGTCGACGACGGCGCTGGAGCGCATCCAGCAGAAGTTCGGCACCGGCGAGACCGCGCAGGCCCGCGTCGTCGTGCACGCGCAGGACAAGCTGCCCGCGCACGCCCAGGCCGTGACCGAGCTGGTCGGAGACCTGGGCAAGCTCGACGGCGTCACGTCCGCGACGAACCCGCTGGACCCGGCCCGGCCGAGCGTCAACAAGGACGTCGACACCGGCTACAGCACCGTCACCTACGACGTGAAGCCCGGCGAGGTCACCGCTGACCAGCGGACCGCGTTGCTCGGCGCCGTCGACAAGGCGCGGGCGCAGGGCCTCACGATCGAGGTCGGCGGCACCGCGATGCAGGAGACGCCGCACGTCGGCGGCCCGACCGAGGCCATCGGTGTCGTGCTCGCCCTGGTCGTGCTGGCGCTGACCTACGGCTCGCTGGTGACCGCCGGCATGAACCTGCTCAGCGCGGGCATCGGCGTCGGCATCGGCACGCTCGGCATCACCATCGCCACCGGGTTCATGGACCTGCAGTCGACCACGCCGATCCTCGCCTCGATGCTGGGTCTCGCGGTCGGCATCGACTACGCGTTGTTCATCATCAACCGCTACCGGCAGGAGCTGCGCCGGGGTGCCGACGTCGGCCACGCCGTCGCCACCGCGGTCGGCACCGCCGGGTCCGCCGTCGTCACCGCCGGTCTCACCGTGGTGATCGCGCTGGTCGGCCTGGTGATCGCGGGCATCCCGTTCCTCACGCAGATGGGTGTCGCGGCCGCCGCCACGATCGTCGTCGCCGTGCTGATCGCCATCACGCTGGTGCCCGCGGTGCTGAGCATGCTCGGCCGCCGCGTGCTGACCCGCAAGGAGCGCTCCGCGTCCGAGGCCGAGCCGGTCGAGCCGAAGGACCGCGGTGTCATCCGCGGCTGGGGCGGCCTGGTCACCAAGCGCCGCGTCACCGCGCTGCTGCTCTCGGTCGTCGCGCTCGGCGTCGTCTCGATCCCGGTCGCGTCCATGGACACCACGCTCATCCAGCGGCCGCCGGCCGGTTCCACCCAGGAACGCGCCGACCAGCTGCTGGCCCGCGGGTTCGGCGAGGGCTTCAACGGCCCGATCATCGTGCTCGTCGAGGGCGACAACGCCGCAGCGACCGCGACCAAGGCCGCCGAGCCGCTCTCGAAGCTGTCCGACGTCGCACTGGTGACGCCGGCCCAGCCCAGCGCCGACGGCGGGTCCGCCATGGTCACCGTCATCCCGAAGTCCGGCCCGGACACCGCGGAGACCGAACAGCTCGTCGCCGACCTGCGCACCGAGCTGTCCGACCTGGACGGCGGCAAGGCCTACGTCACCGGTGCCACCGCCGTGAGCGTCGACGTGGCCACCTCGCTGGACCGCGCGCTGCCGATCTACCTGGCCGTCGTCGTGGGCCTCGCGCTGGTGCTGCTGGTGCTGGTGTTCCGCTCGCTGCTCGTGCCGCTGGTGGGCGTGCTCGGCTTCCTGCTGACCATCGGCGCCTCCCTCGGCGCCACGGTGGCGGTGTTCCAGTGGGGCTGGCTGTCCGGCGCGGTCAACCTCGACGGCACCGGCCCGTTGATCAGCCTCACGCCGATCCTGGTGATCGGCATCCTGTTCGGGCTCGCCATGGACTACCAGATCTTCCTGGTGTCGCGGATGCACGAGGCGCACCACCGCGGCGCGAAGCCGATCGAGGCCATCACCACCGGCTTCCGCCAGGCCGCACCGGTCGTCGTGGCCGCCGCGCTGATCATGTTCTCGGTGTTCGCGGGCTTCGTGCCCGCCGGCGAGCCCACCGTGAAGTCCATCGCCTTCGCGCTGGCGGTCGGCATCTTCGTGGACGCGTTCGTGGTCCGCATGGTGCTGGTGCCCGCCGCGCTGGCCCTGCTCGGCGAGCGGGCCTGGTGGCTGCCGAAGTGGCTGCGCTGGCTGCCGGAGCTCGACGTCGAGGGCACCGCGCTCGACGACTTGCCGGCCGCGAAGAAGGCGCAGGAACCCGTCGCGGTGAGCTGACCCCGACACGCGACTCGCCCCAGAGCTCTTGACGGAGCCCTGGGGCGAGTTCGTCGTTGCAGGCCAGTCTCGTTCAGGTCAGTCTCGGTGCAGGTCAGGCGACCTGTCCGGGGTGGGTGTGCGTCTCGGTGGCCGCCGTCTGCCGGTCGGCGCGGGCGAGCACGCGCCGCACCCACCTGGCCACCGTGCGCGGTGGCGGCTCCACCGCTCCCCCGAGGTGCTCGACGACGGTCACCTCGGCCGTGTCGGGTCTCTCGACCGCGATGGCCCAGCCGTGGCACTCGGTCCACAGCAGCGCCACCTCGTGGTCGGGGTGGCCGGGCAGCCGCCCCTCCACCGCGATGTAGAGCCTCAACGGCTTCTCGCTGTCCACACAGGAGGACTCTCCGCTGAGGCCGAGCTCCCGCGTGACGCGGAGCGCGTAGTCCAACGCCGGCGTCATCATGCCGTCACCGCCTCTCGTACCAACGGGGCAACAGCGCCGACTGCTTGACGCAGGGGCCGAGTACCCCGTTCTGCGGCAAGGCAACCGCGCGAACGCCAGGGCTTGCGCGCCACCGCCTGCGCCCCGTACGACAGGAGGGTGACCCTCCGCAGCGCGCACTGGTACGCAGGGCAGGACCGCAACGCCTACATCCACCGCGCCTGGATGCGCCGCGGCACCCCCGACGACGCGTTCTCACGTCCGCAGATCGCCATCGCCAACACCGCCTCCGACCTCACGCCGTGCAACGCGCACCTCGGCGAGGTCGCCGCCGCGGTGTCGAACGGCGTGTACGAAGCCGGTGGCATCCCGTTGAACCTGCCGGTGGTGTCGCTCGGCGAAACCAACGTCCGCCCCACCGCGATGCTGTGGCGCAACATGGCCGCGATGGCGGCCGAGGAGATGCTGCGCGCCAACCCGGTCGACGGCGTGGTGCTGCTCGGCGGCTGCGACAAGACGATCCCCGCGCTGCTGATGGCCGCCGCGTCCGTCGACATCCCGGCCGTGGTGGTGCCCGGTGGCCCGATGCTGACGGGCACGTTCCGCGGGGTGCCGCTGGGGTGCGGCACGGACGTGTGGCGGCTGTCGGAGGAGGTGCGCGCGGGCACGTTGTCGCAGGAGCAGTTCCTCCGCTCCGAGTCGGCGATGATCCGCAGCCGCGGCCACTGCAACACCATGGGCACCGCCTCGACCATGGCGCTGGTGGCGGAGGCGCTCGGCACCGTGGTCCCCGGTGTGGCGGGCACCCCGGCACCGGACAGCAGGCTGCTGGAGGCCTCCCACGGCACCGGCCGCCTCGCCGTTCAGCTCGTGGCGGAGGACCGGCGCCCCAGCACGTTCCTGTCGAAGGCGTCGTTCCACAACGCGATCGTGGCGCTCGCGGCGATCGGCGGCTCGACCAACGCCGTGGTCCACCTGCTCGCCATCGCAGGCCGCCTCGGCGTCGACCTGGTGCTCGACGACTTCGACCGCATCGGCTCCGGGGTGCCGCTGCTGGTGGACCTCCAGCCCGCCGGCCGGTTCCTGATGGAGGACTTCCACCGCGCGGGCGGCCTGCTCGCGGTGCTGCGCGAGGTCCGCGACCTGCTCGACCCGGCCGGTGTGACCGTGACCGGCCGGCCGCTCGTCGACCACCTCGACGACGCCCCGATCTGGGACCCCGAGGTGATCCGCAGCCGCGCGCAGCCGATCATCGCCGAGGGCGGCATCGCCGTGCTGCGCGGCAACCTCGCCCCGCAGGGCGCGCTGGTGAAACCGGCGGCCGCGTCACCGGAGCTGTTGCGGCACAGGGGAAGGGCCGTGGTGTTCGACAGCATCGAGGACTTCCACGCCCGCATCGACGACCCGGACCTCGACGTGGACGCCGGCTCCGTGCTGGTGCTGCGCGGCTGCGGCCCGCGCGGCTACCCCGGCATGCCGGAGGTGTCGAACATGCCGTTGCCCAAAAAGCTGCTGGAGCAGGGCGTCCGCGACATGGTGCGGATCTGCGACGGCCGCATGAGCGGCACCGCCTACGGCACGGTCGTCCTGCACGTGGCCCCCGAGGCCGCGGCAGGCGGGCCGCTCGGCCTGGTGCGCACCGGTGACGTGATCGTGCTCGACGTGGCGAACCGGCGCATCGACGTGGAGGCACCGGACTTCCTCGACCGCACGCCGAGCCCGCGGATGACCGCCGCGTTCGCGGCTCCCCGGCGTGGCTGGGAACGGCTCTACGTCGACCACGTGCTCGGCGCCGACACCGGTGCCGACCTGGACTTCCTGCTGGGGTCCAGCGGGTCGGAGGTCAGCAGGGAGTCGCACTGAGCCGCTTCGCGTCCCAGACCAGGAACAGCCCGAGGAGCAGCCACAGCACGGCGAAGACGCCGTGTTCGAGGTGGTCGCGCGACGACCCCGGCTCCGTCGCCAGCGACACCACCTGCGCGAAGTTGTTCGTGATGCTGAACGCGATGAACGCCACGCCGATCCCGGTGAGGACCCGCACCCCGGCGGGCCTGGGCAGCAGGCCGCCCGCGTAGGTCCCGAGCGCCACCGGACCGGCCAGCACCCCCAGCAGGCCGGCGTTGACGAGCACCGTTCCCACACCTGGCACCAGTGCCGTCACGGCCAGCAGCACACCGCTGATCACCGCGACGACGGCGAACACCCGGACTGCGATCTTGAGCACGACCTCTCCCCCCAACTGCTCCGAACCTAGCGCGTCCGCCCTTCTCCGGCGTGCAAGCGTCCTCCCCGTCGATCTTGGTGTGGTGTTGCCAACTATTGCCTGTTGCAACTTCATTGCTGTTAGCTGCACCCGGCAACACGGACACCCCGGGAGGAACTGCATGCGCCGAACGGTCCTCGCACTGCTGACCGCCGCACTGGCGGCGACGGCGTGCACGTCACCGGACGGCGCGGTGACCGGCTCGGCGACGTCCATCGTGATCGGCGCCGGCAGCGAACCGGAGAACCTGAACCCGGTGCTCGGCTACGCCCCCGACGGTGCCGCGAAGGTCTTCGACGGCCTGGTCGCCCGCGACGCCGCGCTGAAGCTGGTCCCCGCACTGGCCGCCGAGCTGCCCACCGCGTCGGCCGACGGCCTCACGTGGACGGCGAAGCTGCGCACCGGTGTCACGTTCTCCGACGGCACTCCGCTGACCGCCTCGGACGTCGTGTTCACGTACAAGTCCGTGCTGGACAAGAAGGTGAACTCCACGATCGCCTCCCGCTTCGACGCCGTCGCCGACGTCGTGGCCGTCGACCCGGCGACCGTGCGGTTCACGCTCTCCTACCCCTACGCCCCGTTCGCCCAGCAGCTGACCCTGGGCATCGTGCCCGCGGCGAAGTTCGCCGGCGCCGACGTGAACACCGCGCCGTTCAACACAGCCCCCGTCGGCACCGGCCCGTACGCGGTGGCGGAGTGGCGCAAGGGCGACCGCCTGGTTCTCAAGGCCAACGAGCAGCACTGGGCCGGCGCCCCCGCGATCAAGACCGTGACCGTGGTGTTCGTCCCCGACGACAACGCCCGCGCCACCCGCATGGCCGCCGGCGAGTTCGACGGCACCGTCCTGCCCCCGAAACTCGCCCGCTCCTACACCGACCGCTCCGGCTACCGCGTGGTGCGCAACCCGTCCGCCGACTACCGCGGCATCGGCCTGCCCTCGGAACTCCCCTTCACCTCCGACCCCCGCGTCCGCCGCGCCCTGAACCTGGCCATCAACCGCCAGGCCATGATCGACACCGTTCTCGCCGGCTCCGGCACCCCGGCCGCAACCCCGGTCTCCCCGCACCTCTCCGCGTGGCACGACCCGTCGGCAACCTTCCCGTTCGACACAGCGGAAGCCGCCCGCCTGCTCGACGAGGCAGGCTGGCGCCAAGGCCCCGACGGCAAGCGCACCAAGGACGGCCAGCCAGCCCGCCTACCCGTCCTGTACCCCGCACCCGACGTGCTGCGCAAAGAGCTCGCCCTGGCAGCCGCCTCCGACATCGCCAAACTCGGCATCGACGCCCCCGCCGAAGCCACCACGTTCGACGTCATGCTGCAACGCCAACGCGAAGCCGCCTCGATCTGGGGCGGCGGCGACCCCTACGACCCCGACACAGCCGCCTACACCCTGCTGCACTCCCGCTACGCCGGCCAGCCCGGCTACGTGAACATGAGCCACTACCGCAACTCCACAGTGGACACCGCACTCGACACGGCCCGCCGGTCGCTCGACCCGGCCGTGCGCAAGCAGGCCTACTCCGACTTCCAGCAGGCCTACGTCGCCGACCCGGGGTGGGCGTTCCTCGTGTTCCTGGAGCACACATACGTGGTGCGGGACAAGTGGAACGGGCAGGAAACGCAGGTCGAGCCGCACGACCACGGGCTCGTGCACGCGGTGTGGTGGAACCTCGAGCGCTGGACGCCGAAGTCGTGACTCGGGCTTCGGGTGGTGAGCCGGAGGGCGCTGAGGGGATTGTTGGCGGTCAGGCGGCCGGGGTTTCTGCCGTCGGCGGTCAGGCGGCCAGCAACCCTGCCGTCGTCGCCCCGCAGGACGGCGACGGGTTCGGTTCACTGGCGGCTGCCGCGCACCCGCAAGCCCCGGCGGCGCGGCGTTCTTTGGCTGGTCCGCGTTCTTCGGCTGGTCCGCGTTCCTCGACCGGTCCTCGCTTCTCGGGTCGTCCCCGGACCAGGTCGCGCGCCCTCGGCATGATGGCGTTGCGCCGCTTGGCCTTCGCCGCCCCGGTCCTGCTCGTGGTGAGCTTCGCGCTGTTCGTGCTCGCCAAGGCCTCCCCGTTCGACCCGGTCGAGCGCTACTTCGGCGTCCGCATCATCGGCGCCTCCCCGGAACGCGTCGCCCAGCTGCGCGAGAACTGGGGCGTCGACCAGCCCGTGGTGGCCCAGTACTGGGCCTGGCTGCGGCACGCGGTGGTCGGCGACCTCGGCGACTCGCTCTCCCTGCAGCAATCCGTGTCCGCCGTCATCGGCGACCGTCTCGGGTGGACGGTGCTGCTCGTGTCGGTCGGCTTCACCCTGGCGCTGCTGCTCGGACTGCTGCTGGGAACGGCCGCGGCGTGGCGGCAGGGCACGTGGCTGGACCGCGTGGTCACCGGCGGCTGCTACGCGCTGGAGGCCGCGCCCGTGTTCTGGGTGGGGCTGGCGGTGCTGTACGTGTTCGCGCTGCAGCTGCGCTGGCTGCCCGGCGGCGGCGTGACGAGCGGGGCGGAGCCGGTCACCGTCGGCGGGGTCGCGGTGCACATGGTGCTGCCGGTGGCGGTGCTGGCGATCTCGCAGGCGCCGTGGTTCGTGCTGTTCGTGCGGCAGAACCTCCTCGAGTCCTTCACCCAGGACCACGTGATCGGCGCGCGGGCCCGCGGCCTGCCCGACCGGCTGGTGGTCACGGGGCACGCGCTGCGCACCTCGCTCCTGCCGTTCCTGACGCTGCTCGGGGCGCGGCTGCCCGAGCTGATCACGGGGGCGTTGCTGGTGGAGACGGTGTTCTCATGGCCGGGCATCGCGCGCGCCACCGTGGAGGCGGCGCTGAACGTGGACTTCGCGTTGCTCGGTGCCCTGACCGTGATGGCCACCGCTGTGGTGCTGGTGGGGAACCTCCTCGCCGACGTCCTCTACGCGCTCGCCGACCCGAGGGTGGCGGTCGATGGCTGACGGACTCCTGACTGCGGCTGGCTGCCCCTCGCCCCGACTGGCGGCCCCGACCCGACTGGCAGTGCCGGGGCGACTGGGCAGCGGTCCGCCCCCATCCGCGCTTCCTCACTTCGCGGGCGAACGAGTTGGGTATTTCCGGACATCAACCAGACGCAGCCAGGCGCGGATCAGGACAACGACCACCCGTCCGGGTGACGTACGGCGGGCGGAGACGGGAGCGGACCATGGCTGACCTGGCCTGGCGCAGTGCACCGCGTGCGCGGCTCACCGCTGCCGGACCGCCGCGGTCGCCTCGGCTGCGGCTGGTTCCGGCAGCGACCGTGCTGGTGGTCGTCGCGCTGGCGACCATCGTCGTTCCGCTGGTCGTCGACCTCAACGAGCAGTACGTCGACCTCGCCGTGGCCAACCAGGCGCCGTCGGCGGCGCACCTGTTCGGCACCGACGAGCTTGGGCGGGACGTGCTGCTGCGGTGCATCTATGCGCTGCGTGTGTCGCTGACGGTGGGCATTGTCGCGGCGACCATCTCGGCGGTTGTCGGCACTGCGGTGGGTGCGCTGGCCGGGGCGGTCGGCGGGTGGGTCGACCGGGTGTTGATGCGGCTGGTCGACGCGATGGCGTCGGTGCCGCACCTGTTGCTGGGCATCGTGATCGTCGCCGTGCTGCGGCCGAGCCTGACCGCGGTGATCATCTCGATCGCGCTCACCCACTGGCTCACGTCCGCGCGGATCGTGCGGTCGGAGGTGCTGTCGTTGAAGTCGCGGCCGTTCATCGACGCGGCCGTCGTCGGCGGTGCCGGCAGGACGAAGGTGCTGACGCGGCACCTGTTGCCGAACGTGGCGCCGCAGGTCTTGCTCGCGACCACGCTCATGGTGCCGCACGCGGTGTGGCACGAGACGGCGTTGTCGTTCCTCGGGCTCGGGCTGCCGCCGCACGCGGCGAGCATCGGCAACATGATCAACGACGCCCAGCGGTCGCTGCTGGTCGGCGGGTGGTGGATGTCGTTGGCGCCGGGGTTGCTGCTCGTCGTCACGACGCTCGCCGTGTCGGGTGTCAGCGGGGTGTGGCGGGACCGGTTGAACCCCAAGCGGCGCACGGAGCTGACGTGGTGAACCTCGAGGTCGAACGGCTGTCGGTGCGGTTCGCGTTGCCGGGGGCGACGGTCGACGCGGTCAGCGACGTGTCGCTGACCATCCGGCCCGGCGAGTGCGTCGCGCTCGTCGGGGAGAGCGGGTGTGGCAAGACGGTGCTGGCCAGCGCGCTGCTCGGGTTCCTGCCGGGCAACGCCCAGACCCGCGGGGCGGCACGGCTCGGCGAGCTCGACCTGCTCCAGGCCACGGACCACGAGCTGGCCACGAAGGTCCGCGGCCGGCAGATCGGGCTCATCCCGCAAAGCCCGGCCAGCCACCTCACGCCGGTGCGCACCGCGCGGTCGCAGCTCGAAGAAGCCGCGCGCACGCTCGGCGGCGACGCTGCCAGTGCCGCCGAACGCGCCGGGCTGCTGCCCGAACACCTCGACCGCTACCCGCACGAGCTGTCCGGCGGCATGGCGCAGCGCGTCGCGAACGCGTTGGCGCTGGTCGGCGACCCGTGGCTGCTCATCGCCGACGAACCGACCACCGGCCTGGACCGCGACCTGGTCGACGGGTTGCTCGACGAGTTCCGGCGCATGGTCGACGACGGGCACGCCGTCCTGCTCATCACCCACGACCTGGAGGCGGCGCACAAGATCGCCGACCGGATCGCGGTGATGTACGCGGGGCGGATCGTCGAGCTCGGACCCGCCCACGACGTGCTCGACAACGCGCGCCACCCCTACAGCCGCGGCCTGGCGGACGCCCTGCCCGACCGCGCCTTCACACCCATCCCCGGCCTGCCGCCGCTGCTGACCGACCTGCCGGTCGGTTGCGCGTTCGCCCCTCGGTGCGAGCAGGCCATGGCGATCTGCGAGGAACGGCCCGTGCTGACCGACGACCCGCACGCCGTCGCGTGCCACCGCCCGTGCTGAGCGCGCACGGCATCACCGCGGGCTACCGGCACCCGGTGATCACCGACTTCAGCCTCACCATCCCCTCCGGACGGACGATCGGGCTCGCCGGCCCGAGCGGGTCCGGCAAGTCCACTGTGGCGCGGGTGCTCGCGTTGCTGCACAAGCCGTTCGCGGGCACCGTGGAGATCGACGGCGACACGGTCACGGGCTACCGGTTCCGGGCACCGCAGCGCACCAAGATCGGTGTGCTGTTCCAGCAGCCGCGCCTGTCCGTCGACCCGCGCTTCACCTTGCGCAGGGCCATCGCCGAACCGCTCGGCAACAACCCCGGCCGCGTCGCCGAGCTCGCCGACCTCGTCATGCTCACCGAGGACCTGCTCGACCGCCGCCCGCACGAGGTGAGCGACGGCCAGCTGCAACGCGCCTGCCTCGCCCGCGCGCTCGCCCTGCGGCCCCGGTACCTGATCTGCGACGAGATGACCACGATGCTCGACGCCTCGACGACCGCAGCGCTGGTCGGCGTGATCCGCGCCTACCAGGCCGAGACGGACGCGGGCGTGCTCGCGATCTCGCACGACTCCCGGTTGCTCGCCCGGTGGGCCGATCAGACGTTCACCACCGCTTCCACGGTGACGTCGTCGCGGTAGCTGTCCGACGCTTGGCGGCACGTCGCACGCGGCACTGGTCGGCATGAACCACGCCCACCAGACCGAGACGGACGCGAACACGCGCGTGACCTCTCACGCACACAACGGTCTGGTCAGGCCTTCAGCACCGCCTCCACGATCACGTTGTCGCGGTAGCTGCCCGCCGCACGGTCGAACTCACCGCCGCACGTCACCAGCCGCAGCTCCGACAACGGTGTCGGCCCGTACACGCCCGCGGTCGGGAACTCCACCTTCTGCGTGGAGTACGACCGGTTCACCACGAACGTCAGCGCGCTGCCGTCCTCGCGTTCGACCAGCACCTCGGCGCCCGGTTGCAGCTCCGGTAATCGGTAGAACACGCCAGGGCCGGTCTTCGAGTCGACGTGGCCCGCGATCACCGCCGGGCCCGCGTCGCCCGGTTTGACGCCCTTCGCGTACCAGCCGGCCTGGTCCGCGCGGGTCGGCGGTTCGAGTGCGCCCGCGCCGTCGACCGCGAGGGCCTGCAGCTTCGTCTCCACCCCGATCGCCGGGATGCGCACCGTCACCGGCTCCGGTGCCTGGCCCGCACCGGGGCCCTTGACGATGTAGATGAGCGTGACCACGACCGCCGCGGCCATCACCAGCTTGCCCTTGCCCATCAGCCGAACCGGAACAGGCGGTCGCGCACCGAGTACATGGCGAGGCCGACGACGAGCGCGATGACGAGCGCGGTCAGCCAGTCCCAGCCGCCCGCCATGCCGCCGAAGCCGGTCTCCTGGCCGCCGCTCGGCACGACCTCGGCGCTCTTCGCGTCGGTCCGCAGCTCGATGCGGCGTGCGCTGACCAGCAGCGAGTAGACCGCGCCGGGTTCGGTCGTCACGTCGAGCTGGGTCGAGTCCTTGCCGCGCGGCAGCACCTGCAAGGGGTCGTCGTCGGGCAGGAGCACGACGTACCCGGTCGTGCTGTTCGCCTGCACGCCCCGGTGGATGAACGAGCCCGACCGCACGACGTCCATCTCGGCGTCACCGGCGTTGATCACGCGCAGCCGCGCCTGACCGTTGACCGGCAGGCTGATGTCGTCCTCCAGGACCTTCATCGTGCTCGCCAGGTCGACCACCGTGTACGCCTTGCCCTCGGCGGCCTGCACGAGCACCGAGCGCAGCACCGGCGCGTTCGGGTCCGCGGTGCGGAACTCGACGAGGTGCTCGCCGGGGGCGACCCGCCGGTAGTCGTCGAGCGCGGCGTAGTCGAAGCCGCCGAGTGCCGTGCCGTCCAGGCTCACCTCCACCCGCGCCTGGTCCACCGAGAAGTGCCCGATGCGGATGTACGTGCCACTGGCAGCCTGCGCCGGCGCGGCGCTCAGCAGCAACAACAGCACAACGGCGATGAACCGCACGGCAGACCTCCCCTCACCGGACCACGCCAACGGTAGCGTGCCGCACCGACAATTCTCGCGTCGTTCCCACCGCTCACAACCCGGCCAGATCCGGTCGCCCGCCGGGGCGAGTCACCGTGTCGCCCGATGCCTTCACCGCGAGCCGTGCGGCTTCTTCCGGCGTGGAACCGTTCGTGAGCGCATAGGTCAACGCCGCGATGAACGCGTCTCCTCCTCCGGTCGTGTCCACCACCTCCGCGTCACCCAACGGCAGCACCAGCTCGCCTCCGTCCCAGACGAACACGTTGCCCTCGCCGTTGACCGCGAACGCCACGAGCCCCGGCCCTTCGACCGAACGGGCCGCCGCCAGGGCGTCGTCGGTCGAGGTGATCTTGCGTCCGGTCAGCAGCTCGGCCTCCCGGTGATCGGCCCGCAGCACGTCCGCGCAGGCCAGCAGCTCGTCGCGGAACTCCTCCGGCGCACCGTCGAGCACCACGACACCGCGTGCCGACCGGGCCGCCTTGAGCGCCACCTCGGGCGGTAGCTGTAGCTGGACGACGACGGCCTTCGCCGCGGCGATCACGTCGAGCGGGAGGTCGTCCTCGCGCACCGGCTCCCGCAGGTCCTCCAGGTACCGCCACCCGTCCGCCACGAGGTCGACGATCAACGCCGACACGCCCCGCCGCACCACACCCGCCGTGCCGATGCCGTCCGCAGCCGCCCGCGCGACCAGCCTCTCACCGACGCCGTCGTCTCCGACAACGCCGACCAGCTCGACCGCCGCACCGAGCTGGGCCAGGCCGACGGCGATGTTCGCACCCTTGCCGCCGAGCATCTCCCGGCGCTGCCGCACCTGGCTCGTGCCACCGGAACCGGGCACCTCGTCGACGACGAGCACCAGGTCACGCGCTATCTGCCCCACCACGACGATGTTGTCCACGGCGCCGGGGTACCCAGCCTGCGGCACGGGACCTCCGGATTCACCCGGCGAATAACGGTTGCGCGCCTTCGCATACTGGCCTCGTGACGCGACACCTCGCCGAGCTGCAGACCCTGAAGCGGCACCGCCGCGCCTTCACCCTCGACCACGAGCGCGCCGCGTTCAAGGAACAGGCCCGCGCCCACCGCGCCGCCCTGGCCGAACGCCGAGCCGCGCGCACCACCCTCACGCTGCCCTCGCAGCCGAAGCGCTCCCAGCCCGCGCTGCCGCACTTCGTGTCCGACAACGGAACCCCGGCGCGGCTCTGCCCGCAGCTGCCGGACCCGGCGTCCTACGCCGTCGTGGTCATGCTCCCGCAGGTCCGGGTGGTCGACCGCATCGAGGCGTTCTCGTTGCACGCCCGCAAGTCCGCCGCTCTCAAGCGGATCGTGCTGGGTGCGCGGGAGGTGTTCGCGTCCGTGCTCGGCCTGACGCATCCGGCGGCGCGCTCGCTCACGCCCTCCGGCCGGTACGTGCACACGTCGCCGCACCCGGTTCGCGGGCGGGACTTCGGCACCGACTGACGGCGCTCAGCCGGGAGCGAAGCGGTCCGTGACGTCCTCGCCGCCGGACAGCACCAGCACGGGCATGGCGCCGTGCTTGACGTGTCCGTGCACCCGGTCGGCTTGGCCGCGGCCGAACTTGAGGACCCTGCCGTAGCGCACCAGGTACAGCAGCCCCGCCTCGTCGGGCCGCGAACGCTTGCGCAGCAACGCGACCTCGCCGGTCTCGTCGTCGCGGTCCCACGTGCCGCGCGACTTGGTCAGCCAGCGGAAACCGGTCCACGGCAGGCCGTGCACAGCAGGCACCAGGCGACGTCAGCGATTTCCTTGCGCGGCAACCTGGTCATGCAGTTGGTGCACTGCTTCACGTTGTCGTCCTCCCCCGGCGGGAAGGCCTATTCCAACGCTCGGCGCAGCCGTGAGGAGACCAGCGCGTGCCGCGGGTCGGCGGCCGGCAGCAGCCCGTGCAGCCGCTCCAGCACCTCGGCGTCCTCCACGTTGTCCGCGAACGACACCAGCGCGTCGACGTCACCGGCGTCGATCACCTGCCGGCGCAACGCCGCGGTCAGGTCGTCGCGTTCCTCCCGCACGACCGGCGCGTCCGACCGGGCCAGCAGCTCACCGGGGTAGGCGGCGACGGACCGGCCCTCGCGCAACGCGGCGCGCACGTCCAGGAAGTCACCGCTCAGCTCCACGTTGAGGCGGTAGGGCCTGGTCAGGAGCGCGGTGCCGAGCTGGGCGCGCAACCGGTGCAGCTCGGCGCGGACCGTCGTCGGGTTGCCGCGCTCGCCGTAGAGCTGCAACGCCAGCTGTTCCGCGGTGAGGCCGCGCGGGTGCAGCGCCAGCGCCGTGAGCACCTCGGCGTTGCGCAGCGTGAGCGACAGCGGGCGTCCGTCGAGGGTCGCGGCCAGTCCGCCGAGGAAGGTGAGCGCCAGCACCGGCCTGCGCGGCCGCAGGTGGCTCCGCAGGTGGTGTTCCGCGAGCTGGGCGGCGGCGGAGACCAGCGGCGCGACGGCCGGGTGCATCGTCTTCAACGGGCCGCTCACGTCGACCACGCCCAGCAACGTGCCGGTGCGCGGGTCGCGGATGGGGCTCGCCGCGCACGTCCACGTGTGGCACCGGCGCACCAGGTGCTCGTTCGAGTGCACGGTCACCGGGCGGCCGGTCGCGAGCGCCGTGCCCATCGCGTTCGTGCCGATGGCGTCCTCGCTCCACCGCGAGCCCTCGGTCAGGTGGACGCGCTCCGCGGTGTGCCGGGTCTTGTTGTCGCCTTCGCACCACAGGATCGTGCCCGTGGTGTCGGTGACGATCATGATCGTCTCGTCCATCGCGAGGGTGTGCCGCAGCACCGGCAGGGCAGCCGCCAGCGGGTGGTCCCCGCGCAGGTGCGCGACCTCGTCCGGTGCGAGCACCACCGGCGCCTCGTGCCGGTCGGGGTCGACGCTGGCCGCGAGGGACCGCTGCCACGACTCAGCGATCACCGGCCGCGCCACTTCGCGAGGCTGCATCACACCAGGATGACTGCCGCACGCGCGGTCCGGACTACTCCTTTCGGATGCAACGTCGATGAAACGTTGCCCTCCCTAGCGTCGTCACCGGTTCGCAACGATGCGGGAGGCGAGACGATGACGAAGTACGCGGCCCCGGGCCAGCCCGGCAGCGTGGTGACGTACCGCGACCGGTACGACCACTTCATCGGCGGGGAGTACGTCCCTCCCGCCAAGGGCGAGTACTTCGCCAACCCGACCCCGGTGACCGGTGAGGACTTCACCGAGATCGCCCGCGGCACCGCGGAGGACGTCGAACGCGCGCTGGACGCCGCCCACGGCGCCGCCCGAGCGTGGGGCAAGACCTCCCCCTCCGCCCGCGCCCAGGTGCTCAACCAGATCGCGGACCGCATGGAGGACAACCTCGAGGCGCTCGCCGTGGCCGAGTCGTGGGAGAACGGCAAGCCCGTCCGCGAGACGCTGGCCGCCGACCTGCCGCTGGCCGTGGACCACTTCCGCTACTTCGCGGGCGTGATCCGCGCCCAGGAGGGCGGCATCTCGCAGATCGACGAGGACCTGGTCGCCTACCACTTCCAGGAGCCGCTGGGCGTGGTCGCGCAGATCATCCCGTGGAACTTCCCGCTGCTCATGGCCACCTGGAAGCTCGCACCGGCCCTCGCGGCGGGCAACGCGGTGGTGCTCAAGCCGGCCGAGCAGACCCCGGCGTCCATCCACGTGCTGATGGAGCTCATCGCCGACCTGCTGCCACCCGGTGTCCTCAACATCGTGAACGGCTTCGGCGTCGAGGCCGGCAAACCGCTCGCGTCCTCCCGCCGCATCGCGAAGGTCGCGTTCACCGGCGAGACCACCACCGGCCGGCTGATCATGCAGTACGCCAGCGAGAACATCATCCCGGTGACGCTGGAGCTCGGCGGCAAGTCGCCCAACGTGTTCTTCTCCGACGTGGCGGCCTCCCGCGACGCCTTCTACGACAAGGCCCTTGAGGGCTTCACGATGTTCGCGCTGAACCAGGGCGAGGTCTGCACCTGCCCGTCCCGCGCGCTGATCCAGGACTCGATCTACTCGGACTTCCTCGGCGACGCCGTCGAACGGACGAAGGCGATCAAGCAGGGCAACCCCCTCGACACGGACACGATGATCGGCGCCCAGGCCTCCAACGACCAGCTGGAGAAGATCCTGTCCTACATCGACATCGGCAAGCAGGAGGGCGCCCGCGTCCTCACCGGTGGTGAGCGGGCCGACCTCGGCGGCGAGCTCTCCGGCGGCTACTACGTCACCCCGACGGTGTTCGAGGGCGACAACAAGATGCGCGTCTTCCAGGAGGAGATCTTCGGCCCGGTCGTCGCCGTGACGTCGTTCTCCGACTACGACGACGCCATGAAGACCGCCAACGACACCCTCTACGGCCTCGGCGCCGGTGTCTGGTCCCGCGACGGCTCCATCGCCTACCGCGCGGGCCGCGACATCCAGGCCGGCCGCGTGTGGGTGAACAACTACCACTCCTACCCCGCGCACGCCGCGTTCGGCGGCTACAAGCAGTCCGGCATCGGCCGCGAGAACCACCGCGTGATGCTCGACCACTACCAGCAGACGAAGAACCTGCTGGTCAGCTACTCGCAGAACGCCCAGGGCTTCTTCTGATGGCACGGGTCGACCTGACCTCGGAGGCGGCGGACCTGCTCCGCCGCCTCCGGGCGTCGCACGGCGAGCTGATGTTCCACCAGTCCGGCGGCTGCTGCGACGGATCGGCGCCGATGTGCTACCCGGCAGGGGAGTTCCGGACCGGGTCGTCGGACGTGCACCTCGGGGACCTGGCCGTGGACTCGGATGCCGACTCGTTCTCCGTTCCCGTGTGGATGTCGGCGGCGCAGTTCGAGTACTGGAGCCACACGCACCTGACGATCGACGTGGTGAAGGGGCGCGGGAGCGGGTTCTCGCTGGAGGCACCGCTCGGGGTGCGGTTCCTGGTCCGGTCGCGGCTGCTGACCGACGACGAGCTCTGAGGAGCTCAGTCCAAGGCAGCCGCCAGCACCGCGAGATCCGTGAACGCCGGGTTCCGCGGCACCTCCGTCACGAAGTCCGCACCGGAGTCCCAGTCCCACTCCTCCGCCTCCTCCCCCAGCCGTTCGACCAGCTCTCGGCCGGGCGCAGGCCCTCCACCACCGCGGTCAGGTCGCGTGCAGCGACGAAGCGCGCGCCGTCGCCGCCGACGGACAGCACAGACAGCCAGCCGTCCGCGTCGGCCGGCCACAGGTTCGCGCCCGTCTCCGCCCGGAACAGCACCGTGGCCTCAGCGAGACCGGACAGGAACTCGCCGGCCGCGGCGAACATCAGCAGGGCGGTGAGCTCGGTCAGCCCGATGAGGTGCGCGGACCGCGCGGAAGCGGGTGAACGAGCAGTCGAAGCCGCTCTCGAAGGCGTACAGCGCCGCGAACCGGTCACGCGGGCTCCCCTTCCCGGTGTGTCCATCCAGGACCTGGACCGAGCCGGCGACAGAAATCGGAGCAGCTACCGTGCGGGCATGACGATCGAGCCGTTGCACGACACCGGCTGGCGTGCCTTCGCCAGCGACAACTACGCCGGGGTGCTGCCGGAGGCGCTCGCCGCCATCGCCGCGGCGAACGGCGGGCACCAGGTGTCGTACGGCGAGGACGTCTACACGGCACGGTTGCAGGAGGTCGTGCGGGAACGGTTCGGGGAGCGCGCGGAGGCGTTCCCGGTCTTCAACGGCACCGGTGCGAACGTCATGGCGCTCACCAGCCTCCTGCCCCGGTGGGGTGCGGTCGTCTCGGCGGCCACCGCGCACATCAACGTCGACGAGGGCGGTGCGCCGGAGCGGATGACCGGGCTCAAGGTGCTGACCGTGCCCACGCCGGACGGCAAGCTCACGCCGGAGCTGATCGCCGCGGAGGCGTGGGGCTGGGGCAACGAGCACCGGGCGCAGCCGCTGGCCGTGAGCGTCTCGCAGACCACCGAGATGGGCACCCTCTACACACCCGATGAGCTGCGGGCGATCTGCGACTACGCGCACGAGCGGGACATGGCCGTGCACGTGGACGGCGCGCGGCTGTGGAACGCGGCCGCCGCGCTCGGGGTGCCGTTCCGCGAGTTCACCACCGACGCGGGCGTGGACGTCATCAGCCTCGGTGGCACGAAGGCGGGGTTGCTGGGCGCGGAGGCGGTGGTCGTGCTCGACCCCGGCCGGGCGACCGGGCTGCGGTACCTGCGCAAGCTGATGATGCAGCTGCCGAGCAAGATGCGGTTCGCGTCCGCGCAGCTGCTCGCGCTGTTCGACGGCGACCTCGGGGTGCGGTCGGCGGCGCACGCGAACGCGATGGCGGCACGGCTGCGGGCGGCGCTGGAGGAGGTTCCCGGGCTCGCGTTCACGCAGGAGACGGCGGCGAACGCGCTGTTCGTGACGTTGCCGGTCGAGGTCGCCGACCGGATCCGCAAGCGGGTGCGGTTCTACGACTGGGACCGGGCGCGCGGGGAGGTGCGGTGGATGACGGCGTGGGACACGACCGAGTCCGATGTGGACCGGTTCGTCGCGGTCGTCCGGGAGGAGCTCGGCGCGTAGCCGGACCGCAACGTCAGGGAAGTCCCAAGTTTGTGCGGGTGAACTGGACCACAGCCGGCGGTGGGCACACGATTCCCAGCCATGAACGTCCTGCTGGCTTTCGCTCTCACCGCCGCGAGCGTCACGACGCCCGTGCACCTGCCGCCCACGGCGCCGTGCCCGGCGAACGTCCCGGCCGACACCCGCTGTTACGAGGGCCGGGACGCGAACGGCGCCTACTACACCGTTGCCGTGCCGAAGCACTGGAACAAGACGCTGGTCGTGCACTCGCACGGCGGTCCGGACCTCGGCGAGCCCACGCCCGAGCGCACCCGTGACGACCTGAACCGCTGGGCCGTCATGGTGAAGGAGGGCTACGCGTGGGCCGGCACGTCCTACCGGCGGGGCGGGTACGGCACGCGGATGGCCGCCGAGGACACGGACAACCTGCGCAGGATGGTCAGCTCGACGCTGAAGCCGCGCAAGGTGTACCTGCACGGGCAGTCGTGGGGCGGCAACGTCGCGGCCAAGACCATCGAGCTGTACAAGGGCTACGACGCTGCACTGCTCACCAGCGGGGTCATGGCCGGCGGGTCGAAGGGCTACGACTACCGGGTCGACCTGCGGGTGGTCTACCAGTACTACTGCGGCAACCACCCGCGCCCCACCGAGGCGCAGTACCCGTTGTGGATGGGGCTGCGCAAGGACTCCACGATGACCACGGCCGGGCTGCGGAGCCGGATCGAGGAGTGCCTGGGCACCGCGGGCAACCGCACGGCTGAACAGCAGCAGAAGCTCAATGACGTCCTGGCCGTCACGAAGATCCCCGAGTCCACCTTGAACTCGCACCTGAACTTCGCGACGTTCACGTTCCGCGACATCGTCCACAACCGGCTGGGCGGCCGGAACCCGTGGAGCAACGCGGGCGTGCGGTACCAGGGCTCGCACGACGACGCCGCGCTCAACGCCGGGGTCGAGCGGTTCTCGCCGGACCCGCAGGCACGCGCGGAACTGGCCTACGACAGCGACCTCACCGGCAAGATCGACATCCCGGTGCTCTCGCTGCACGCGATCGGCGATCCCACGGCGTTCGTCGAGCACGAGTCGGCCTACAAGCAGCAGGTGCTCAAGGCCGGGCGGTGGTGGAACCTCGTGCAGACGTTCACCACCGAGTCCGAGCACAGCGCGCTCAGCGACTCCGAGTACGCCTCGGCGGTGCAGTCGCTGGAGCGCTGGGAGCGGACCGGGCTGCGGCCGAACCCGTTCTCCGTCGCGGCCAGGTGCCCCCGCAACGACGAGACGTACGGCTCCGGCTGCTTCTTCGACCCGCGGTACCAGCCGAAGCCCTACGAGTCGCGCGTGCTCCCGCGGTCGTGACCGCCGCTCGGGCCGGAGGTGCAGGCCTCCGGCCCGAGCAGCGGTGCGCTACCGGCCCTGCAGGCGCTTCACGTTGTCGCCGAACGTCCAGCCCTTCGAGCCGTCCCAGTTGATCGACCAGGTCATCAGGCCCTTGAGCTGGCCACCGAAGCTGTTCCACGCCTGCCCCACCAGCGAGGGCGACATGTACCCGCCACCGGCACCGGGCTGTGCGGGCAGGCCGGGGACCTGCTTGTCGTAGGGCACCCGGATCGTGGTGCCCTGGATGACCAGCCCCTTGTTGAGGCACTGGGTCTGCGCCACGAACCCCTGCACGGTGCCGGCGGAGTAGCTGTCACCGGAGCAGCCGTACATCGAACCGTTGTAGTACTGCATGTTCAGCCACCACAGGCGGCCGTTGTCGGCGTACTTCTTGATGATCGGCAGGTACGCGCCCCAGATCGAGCCGTAGACGACGCTGCCGCCGGTCACGTACGCCGTCTCCGGCGCCATCGTCAGGCCGAACCCGGCGGGCATCGCCGCGAGCACCCCGTCGATGATCCGGATCAGGTTGGTCTGCGACGGCGACAGCTGGGTGATGCTGCCGCTGCCCACCAGACCGGTCTCGACGTCGATGTCGATGCCGTCGAAGTTGTACTTCTTCAGGATCGGCACGACGGTCGCGATGAACCGGTCCGCGACGGCGGACGAGCTCAGGTCGATGCCGGCCGTCGCGCCGCCGATCGAGAGCAGGATCGTGGCGCCCGCGGCCTTCGCCGCGCACATCTCGGCCGGCGTCGCGACCTTCACCGTCGCGTCCATCCCGTCCTCCCACAGCACCGTGCCGTCGGAGCGGATCACCGGGAAGGCCGCGTTGATCACGTTGTAGCCGTGCTGGGCGATCCGGCTGTCGTTGATCGGGGTCCAGCCGAACGGCGGGTGCACGCCGTTCGAGGCACCGTCCCAGTTCTCCCAGTAGCCGTGCAGCACTTTTCCGGCCGGCCGGGGTTTGAGGGCGCACGTGTCGGCCGCCTGGGCAGCGGTCGACGGGACCAGGACGGCGGTCATGAGCAGAAGCAGGGCTGTCAACACCGAACGTGCGGACATTCGCTCACCTTTCGCGTTCAGGCGGCGACCCGCTGTCATTCAAGCACGAAATGGTCCAGACCTCTAGGCGGCATGTTCGGCGCACAGGCACGCGACGCCCGGTTCGATCCACTCGCGGCCCTCCCACTCGGGGTGCCGCGCGATCATCAGCTCCCGCACCTCCTCCGCGACCAGCTCGGAACCACGGCGCCGCCACGTCTCGTCGCGCAGTTCGACCAGGTAGGACCGCACGTCCGCAAGCACCTCCTGCCCGCCGACATCGCCGTGGCCGGGCACCACGACGGACGGCCGCAGCGCGCTCAGCCGGTCCAGCACGTCGATCCAGCCCAGGCCGGACACGTCGGTGTCGTGCGGCGGGAACCACGGGAAGATCGCGAACTGCCCGGTCTCGGCGAGGTCGCCGGTGAACAGGACGCCGGCGTCGGGCACCTCGACCACCTGGTCGCCCAGCGTGTGACCGCGCCCCGTGGCCCGCAGCCGCACCACCCGGCCACCGAGGTCCAGGTCGTACGAGTCGTGCACGACGTCCGGCACCGGCACCTCGACGCCTTCCAGCCGGCGCGCGACCACGTCGCTCAGCCCGCGGAACATCTGCAGATAACCGGCGCCCTTGCGGTCCAGATCGGCGGCCTGCGCGCGGTTCACCAGGTACGTGGCCTCCCCCGCGAACACCTGCGCGCCGAACGCGTGCTCCGGGTGGAAGTGCGTCGTGGTCAGGTAGATCCGGCGGCCGCGCGCCACCTCCTGGGCGAACGCCAGCACGGCGGAGGCGTTCTCCACGCCCAAGCCGGTGTCCACGACGAGCACCGCCGCGGAACCGCCGATCACACCGATGTTCGGCACGAGCGGCACGCGTTCGCCGGGCACCACCAGCAGGTCGCGGGCGATCTCGACCGCGCCTTCCACCCGGACGACCGGGTCCATGAGCTCCATGACCACCAGCTCACCCGCGGGACCGCGCGCTGTCCAAGACCGGCTCCGCACACCCGATACCGGGCCGGTATCGTCGCTGATCGTGGAGCTGCGCACCCTGCGGTACTTCGTCGCCGTCGCCGAGGAGCTCCACTTCGGCCGCGCCGCCGCGAGACTGCACCTGAGCCAGCCGCCGCTGAGCCGGGCGATCAAGCAGCTGGAGCACGACCTGGGCGCCGTGCTGCTGCACCGCTCCCCCGCGGGCGTCGCGCTCACGCCGGCCGGTCGCCTGCTCCTGCACGGGGCGCGCGACCTGCTGGACCGGGCGGACCGCCTGCGCGACCGGGTCGCGGGCGCGGCCACCCTCACGATCGGCGTGCTCGCCGACAGCTCCGACCAGGGCGCGACCCGGCTGGCGGCCGCGTTCCGGCGCGAGCACCCGGACGTCGAGGTGCTGGTCCGCGAGACCGACCTCACCGACCCGACCTGCGGCCTGCGGGCCGGGCTCGTGGACGTGGCGCTGACCAGGGCGCCGTTCGACCTGACCGGGCTGAGCACCCACGAGCTGCGCGGCGACCCGGTCGGCGTGGTGCTGCGCGCGGACGATTCCCTGGCACAGCACGGGGAACTGCGGCTCGCCGACCTCGCGGACCGCCGCTGGTTCCGGTTCCCCGAGGGCACCGACCCGGCCTGGCAGAGCTACTGGCACGGCGGCGAGCCCCGTGAGGGCCCGGTCGTGCGCGCGGTCCAGGAGTGCCTGCAAGCCGTGCTGTGGAACGGGACCGTCGGCATGACCCCGTTGGGACACACCCCACCGGCCGAGCTCGCCGTCGTGCCGCTCACCGACATGGCACCGAGCCGCGTCGTCGTGGCGTGGCAGGACGGCGACCCGAACCCGCTGATCAGCTCGCTGGTCCGGACCGCCGTCACGGCGTACGCCTAGCGCAGGGCGGCCTGCAGGTCGTAGACGCCCAGGGTCTCCTCGGAGACCTTCCACAGCAGTGCCGCTGACTCCTCGTCCTGCGCGTACGGGGCCAGGCCGCGGTAGCTGCCCGGCAGCACGGCGGTAGTCGTGATCCCCTCGGCGGCCCACCGCTTGCCGGCCTCGATCGCGAACAGGATGTTCGCGGTCTTGGACTGGCCGTAGGCCTGCCAGCGGTCGTACTCGCGGTGCTCGAAGTGGAGGTCGTCGAACACGACATCGCTCTTGAGGTGCGCGGACGAGCTGACGTTCACCACGCGCGCACCGTCGGCCCGCAACGAGTTGAACAGCCCGAGCGTGAGCGCGAAGTGCCCGAGGTGGTTGGTCGCGAACTGCAGCTCCCAGCCCTCGGCGGTGCGGGTCAACGGCGTCGCCCGCACCTCGGCGTTGTTGACCAGCAGGTGCAGCGGGCCGTCCCAGTCGCGCGCGAACGCCTTCACCGACTGCTGGGACGCGAGGTCCAGCCGTGCGGCTGAGATCCGCTTGTTGCCGGTGGCCACCATCAGCTCCACGGCCACCCATTGCGCGGCATCGAGGTCACGTGCCGCGATGGTCACCTCGGCGCCCGCGACGGCCAGCGCGCGCACGGTCTCGACACCGATCCCCGACGCCCCGACGGTCACGACCGCGCGGCGGCCGGAGAGGTCAGCGCCCTCGACGACGTCCAGTGCGGTGGTCTCGAACCTGGTGTTCATCACTGTTCCCCAACGTTGAGCGTGTCCTCGGAGACCTTCCACAGCTGTGCGGCGGCCTCCGGGTCGTGTGCGTATGCGGCGAGCCCGGCCGAACCGGTGGCGGGCAAGGCCTGGTTGCAGTCTTCGAAGTAAAGCCCCGACCGCCCGTCGACCAGCGGCGAGACGGCGAGCACGAGCGTGGTGGCCGCGCCCTGCTCCGGCGTCTTGAGCCGCACCGGCCGGTCGCCGCCGCGCAGCCGGCGCCGTTCCTCCAGCTCCTCCGGCGTGATGTGCCGCTGCAGGTTCGTCAGGATCGCGCCCGGCATCAGCGCGTTCATCGTGATCCCCTCGGCGCCCCAGCGCTTCCCGGCCTCGACACCGAACAGGATGTTGGCGGTCTTGGACTGGCCGTAGGCCTGCCAGCGGTCGTACTCGCGGCGCTCGAAGTGGATGTCCTCGAACACCACCGGGCTCGAGAGGTGACCGGCCGAGCTGACGTTCACGACGCGTGCGCCCTCGGCCCGCAGCGCGTCGAACAGCCCGAGCGTCAGCGTGAAGTGGCCGAAGTGGTTGGTGGCGAACTGGATCTCCCAGCCCTCCGGCGTGCGGGTCAGCGGCGTGGCCATGACGCCGGCGTTGTTGACCAGCAGGTGCAGCGGCCCGTCCCAGGACCGCGCGAACGCCTTGACCGACTCCTGGTCCGCGAGGTCCAGCGGCGCCACGAGGACGTTCTTGTTGCCCGTCGACTCGGCGAGCGACGCGGCCACGCGCCCGCCCACCTCGACGTTGCGGGCCGCGATGGTGACCTCGGCGCCGGCGGCGGCCAGTGCCCGCACGGTCTCGACGCCGATGCCCGACGCCCCACCGGTGACCACGGCGCGGCGGCCGGACAGGTCGACGCCGTCGATGACCTCGAGAGCGGTGGTCTCGAAGCCGAACGGGGTGGTGATGCGCTCCGTCATCTGCTTTCCCCAACCTGTCGTACACTGAAACGGAGGTTCCTCCGGTTCGAGTTCCACACTAACCGGAGGACCCTCCGGTTAGCAAGTGATCCCACGGGGAGAGTTCGAAGTGCGTGCTGATGCCGCCCGCAACCGGGCGTTGCTGCTCGAGGTGGCGCTCGACGCGTTCACCCACGGGAAGGACGTGACGCTCGGCGCCGTCGCCAAGAAGGCGGGCGTCGGGATCGGCACGCTGTACCGGCACTTCCCCACCCGCGAGGCGCTGATCGAGGCCGTCTACCGCGCGGAGCTGGAGAAGCTCTGCGACCTGGCCCCGCTCGCCGGCCTGCCGGCCGAGGAGGCGCTGCGGGCGTGGATGGACCGCTTCACCGCCTACATCGCGACGAAGCGCGACCTCAAGGACGCGTTGCAGGCGGTGATCGCGAGCGGCGTGAACCCGTTCGAGCACAGCCGCGCGAAGATGGTCGGCGCGTTGCGGGAGCTGCTGGAACCGCTGGGTGCCCGCAACGAGCCCGCGGACGTGATGGCGATGCTCGTGGCCGTCGCCCAGAACGACGACCCGGCTCAGGCCCGCAGGATGCTCGACCTCGTCATGGACGGGATTCGCTTCGGCGCTGCTCGAACCGCTCCACCAGCGCCGGCACCTCGCTGAGCAGGAACTCGTAGAAGTCCCGCATGTAGACCAGCCGCTCACGGGCGGGCCCCGGCTCGACCGACTCGACCCCGCGTGCGACGGCGTCGAGGATGTCGTCGATCGGGGCGTGCTGGCGGCCGTAGAGCGTCGTCCACGCCCGGTCGCGCATCCGGTAGTGCTCACGGCGGCTGCCCTGCACCGGCACGCGTTCGATCAGCCCCATCTGCATGACCATCTTGACCGCGCCGGACACCGACCCCGCGCTCGCGCCGAGCTCCTCGCTCAGGTCGCCCGCGGTCAGCGAGTCCTCGTCGGTGAACAGGAACGCGGCGAGCACGCGCGCGGCCATCCGCTGCATCCCGGCGCCGACCAGCGTCAGCGCCAGGTGCTCGGCCACCTGCCTGCGGTCTGTCTCGCCCGTCACAGTGCCCCAGCCTTCAGAAATTTCTGAACGTTCGCTAGCCTCAATCCTAGGGGGAAGGGGCAGGTCATGGCCACAGCACTCGTCGTCGGAGCCGGGACCGCCGGGCTCGCGACCGCTCTCCGGCTGGCCCGCAGCGACTGGCACGTCGTCGTCCTGGACCACGGCGTGCGGCAGGAACCGATGCCGGTGCTCGGACCGGACCGCCACGCCGCCCGCCGGCTCGCCGCGCTGCCGCACCCGCTGCACTACGAGACCCGCCACGACCCGGTCACCGCCCTGTGCCCGGACCGGTTCGGTGTCACCGTCGCGTTCCCCGGTCACGACGAGTGGTTCGACATCGTCGTGTGCGCGCAACCCTGCTGCCAGGCGGAGCGATTACCGGGCCTGCGCCTCGACGCCTGGTCACGCGACCACGTGGCGCTGCTCCACCGGGCCGTGCGGGACACACGGCTGCCGCTGAGCTCGGCGGAGGCACTGGCGGACGGACTCGACCTGCACCGCGACCACCGCGACGCGTTCTCGTGGTGGGAGAGCACATTAAGACCGCATACCACCGCCGTTAGGCGGTCCTTTACTCGCGCCGGGTAAGCCTGCGAGGCATGACCACGTTACGGAGACGCACCTTCATCGTGGGAAGTCTCGCCGGAGCGAGCGCGGGTGTGTTCGTGCCCCGGCTGGCCAACGCGATCGGCTACCCCTTCACCCTGGGCGTCGCGTCCGGTGAACCGGCGGCCGACGGGTTCGTGATCTGGACCCGCCTCGCCCCCACCCCCCTCAACGCCGACGGTCTCGGCGGCATGCCGAACACCACCACCTCCGTCGAGTGGCAGGTCGCCACCGACGAGCGCTTCACGGGCATTGCTCGCACCGGCACGGTCACCGCGGTGCCGGCGAGTGCGCACTCCGTCCACGTCACGCTGACCGGCCTGGAACCGGGCCGCGAGTACTGGTACCGCTTCCGCGCCGACGGCCACATCTCCCCCGTCGGCCGCGCGGTCACCGCACCGGCCGCCGGCACCTCCCCCGAGCTGTCCATGCTCTTCGCGTCCTGCTCGCACTACGAGGAGGGCTACTTCACCGCCTACCGCAGGATGGCCGAGGAGCACCCGCACCTGATCCTGCACCTGGGCGACTACATCTACGAGGGCGCGGCCACCACCACGAAGGTCCGCAAGTTCGCACCCGCCGGCGAGATCAGCACGCTCGCGAACTACCGGGTGCGGCACGCGCAGTACAAGACCGACCCGGACCTGCAGGCCGCGCACGCGACCGCGCCGTGGCTGGTCGTGTGGGACGACCACGAGGTCGAGAACAACTACGCCAACCTGGTCCGCAACGACTCCAGCCCTGCCGGTGACTTCAAGGCCCGCCGGGCGGCGGCGTACAAGGCGTACTACGAGCACATGCCGCTGCGCTCCGCCCAGGCCCCGAGCGCGGAGAACATGCTGCTGCACCGCAGGGTCCGCTGGGGCAGCCTGGCGACGTTCCACCTGCTCGACACCCGCCAGTACCGCGACGACCAGGCGTGCGGCGACGGCACGAAGGTCTGCCCGGACGCCGACGCCGCGGCCCGCACGCTCACCGGCGCCGCTCAGGAGTCGTGGCTGGTCGACGGCCTGCGGCAGAAGCTCGGCACCTGGGACTTCCTGGGCCAGCAGGTGTTCTTCGCCCAACGGCTGGCCGCCGCGGACGGGTCGAAGAGCATGGACGCCTGGGACGGCTACACCGCCAACCGCACGCGCATCCAGAACGCGTGGGACACCAACGGCAACAAGGGCACCGTCGTGCTCACCGGCGACGTGCACCGCAGCTGGGCCGCGAACCTCATGCAGTCCTACCAGTCGCAGAACCGGATCATCGGCACCGAGCTGGTGACCACGTCCGTCACCTCCGGCGGTGACGGCAACGCCGCCGACAACAGCCTCAACCCGACGCTCAACCCGCACGTGAAGTTCTTCAAGAACCTGCGCGGCTACGTGAAGACCCGCACCACGAGCACCGAGATGCGGGTCGACTTCCGCGCCGTCGACAAGGTCACCGTCCGCGACTACCCGGTGAAGACCGTGCAGAGCTACGTGGTCGAGGCGGACAACCCCGGATTGCAGGCGCCGTGAAGACATTGCTGATCGCCTCGTTGCTCCTCGCCCCCGCCCCCATGACGTGGTCCACGGTCAACAGCGACTCGACCGGTGACCAGGACAACGCCGCCGTCTCCGCCACCCGCAACGGCTACACGGCCGTCGTGTGGGAGGACGACCGCGACACCGCCACCCCCGAGGACCCGGTCCACTCCGACGTCTGGATCCGGCTCTACCGGGAGGGCACGCCGGTCTACGAGAAGAAGCTCAGCACCGGCGGCACCGGCGACTGGCGGCACTGGCAGCCCGACGTCGCGCTGCACGAGGACGGCAGCGCTGTCGTCGTGTGGTCGGAGGACCCGGACGGCAACGGCTACTACAACATCGCGGTCCGCCAGGTGTCGGCCACCGGGACGGTCTCCGGTTCCGGCACCGCCAACGCGAGCGCCGACGGCCAGCAGCACTTCCCGAGCGTGGCGGCGGACCCGGACACCGCGCACTTCGCCGTGACGTGGGAGGACGAGCAGGGCACCGACCCGTCGACCGTCCGGATCGCCGGGTTCGCGTCCCTGACCAGCAAGACCTACGAGGCCCAGGTCAACAACGCCGGTGGCACGCACGCCAAGCCGCAGGTCGCCATGGGTGCGGCCGCGAACGCGGTCGTGGTGTGGGAGGCCGATGCGACCGTGGCCCGCAAGATCCTCACCCCGTCCGGTGGCGTGAAGCAGGCGCAGACCACGACGGGAACGGGAAAACGTCCCGCCGTGGCGGCCAACTTCAACGGCGACTTCGCGGTCGCGTGGGAGAGCGCCGGGGTGCGGACCCAGTCGTTCACCGCGGCCGGTGCGGCCGCCGGGACGACCGCGCAGACCACCGGCGCCGACCCGCAGATCGGGGTCGACGACCAGCGCGGCGTCGCGGTGACCACGGCCGAGGCGCAGGACGTGCACACGGTGGTCTACAACCCGGACGGCACCACCACGGGCCGGCCGCCGCGGCAGCTCACGGTCTCGACCGCCACCGGCAGGCAGGACGAACCGGCCGTGGGCGTCGACCCGTGGGGCCGCGTCAGCGTCGTCTACACCGACGACAACGACGGCAACGGGTTCGACCAGGTCTACCTCGGCCTGGGCCTCACGACCCAGGCGTGGTGAGCTGAGCCCCTGGCCAGAAGCCTTGCCCGACCCCTCGTTGCTTCCCAAGGATGTTGAGTTGGTGGTGCTTGCAGACGCCAGCAGAGCCAGGGGGCGAAGGCATGACAGCTGGCAACCTGCCTAGCGGAGGTCCAGGGGCCTGCGTCGCTGGTGGACGTCCACCAGCGACGCGGGCTTCCAGAACCCGTGCACGTCGTAGGTGTCGGTGCCGGGCGGCACGATCTCGTCGACGCGGTCCAGCACGTCGTCGGTCAGCACCAGGTCGGCGCCCTCCAGCAGCGACTCCAGCTGCTCCATCGTGCGCGGCCCGGTGATCGCCGAGGTCACGGCGGGGTGCGTCGTCACGAACGCGATCGCGAGCGCGGGCAGCGTCACGCCCATCTCGTCGGCGAGCTTCGCGAACTGCTCGACGGCGTCGAACTTCGCGGCGTTGCCCGGCAGCGACTCGTCGAACCTGTCCGGCGTGAGCGTCGCGCGGAACGCCTCGGCCGCCGCGCCCCTGCGGTGCTTGCCCGACAGGAACCCGCTGGCCAGCGGCGACCACACCAGCACGCCCATGCCGAGCCGCTGGGCCGTGGGCAGCACCGAGCGCTCGACCCCGCGCGCCAGCAGCGAGTAGGGCGGCTGTTCGGTGCGGAACCGCAGGAAGCCGCGGTTCAACGCCACGTGGTGGGCCTCGACGATCTCCTCCGCCGGGAACGTCGAGCACCCGAACGCGCGGATCTTGCCGTCCCGCACCAGGTCCGTGAGCACGGACAGCGTTTCCTCGACGTCGGTCGAGTAGTCCGGCCGGTGCACCTGGTACAGGTCGATCCAGTCGGTGCCGAGCCGGCGCAGGCTGTCCTCGACCGCGCGCATGATGTACCGCCGTGAGTTGCCGCTGCGGTTGCGGCCGTCGGTCAGCGGGAAGTGCACCTTCGTCGCCAGCACCACGTCGTCGCGGCGGCCGGCGAGCGCCTTGCCGACGATCTCCTCGGACTCCCCTGCCGAGTACATGTCGGCGGTGTCGACGAAGTTGATCCCCGCGTCCAGCGCGCGGTGGATGATCCGCACGCCCTCCCCGTGGTCGGCGTTGGCCACGTTCCCGAACATCATGGCGCCGAGGCAGTGGTGGCTGACCTCGATGCCCGTTCCCCCAAGTACGCGATAGCGCATCGTCATGAGCGAGAACGTACGAACTAGAGCCGCCTCTAGGTCAAGAACCTATGCTCGGGGCATGGGGATGAGCATCGGCGAGGTCGCCGAACACACCGGGCTGAGCGTGCACGCGCTCCGGTTCTACGAGAAGGAGGGCATCCTCGCCCACGAGGTCCACAGAGGACCGGGCGGTCGCCGGGTGTACACGCAGCAGGACGTGGACTGGCTGCGCATGTGCATCATGCTGCGGATGTCCGGAATGCCCGTCCCGGAGATCCGCCGCTACACCGAGCTGGTCCGCCAGGGCGACGGCAACGAGCTGCAGCGCCTCGACATCCTCAAGGAGCACCAGGACCGGGTCCGCGAGCAGATGGCGCGGCTGCAGGAGTGCCTGGACCTCATCACCTACAAGGTGGGCAAATACCAGGACTACGTCAATTCGATCGCATCGAGGGCAGTCGGCCAATAATGTCGATGCCATGCCAGTAGTGCTCTCGCTGAACGTCGCCTCGAAGACCGTCCCGGTCGACTACGCCCGCGCCGGCACCACCGGCATCGACAAGCGCCCGGTCGACGGACCGCTGCGGGTCGGCCCGGTCGGCCCCAAGGGTTCGGCCGGCAGCGGCGTGGCCGGTGACGAGATCGGCGACTGGACGGTTCACGGCGGCGCCCACCAGGCGGTGTACGGCTACGCCCGCGAGGACCTCGACTGGTGGCAGGCCGAGCTCGGCGTCGAGCTGGACAACGGCCAGTTCGGCGAGAACCTCACGACCCAGGGCATCGACCACACCCACGCGCGCGTCGGTGAACACTGGCGCGTCGGCACCGCGGTGCTGGAGGTCACCGGTCCGCGCGTGCCGTGCCGCACGTTCGCGACGTTCCTCGGCCAGCCCGGCTGGGTGAAGCGGTTCACGCAGGAGGCACGGCCCGGCGCCTACTTCCGCGTCCTCGAACCCGGCCTGGTCGCGCCCGGCGACGAGATCACCGTCGTGCACCGCCCCGGCCACGACGTCACGGTCGAGCTGTTCCTGCGCGCCATCACCACGGAGGCCGCCCTGCTGCCCAGCCTGCTGGAGGCGGGCGACGCGGTGCCGCCGGAGGTCCTCGAACTGGTGCACCGGCGGACGGTGATCGACCTGTCGCCGGAGATCGCGGCGAGCCGGGTGCCCTCGGACGGGTAGCTTCGAGATCATGACCGAACCAGGGTGGCCGCCTTCCCCGATCAAGACGGAACGGCTGGTGCTGCGCCAGTCCGAGGCACGTGACCGCGCGGCGTTCGTCGAGCTGTTCTCCTCACCCGAGGTCGGCACCCACATCGGCGGCTCGAAGCCGCGGGCCGAGGTCGAGGCCGCGGCCCCGGAGGTGCCGGGCCGCCGGTTCGGGTTCTTCGCCGTCGAGCTGGACGGCGAGACGATCGGGATGGTCACGTTCGACCGGCGGCTGCCCGACCAGCCGGGGCACTACCGGCCAGAAGGCGGCGAGCACCAGCTCGGCTACCTGTTCCTGCCCGCCTCGTGGGGCAACGGCTACGCCACCGAGGCGTGCGCGGCGGCACTGGGGTGGTTCGCCGCCGCGCTGCCCGGTGAGCCGCTGGTGCTCACGACCCGGGTGGCCAACGAGAGCTCGCTGCGGCTCGCGAAGCGGCTGGGGTTCACCGAGGTGGAGCGGTTCGACGCCTTCGGCGCCGAGCAGTGGTTCGGTGTGCTGGAGCCCGCTAGCTGACCGGGAACCGGCGCACCCAGCGCTTCTGCCACGGCGTCTCCACGGCACGGCGGTGGTAGTGGGCACGGGTCCACGCCACCGCCTCGTCCGCGGGCACCCCGGAGAGCACCGCCAGGCACGAGATCACGGTGCCGGTGCGGCCGACACCGCCGCTGCACGCCACCTCGACCCTGTCACCGGCCAGTGCGCGCCGGTGCAGCGCGCGGATGAACCCGATCGCCGCCGCGGGGTCGCGGGGCAGGCGGAAGTCAGGCCACTCGACCCAGTCGTGCTCCCACGGCAGGTCGACCGCGCGCGCCTGGAGGTAGAGGCCGTAGGCAGGGGCGGGCTCGACGAGCCTGCCGTCGCGCAGGCCGCGACCGGTCACCTCGGCGCCGTCCGGTAGCTGAACCGTCTTCACGAACTTCCCCCCAAATGGTGCTCGGCCGGCGTCACCGGACAGCAACACCACCGGCGCCGGGAGCTCAACGTCAGCTGGTCGGCGACGGCCGGCACGACGCCGGACGACACCATGAGCACCGCCGTGTATACCAGCAGCGTCCGCGCGCCCGGTGTGCACCGCCACCAGCCCCCGCGCCAGGAGCTGCGCCGACGGCGTGTGCGCGGTGACCGCGTCTCACCGGCTCGCGCCCTCGGGCCACAGCACCGTGACCGGCACGCCCCGCGACCGCGCGTAGGCGACCACGTCCGCCGTGCCGCCAGGGCCGCGCCCCGGCAGCCCGTCCCACACCGCGAGCAGGGCGGCGGACTCCCCCAGCTCGTCCACCATCCGCTTGCCCGCCTCCATGTAGGCGGTCGGGTCGGGCGTCACGAACGGCAGCTGCACCACCCGGCCCGCCTCCGCGAGCAACCGGTCGTAGACGGGCCGGAACTCCTCCGGCAGCGACGCCCGGTACTCCACCGCGGGCAGCACGGCCACCAGTTCGCCGCCCACGTCCAGCACGGCCTGGGCGAACACCGCGTCCGCGCCGTCGGCCAGGCAGGACACCCCGACCACGTCGTCGTCCGCGGTCACGGCGGCCCGGATCATCCGGTCGACCTCCGCCTCCAGCTCGGCGGAGAGCCCCCGGTGCCCCGTGATGGCGAGCTGCGTCGTCATCCCTGCAGCATAGGTGTCCGAGCAGCACAGCGGGCCTTTCCGCGCAAGACCGGTCCCGGCTCACCCCTGCCCGGCCAGCACCGCGAGGTAGTGGACGTTGGTCATCACGCCGAGCACGTTGCCGAACGGGTCGACCACCGACGCCGTCACGAACCCCTCGCCGCGCACCCGCGGTTCGTCGTGCACCTCCGCCCCCAGCTCGAACAGCCGGTCCAGCGTCGCCCGCAGGTCGTCCACCGCCCAGTAGAGGACCGCCCCGGACGGCCCGTCCGACGGCGTGACCTCGAAACCGCGGTGCACCAGCCCCAGCTCCGCCTGGTGGTCGCCGATGCGGAACTCGACGTAGGCCAGCAGCCCGTCCGGTGTGCGGCGCTCGAAGTAGGCCTCGACGCCCAGCAGTTCGGTGTACCAGGCGCGCGCCTCCGCCAGGTCGTCGGCGTAGTAGGACACGGTCGACATGCCTCGCAACATCTCGTTCTCCTTCGCAGGTCCGACTTGCTGATGTCCCCCAGCTTCGGCTGTGAAGTGCTCATCTTCTGAGCACTTTGACCGGGAAGCTGTCGACATGCGCGCAGACCGGCTCGTGGCCATGTTGTTGCTGATGCAGGCCCGCGGCCGGGTGACCGCCGCGGAGCTCGCCGAGGAGCTGGAGGTCTCCACGGCCACCGCCCGGCGCGACCTGGAGGCGTTGTCCGCGGCCGGGGTGCCCGTGTACCCGCAGCCGGGCCGGGGCGGCGGCTGGTCGCTGGTCGGTGGCGCGCGCACGGACCTCAGCGGGCTCACCGCGGCCGAGGCGCAGGCGTTGTTCCTGGTCGCCGGACCGGCGGCGGCCGTCGCGCCGCAGGTGAGGTCGGCGCTGCGCAAGCTCGTCCGGGCGTTGCCGGGCACGTTCCGGGCCGACGCGCAGGCGGCAGCGGAGGCGGTCGTCGTCGACACCGCGGCCTGGGGCGAGCACACCGGCGACCGGCCGGCGCTGGTCACGGCACTGCAGCAGGCCGTGGTGCGGCAGCGGAAGGTGCGGCTGACCTACGCGAAGCGCGGTGCCGGGGCGAGCGAGCGCGTGGTCGACCCGTGGGGGCTCGTCGACAAGGACGGCACCTGGTACCTCGTGGCCGGGACGCCGGACGGTCAGCGCACGTTCCGGCTGGACCGGGTGCGGGAAGCGGCGCTGACCGACGAGCAGGCGAGCCGTCCCGCCGGCTTCGAGCTCGCCGGTGCCTGGGACTCGGTCGTCACGGAGGTGGAGCGCAGGCGGGCGGAGACCACGGCCGTGCTGGTGGTGCCGACGCGGTTCCTCGACGTCTTCCGGCACCAGCACGGCCGTCACTGCACGGTCGTGGCGGAGCTCGGCGACCGGACGCGGGTCGAGCTGACCGCGCCCCGGCCGCTCGACCTCGCGCGCAACGTCGCCGGCTGGGGCGGCCTGGTCACCGTCGAGTCGCCAGAGTCCGTCCGCGACCACCTGGCCGCCATCGGGGCGGAGCTGGTCAGCCGATACCCGCGTGCCGCTCCAGCCGGGCCAGCCGACTCATGATCATTTCCAGGACCTTCGCCGCGTCCGGCGTGCTCTGCTGCTGCTTCTTGAGGTGGACGATGCCCGCGAGCGCCGTCTGCACCGCGCGCCGGGTGGACTTGAGGTCGGCACCGCGGTCCCGCAGCACCTGACCGCCCGCCCCCTCCGGTTCGGCGACCAGACCGAGCAGCAGGTGTTCGCAACCCACGTAGTTGTGGCCCAGTGCGATCGCCTCGACGACGGCCAGCTCCAGCGCGTTCGCCGCGTCGGCCGCCAGCCCGGCAGGAGCGGCACCCTCGGAGGCGGAGGTGTGGCGCAGGGTCGCGGGATCGATGTCGATGGCCTGCAGGACGTCCAGCGCGAGGTTCCCCCCTTCGCGCAGCAGTCCCTCCACCAGGTGTTCGCTGGTCACGCTCGGTTGTCCGCCCGCAGCCTCGACGGCGAGCCGGAGGGCGTCCTTGGCGCGCTGGGTGAAGCTCTCGATCCGGTCCGACCCTCTCACCAGGTCTTCGGGTTTCACCGCCCGGATGGCGGCTATGCGTTTGACGGAACCTTCGAGTGCACGCTGGCAGATCGCGGAAAGCGGGATGTTGAGGTCCTTGACGGCCTCGGCCAGGTCGTCCGGCAGGTACACGTTGACTTTAGGCATAACCCCATCTGTACCCCCAGTAGGGGTTACAGTCAATCGACATCGCGTCGCCCGTCACACTTGTAGGTGATCGAGGGGACAGGGAGAGCACACGTCGTGGAGGAGAACAAGCGGCTCATCGGGAGCCGATACCGGTTGAGGACGAAAGTCGGCCAGGGCGCCATGGGTGTCGTGTGGCAGGCCTACGACGAGAACCTGCACCGCGTCGTCGCAGCCAAGGAGCTGCTCGTGCTGGCGGGACTCGACGACTCCAAGATCGACCGCGCCAAGCACCGGGCCATGCGCGAAGCGCGCTTGGCCGCCCGGCTGGAGCACCCGAACGCGATTCGCGTGTACGACGCCGTCGAGGACGACGGCCAGCCGTGGCTGATCATGGAGTACCTCCCCTCGCGCAGCCTCGCGGCGGTGATCGCCGAGCAGGGCACCCTGCCGCCGCGCGAGGTCGCCCGCATCGGCTGCTACACCGCCGCCGCTCTGGCCGCCGCGCACCGCAACGGCATCCAGCACCGCGACGTGAAGCCGGGCAACGTGCTGATCGGCGACCAGGAGGTCAAGATCACCGACTTCGGCGTCTCGCGCGCCACCGGTGACGACGGCACCGCCACCGCGACCGGCACGGTCGGCACCCCCGCGTTCTTCTCCCCCGAGATCGCCCGCGGCGAGGAAGCCGGTTTCCCGTCCGACGTCTTCTCCCTCGGCGCCACGCTCTACAACGCCGTGGAGGGCACGCCGCCGTTCGGCGCGGCCGACAACCACATCGCGATGCTGCACCGCGTGGCGAGCGGCTCGATCATGCCGCCCGCGAACGCCGGCCCGCTGCTCTCGCCGGTGCTGTTCCGCCTGCTGGCCACCGACCCGGAGCGCCGCCCCACGATGGAGGAGGCCGTGCACCTGCTGGCCGCCGTCGTGAACGAGACGCCGCAGGCGTCCGAGGCCACGGTCGTCATCCCGGCGACGGTGGAGCTGCCGGTCGAGGCGCAGCCGGAGGAGAAGGCCAAGCAGCAGAAGAAGGCGGGCGCCTCGGCGGCCGGTGCGGCGGCGGCCGGGCTCGTGGCCGGTGCGGCGCAGGCGGAGGCAGCGGGTCTGACGGCGCCGGGCAAGGCCGATGCCGAGCAGGAGAAGGCCGACGCGGACCAGGCAGGCGCTGACGAGGCCGGCGCTGACGAGGCTGGCGCTGACGAGGCTGGCGCTGACGAGGCCGGGAACGCCGGTGCGGAGGCGAGCGAGCCGGAGGCAGCGGTCGCCGCCGCGGCAGCCGGGGAGCCGGAAGCAGCCGCCGCCGTGGAGCCGCCGCCCGCGGACACCGCCGACGCGCCCCCCGCGGAGCCTGCCGCGCCCCCCGCGGAACCCGTTGCGGCACCGGAGAAGACCGCGGTCGCAGCGACCACGCCGGAGGCCGCTCAGCCCGAACCCGTGCAGCCCGAACCCGCGCAGCCCGTTCCGGCACCGGCACGGCCTGAGCCCGCCACCCCGGCCGCGCCCGTCCGGTCCGCCCAGGAGGAGGAACGCCGCAGGAACCCGCTCGCCCTCCTCGGCATCATCGTCCTGGTGATCGCGGTGGGTGTCGGCGCGTTCCTGCTGTGGCCGAAGGGGGACCGGGAGCAGGCGGGGAACGACCCGACCGGCTCGGCGAACCCGCCGGCGGCGAGCCAGTCCCAGCAGCAGCCGCAGCAGTCCCAGTCACAGCAGCCGACCACCACGGCAGCGGAGACCACGACCCCGCAGGAGACGACGACCACGCCGGTCGTCCCGCCGAACACCGCGACCCCGCCGCCCGCGACGACGCCGGGCACGGCGCAGGAAGCGCTGACGGCGTACTACGCGCTGATCCCCGGCAACCTCGAAGCCGGGTACGCGACGCTGACGGACAGGTTCAAGGCGACCAGGACGCCGACGTTCCAGGAATACCAGCAGTGGTGGGGCCAGTTCAGCAGCGTCGACCTGTCCGACTTCGCGCCGCAAGGCGACAACGTGGTGGCAGCGACGCTCACGTACCGCAAGGGCGGGGCGGTCACGACGACCGAGCGCAACACGTACACATTGGTGCAGGTGAACGGCAAGTGGATGATCGACAGTCAGTCGCCGTGACCAGGCGCGCACTCGTGACCGGTGCCTCCCGGGGCATCGGAGCGGCCATCGCCCACGCGCTCGCCGCCGACGGGCACCGGGTCGCCGTGCACTTCCGCAGCGACCCGGAGCAGGCCGCGGAGGTGGCCGCGGGCCTGCCCGGCGACGGCCACGTGACCGTGCGGGGCGACATCGCCGCGGGCGAGGCCGAGCAGGTCGTCACCGAAGCGGTCGAGCGGCTCGGCGGGCTCGACGTGCTGGTGAACAACGCGGGCGTGTACTTCCTGCACCCGATCACCGCGACGAGCTTCGCCGAGTGGCAGGACGCGTGGCGGCGCACGGTCGAGCTCAACCTGTACGGGCCGGCCGACCTGGCGTGGCACGCCGTGCGGCACCTGCCAGAGGGCGGGCGGATCATCAACGTGGGGTCGCGCGGCGCGTTCCGGGGCGAACCCGACGCGCCCGCCTACGGTGCGGCGAAGGCGGGGCTGCACGCGTTGACCCAGTCGCTGGCGCAGTCACTGGCACCGCAGGGGATCGCGGTGGCGGCGGTGGCGCCGGGGTTCGTGCGCACCGACATGGTCACGGACCTGCTGGCCGGGCCCGCCGGTGACGCCATCCGCGGGCAGAGCCCGTTCGGGCGGGTCGCGGAACCCGAGGAGGTCGCGGCGGCCGTCGCGTGGCTCGCGACCCCGGCCGCGACGTGGGCCAGCGGCACGGTCATCGACGTCAACGGGGCCTCGTACCTGCGCTGATCTCCTGCTGCCACGACCGGAACCAGTTCCGGTCGGCTGCCGACCTTCCCGGCAACCGGTCTAGACCACTACCGTCGCTGTGGGCGCTCGACGTTAGTGAGAGGCAACCCTGCACATGCGTTCACTCCGCTTCCGCCTCGGTTCGGCCTGCCTCGCGCTGGCCGCCGCCGCGGCGACCATCACGGTCACGGCGCCTGCCGCGCAAGCCGCTTACCCGGCCGGGTTCAAGAGCGTCGGCTACCTGCCGTCGTGGTCCGGCAGCGTCAGCTCCATCCAGTACGGCAAGCTGACGCACATCAACTACTCGTTCGTGCTGCCGAACTCGAACGGCACGCTCCAGGGCGTTCCCGACCCCGGCAAGCTGCAGCAGCTGGTGAGCCTCGGCCACCAGAACGGCGTGAAGGTCTCGATCGCGGTCGGTGGCTGGAACGACGGCAACGACGACAACTTCGAGGTCCTCGCCGCGAGCGCGAACGGCCGCACGACGTTCGTCAACGCGCTCGTCGGCCTGGTGAACCAGTACAACCTCGACGGCGTCGACATCGACTGGGAGTACCCGGACCCCGGCGCTGAGGGTGACAACTACACCCTGCTGATGCGCCAGCTCGGCGACGCGCTGCACAGCCGGGGCAAGCTGCTGACCGCGGCCGTCGTCTCCGAGGGCGGCACGGCGGGCGGCGTGCAGCCCGCGGTGTTCGGCATCGTCGACTGGCTGAACATCATGGCCTACGACGGCGGCAACCCGCACGCGAACTACGACTGGTCGATCAACAGCGTCAACTTCTGGAAGGGCCGCGGCCTGCCCGCGAGCAAGGCAGTGCTGGGCGTGCCGTTCTACAGCCGGCCGACCTACATCGCTTACAAGGACCTGGTCGCGCAGGACCCGGCCAATGCCAACCGCGACAGCTACAACGGCAACTACTACAACGGCATCCCCACGATCAAGCGCAAGACGACGTGGGCGCTGTCGAACGCCGGCGGCATCATGAACTGGGAGCTGTCCCAGGACACCACCGGCAGCACCAGCCTGCTCAACGCGATCTGGGAGGCCGCGAGCGGCGGCACCCAGAACCCGCCCACCGGCGGCACGATCACCGGTTACGGCGGCAAGTGCGTGGACGTGGCGGGCGCGAGCTCGGCCAACGGCACGGCGGTGCAGCTGTACACGTGCAACGGCACCAACGCCCAGCAGTGGACCCGCACCGGTCAGACGCTGCGCGCACTGGGCAAGTGCCTCGACGCGTCGGGTACCGCCAACGGCGCCGTGACCCAGCTCTGGGACTGCACGGGCGCCGGCAACCAGCAGTGGACCGCTGAGTCGAACGGCCAGCTGCGCAACGCGGCCTCAGGGCGTTGTCTCGACGCCACCGGCCCCAGCTCGGCGGACGGCACCAGGCTCCAGCTCTGGGACTGCGCCGCCACCGCCAACCAGCGGTGGACGCTCAACGCCTGAGCCCTTCAGGAACTTGAGCCCGATGACGCAGGCGATGATCCCGGTGAGGAAGACGACCTTCCAGGCGGAGACGGCTTCCGCACCGGTGATCATCGCCCACGTCACGGTCAGCGCGGCACCGACCCCGACCCACACCGCGTACGCGGTGCCGACCGGAATCCGTTTCATCGCAACGGAAAGCCCCACCATGCTGAGCGTCGTGGCCACCGCGAAGACCACATAGGACTGTTCGGACAACGCGGTCGCCCACACCGCTTCGAGCACGGCGCTCACCAGCAACACGGCCCAGTGCACTCAGCTCACCACCTTCAGCCCGGCGACGCAGCCGATCAACGCGGCCAGCAGCACCGCCTTGGCGACCCCGAGCCTCTCCTCACCCCGCGCGACCGCGACGAGGACCGTGAGCACGGCCCCCACCCCGACCCACACCGCGTAGGCGGTCCCGACGGGAATGCCCTGCATCGCCCACGCCAGCCCGGCAACGCTCAACGTCATCGCCACGGCGAACACGACCACCGGCCACGGCCGGCGAAAACCGCGCGACGCGGCGAGCGCCGTGGCCCACACGGCCTCCAGCACTCCTGACGCGACCAGCACCACCCAGTACATTAGTACGACCGTACCAGAAAAACTTCCGCTGGTTCGCCCCCGTCCCGCTCGGATGAGTAGCCGTACTCATGACAGGCCCGGTGTGACCCAGGACGCTGGACGGCATGACCACCAAGCCCGCCAGCACCCCCACCTCCGGCGCCTTCTACGTGCAGGCGGTCCTGTCCTTCGGCCTGTCGCTCACCGCCGTCGGCATCGGGGTCGTGTTCCTGCCGGTCGACGGCTGGGTGCGGGCGTTCCTGGGCATCGCGATGCTCTACACGGTCACGTCGGCGTTCACGCTGGCCAAGGTGATCCGGGACCGGCAGGAGGACACCTACATCGCGAGCCGCGTGGACCGGGCGCGGCTGGACAAGCTGCTGGCGGAGCACGACCCGTTCAAGCTGGACGCGGCCTGACCGCGCGCAGTGCCGGTGCCACCGAACGAGAAGAGCCCGGCCACAGCTCGGCAGCCGAGATGAGGTCACCAGGGCGGTCAGTCCGCACCACCCAGGCCCCCTGCACAACTTCATGGTCAACATCAACCGGATCCGGCTGCTGGAGGAAGAACGACGCGCGAAGGAGCCCGAGTACCGGGTCAGACTTCGCGTCGCGATCGTGACGGCGAGGAACGCCCCGGTCAGCACCTGGTGAGCTCGGTCCCGTGCGTGCACGTTCGTTCGGCATCCGGAACGCGCGAACCGAACCGGGAGGAAAGAGCTCAGCTGCGAAGTGGCCGGTCTCCGTCAACCGCGGGTTACTCCGCCACCTCGCCGAGCGGCCCCGGATCGGCGATGCCGAGCTGCCCGCACACGTCCGCGGCGAACGAGAGCAGCTCGCTCATCGGCACAGGTGACCGCGTGGCCCCGGCGACGTCGGTCGCGCCCTCCCCGGACCACAGCGGCGGGTACGCGGTGATGCCTTCGCGCAGCCCGAGCGCCGCCACGTCCGCCTCCCACCCCGGCCAGAACATGCCCTCGTAGTACCGCTCCACCCCACCGTCGAGCATCCACATCAGCCACGCGCCGTGTCCGCCGTCGAAGGTCTCCCACTCCAGCGTGTCCGGCGCGAAGTACACGACCTGCCCCGGCTCCCCCGGTCGACCGGACCGCTCGCAGTCCGCACCGTTCAACGCGAACACGCCACCCAGCACGTCGTGGGCGAGCACCAGCCCGCCGGCAGGCGCCCACGACGGGTCCACGGTCTCGGGAAACCCGTTGACCTCTCCGAGGCTCGGCAACGCACCGCCCGAGCCACCGTACACGCGCAACCACCCGTGGTGCAGCACCATCCCGCCGGTGTTCAGCACCACCGCGCCCAGCAACGACCGCACGGTCACCTGCAGCTGCAGCAACACAGCCCGGCAGGCACCCGGTTCCGGTGGCAGCACCGCACACGACGCGGGAACCGCCTCCGCCACCACCGGCCAGCCGGGGTCGTCCACCTCGGTCAGCTCCGCGATGTCCCGCACGACCACCCCCAGAACGCAGAAGAGCCCCGGCGACATCGCCGGGGCTCCTCCATCCAAGCACTAGCGGGCCAGACCGGCCTCCACGGCCTTGATGATCGCCGGCCGCAGCTCGGCAGCCGAGATGATCGCGTCCACGGACCCGACCTCCACCGCCCGCTGCACGCTGTGCACCCGGTCGAACTCCGCCGCCGTCTCGTTCAGCTTCTCGGTTCGCACCGACTGCCGCGTCGACGCCAGCTCGGCGGCCAGGGCCGCGCGTTCGGCACCGGAGGCCTCCGCGACCGCCGTCTCCAGCTTCTTCACCCGCGGGTCGTTGGCCGTGCGGCCGTCGACGTCACGGGCGAACACGACCGCGGCCGCCGGTGCGCCACCGATGACCGAGGCGTACGAGCCCTCGACGGCGAGCACGGTCATGGACGGGTTCAGGGCCTTCGAGAAGACCACGAACGCGCCGCCGTGGTAGCGGGAGATCACGCAGAACACGATCGGGCCGCGGAAGTTCACGATCGCGCGGCCGATCTCGGCGCCGTACTCCAGCTGCAGCAGGCGCATCGACTCGGGTGAGCCGTCGAAGCCGGACAGGTTCGCCAGCACCACCAGCGGGCGGTTGCCCGAGGCCGCGTTGATCGCGCGGGCCGCCTTCTTCGACGACTTCGGGAACAGCGTGCCCGCGGTGTAGGTGTCCGGGCCGTCGGTGGGCGGGAAACCGGCGCGGGCCACGCCGCGGGACTCGATGCCCAGCAGCGTCACCGGGATGCCGCCCAGGTGCACGTCCTGCACCACGGCGGTGTCCGCGTCGGCCATGCCCGCCCAGCGCTCCAGGACGACGTGGTCCTGGTCCGACAACGCGCGCATCACCGTGCGGATGTCGAACGGCTTCTTGCGGTCCGGGTTCGCCTCGGCCGAGAAGATCTCCCCGACCGTCGTGAACGGGCTGTCGCCCGCCACGTGCGGGTACGACGAGACGTCGCGCGCCACCGGGTCCGAAGTGGACACCCGGCGCGGGCCCGGCTCGCCCGGCACCACGTAGGTGTGCTCGTAGTGCGCCAGCAGCACGGCGAACGCCGCCCGCAGGTTCGGGGCCCAGTACTGCGCCTGGCCGTTCGGGCCCATGACGCGGTCGTAGCCGCCGATGCCGTAGTTGTCCTCCGCCGACACGCCGCCGGAGAAGTCCAGCGCCTGCTTGCCGGTCAGCACCATCGCCGAGTCCGGCGTCATGACCAGGATGCCCTTGGTGTGCATGAGCATCGTGGCCTCGGCGTTCCAGTACGGCTGGGCGCCGACGTTGATGCCGTTGACGACGATGTTGATCTCGCCGCCGTCCTGGGTGAACTCGACGATGCGCTTGAGCGCCGCCGCGACCCAGTCCATGTTCTCGACACCGGACGACATCGAGATCTTCGCGCCCGACGAGAGCGAGAACCACTCCAGCGGCACCGACAGCGACGACGCCAGGTCCAGGGCGTGGATCACCCGCGAGCACTCGGGTTCGGCGAGCGCGCCCAGCGACTTGGTCGGGTCGCCCAGCAGCACCACGCGCTTCATGCCCTCGGGGTAGGCCGGGGTCGGGGTGGTCACCACGCCGACGACGATGCCCGCCCTGTTGCCGCCGCGCGGGCGGTCGACCGGCACCAGCGCGCCGTCGACGAGGTCGTGCTCCACGAACGAACCGCCCTCGCCCGCGAGCATGTCGCACAGCTCGTACGGGTAGATCGTGCCGCGCGACTGGGCGCGCAGGACGTTCTGGCGGTAGTCGTCGAGCGGCTGGATCGCGTCGGTCGGCGGCTGCACGAACGAGAACCGCACGCCCGAGCCCGCGTCGGTGGCGATGCGGACGCCGATGTCGGTGAGCTCACCGGTCTCGCTGTCCTTGCGCCGCGCCAGGAACAGGACCTCCTCCAGGTCCAGGCCCGTGGTCGTGGGCAGCACGCGGGACGCGATCGCGTCCAGGTCCGCCGAGTGCAGGTCGGTCGGCGGCCACGCGTAGAGCACCACGCGGTTGGTCGCGAGGCGGGTGCGGCCACCGGCCTGCGCACGGGCCCGGCGGATGCCGTCCAGGCACGTCGCCAGCACGTCCTCGGCCGCGGGCAGCGCCACGATCCGGCCCTCGTCGTCGCGCAGCGGCGTCAGGTCGCGGACCTGGCCCAGCGCGACGAGGCGCTCGTCGGACTTGTTCGTCTTCGCCACCGCGCGGAACAGGTACACGTCCTCGTCCACCGACGGCAGGCGGGTGAGGTCGAACTCGCGCAGGCGTTCCAGCTGCATGCGTTCGGCGATGCGCGGGTGCAGCCCGCGCACCAGCCTCTCCTCCGCGAACCCGTTCGAGGACGGGCGGAACGTGAAGTGGTGGTGCATCGACTCACCGCGGCGGCCGGCCACGGTGGTGGTGATGCGGGTGATCGTCGGCGGCAGCTGGTGCGCGGCCACCGCGGCACCCAGACCGGCGGCCAGCTCGTCCTGTTCGGACGGACCGTCGGGCCAGTTGACGTAGAGGTCGGCCACGACCGGGTTGCCGTCGGCGTGCTTGACGATGTCGCCGATCGCGTCCACCAGCGACGAGAACTCGACGGCGGTGCTGACCAGGCGGGTCTGCTCCGGCTCGTTCTCGGCGAGGAAGAACGCGCCGTCCACGCGCGGGTTCTCCAGCGCCTTCTTGGTGTAGTAGCGGCGGGCCAGCACCTCCAGCAGCGGGGTGTTGTCCGCGCCGGGCTTGCCGATGCGCTGGCCGAGCAGGCGCACCAGCGGTTCGGCCGACGCGACCATCGCGGCGATCCGGTCCTCGCGGTCGGCGGCCTGCGGCTGCGCGTCGAGGTGGATCAGGTGCCTGCGGACCTCGGTGTGCACGCGGGCGCGGTTGCGGCGCACCAGCGGCTGCGCGAACCAGGTGAACACGACGCTGCGGGCGAGGTCGGCCACCTGCGGGTAGCGGACCTGGGTCGCGGCGACGATGTGCTCCAGAACCAGGCCGACCCGCACCCGCTCCGACTCGACCGGCGGCGCCTCCTCCACCCAGCGGCGCAGCAGGGTCGTCGCGACGGCGGCGTCGAACACACCCCGGCGCAGCGCGACGAAGATGCGGAACACCGCCTGCTCCAGCTCCGGCGTGCGGTCGAGCTCGGTGATGCCGTAGTGGCTCAGCACGTGCTGCAACCGCTCGCGGAACGTCGCCGGCAGCGCGGCGCGGTCGGCGTCGAGCGTCTTGAGGTAGGTGTGGAAGTGCTCGCGCGGCGAGTGGATGTGGTTCTCCGGCTTGGTCTCCTCGCCGGCCGGGCGGTTGCGCGACAGGTCGCACAGGTCGGCGAAGATGCTGAGCAGCTGCGCCTCCGCGACCAGTGGCCGCTCCGCCAGGTCCTCCCGCGCGCTCATGTAGCCCGCCAGCACCCGCTCGGTGTCCGCGGCGGTGGTGTCGAAGCCCAGCAGCAGGCTGCGCAGGTCGTCGAGGCCCCGTGCGGCGAGCTGCTCGGCCGGGACGCCGGTCTGCGGCGCGGGCATCTCCAGCTCGACCGCGGACTCCGGCTTCTGCACCTGCACGGCGCCCGCGTCGTCCTCGACCTCCTCCAGCTTGAGCAGCGCGCCACCGGCGGGCACCTGGGTGCCGACGACGACGTTCAGCTCCTTGAGCCGGGCGCGGAACGGCGCGCGCAGCACCGTCTCCATCTTCATCGCCTCGAGGACCAGCACCGGAGCGCCGGCCTCGACCTCGGCACCGACCTCCAGCGGCGTGGCGACGACCAGCGCGGGCATCGGCGAGCGCAGCACACCGCCCTCGTCGCGGGTGACGCGGTGGGTGACGCCGTCGACCTCGACCTGGTGCACCACACCGGACGTGCCGGTGACGACGCGGAACCGGGTGCCGTTGACGGTGATCTGGCCGACGTGGTGGTCGAAGCGCTCGACGTCGACGTCGGCGGACAGCACGACGTCGGAGTCGGCCGCGGACACGCCGACGCGGTACCTGGTGGCGCCGGCGCGGGCCACGGTCACGACGTAGGGCTGACCGCGCAGCACGAACTCCAGCTTGCGCGCGCCCTCGTGGTTGGTGCGCGGCTGGCCGCCGTGCGCGGAGGCGAGCAGCTCGGTGCGGTTGATCTGCTCCTCGTCCTCGTACACCTCGATGGCCGCGGCGGCCAGCGCGATGGCGGAGTGGCGGTGCGAGATCAGGCCGCCCTCGGAGCGGACCCGGTCGATCCACGACGTGTCGGCGGAGCCGTCGACCACGGCGGGCTCGTCGAGCAGGTCGAGCACGAAGCTCTTGTTGGTCGTGCCGCCCTCGATGATGACCGTGGTCTCGGCCATGGCGCGGCGCAGCTTGCCGAGCGCCTCGTCGCGGTCGCGGCCGTACGCGATGATCTTCGCGATCATCGAGTCGAAGTCGGCGGGGATCTGCGAGCCCTCGGCGACACCGGTGTCCACGCGGATGCCGGGGCCGGCGGGCAGTTCGAGGCGGACGATCCGGCCGGGGCACGGCGCGAAGTCGCGGTCGGGGTCCTCGGCGTTGAGGCGGGCCTCGACGGCGTGGCCGAGCTCGGCGGGCTTGGCGCCTTCGAGCCTGCCGCCGCCCGCCACGTGCAGCTGGGCCTTGACCAGGTCGAAGCCCGTGGTGATCTCGGTGATCGGGTGCTCGACCTGCAGGCGGGTGTTGACCTCCAGGAACGCGAAGAGCTTCTCACCGGGGTGGTAGAGGAACTCGACGGTGCACGCGCCGCGGTAGCCGACGGCGTTCGCGAGCCGCTCGGCCGAGGCCTTGAGCTCGTCGACCTGCTCCGGAGCGAGCACGCAGGAGGCCGACTCCTCGATGATCTTCTGGTTGCGCCGCTGCACCGAGCAGTCGCGGACGCCCAGCGCCCACGCCGTGCCCTGGCCGTCGGCGATGACCTGCACCTCGACGTGCCGGGCGCCGGTGACCAGGCGCTCCAGGAACATCACGCCGGAGCCGAACGCACGTTCGGCCTCCATGCTGGTGCGGTCGAAGTTCTCCTCCAGCTCCTCCGGCGAGGTGATCTTGCGGATGCCGCGGCCACCACCACCCGCGGTCGCCTTCAGCATCAGCGGGTAGGTGACCTCCTCGGCCACCTTCAGGGCGTGTTCGAGGTTCTCGACGGCACCGCGCGACCACGGTGCGACCGGGACCCCGACCTCCTCGGCGATCAGCTTGGAGCCGATCTTGTCGCCCAGCTTGCGCATGGCATCGGCCGACGGACCGACGAAGGTGACCCCGACCTTCTCGCACAGCTCGGCGAACTCGGGGATCTCGGCGACGAAGCCCCAGCCGACCCACGCGGCATCGGCCCCGGTCTCGACGAGCGCCTTCTCCAGCACCCCGAGGTCGAGGTACGGACGATCGGCCGCCAGGCCGAGGTTGTGGGCGAGGTCGGCTTCCCTCACGAAGGGCGCCGACTTGTCGACATCGGTGTACAGGGCAACGGTCTCGATCCGTTCCCCTGACTCGGCGGCGAGCTCACGGACGGCGTGGATCAGCCGCATAGCGGCTTCCCCGCGGTTGACGATCGCTACACGACTGAACAACGACTTCTCTCCTCGCGGACAGACAACCTCAGCGGCAGTCGCCGCCCAATCGATGTACACACTCTCGTCTACTACCCGGTAACAAAACCGCTGGAGCGAAGCGAGTTGAGCAGCGTGCTTTGTATGAAACCAACAAGGCACCAGGTCCTCAGCACAGCTTCACTTGAGCCCCGTGTCTCAATTCACGACCGCGCCCGCCAGCGGCGGCGTGATGACGGTCACAGTCCGCGGTGGAGTGATCGCCCAGGAGCCACCCGGCGCTCCGCACCTGTGGGGACGGAGGTGCCGCACGAGTTCGTTCCGGCGGTGGCGGGGTAGTCAGGCACATGAAACCTGTGCAAACGGCAGCCAGGGTCGTCGGCGGGGCGTTCCTGCTCGTCGGCGTCCTCGGGTTCATCCCCGGCATCACCAGCCACTACGACCAGCTGACCTTCGCCGGCCACCACTCGGGCGCGCTCCTGTTCGGGCTGTTCGCCGTGTCCGTGCTGCACAACCTGGTGCACCTGGCGTTCGGGATCATCGGCCTGCTGATGGCGAGGACGGCGGGTGCCGCCCGGTTGTTCCTGGTGGTCGGCGGCGGGATCTACGTCCTGCTGTGGGTCTACGGCTCCGCGGTCGGCGAGCAGACCCGCGCGAACGTCCTGCCCGTCAACACCGCCGACAACTGGCTGCACCTCGGCCTCGGTGCCGCGATGGTCCTGCTGGCCATCGGTCTCACCATCGGGGAACGGGCCCGCGGCGACCACACCTCCGCGGGCCACACACCCACCAGCTAGTTCGCGACGGCGATGGCGATGTTCAGGGCCGCCGCGAAGCTGACCCACGCCAGGTAGGGCACCAGCAGCAGCGCGGCGGCCCTGCTGCGCGACCAGAACACGACGACGAGAGCGGCGATCGACAGCCACAGCAGCGCGATCTCCACCACCGCCACCGCGTACCAGCCGAGCGCGAAGAACAACGGCGTCCACAGCGCGTTCAGCACCAGCTGCACGCCGAACAGGGTCAGCTCGCCGCGACCGGCACCGGCGCGCCACGCCAGCCAGCCCGACAGCGCGATCAGCCCGTAGAGCACCGTCCACACCGGACCGAAGAGCCACGGCGGCGGCGCCCACGACGGCCGTTGCAGGGCCTGGTAGTCCGCTCCCGCCGACACGGAGAACAGCGAGCCGACGACGGCGGTCACCACGACCGCGGCGACGAACACGAGCAGCACGCGCACGGGGTGGTGGCGCACGGGCAGAGCGGTCATCAACAACTCCCCACAGGCAGGGCGCGGACGATGGCGAGCACGGTCGCGCGGCTCGGGGCCGCCCGTTCCGCGGCGCCGAGCAGCGACACCTCGTCGGCCAGCACCGCGCGCCGGATCTCGGCGCCCTTGCCGGGTACCTCCCGCAGCAGCGCCTCAACCAGCCGCGACCGCAGGGCCCGCCCGGCTTCGTCGTCGGAGGGCAACGCGCGCCAGTGGGCGCGCACGACCCGTTCGGCGACGGCCTCGTCACCCGCCGCCCACAGCAGACGGATCATGCGATCGGCGAGGCTCACGCCGACCAGACTAGATTCGATTCAAAATCGTTTCAACCGCGGCGGCCAGCGTGTCGACCCGCTGAACGCCCGGCGGAAGCGTCATCGAGGCCCACCCCGGCCCGCCGACCAGCACCGGCACCGCCGAGAGCTCGGCCAGGGGCACCTGCTCGGCATACACCCGATCGTGTGCCCACACGAAGACGACCCGCGGCTTCAGCACCTCCACCGCGCTCGTCAACGCGTCCCCCGGCACCCGCGCCCCCAGGTTGCGCGCCGCGTGCCCGTGCTCCGCGAGCGCCGCCGCCAGCACGTCCAGCGGCAGGCTGTGCTGCTCGTCCGGCGCGCACGCCAGCAGGGCCGACGGCGCACCGGCGACCGCGGACGCCCGCAGCACGTCACCGATGCTCGCGCTCGCGAAGTGCTCGACCTCGACCCCCGACGCCGAAGCCGTGACCCGCTCCCCCAGCTCCACCAGGAACGGCGCCAGCACCACGTCCCACGCGTGCACCACGCCGTGCCGGGCGATGAGGTCGACCGCGACGCGGCGCATCTCCACGGCGTCGAGCCTGGTCGCGGCACCCTCGAAGTCCAGGTCGTCCGACGTCGCCGGCACCACGGTCGCCGCGGCAGAGGCCGGCGCGACACCGGACGTGGTCAGCTCGACCATCCGCCGCAGCCGTGCCACGTCGTTCTCGCTGTACCGGCGGTGCTTGCCCTCCGCCCGTGTGCTCGGACCGAGCCCGTACCGGCGGTCCCAGGTGCGCAGGGTCGTCGGCGAGACGCCGAGCATCCGGGCCACCGCGCCCGCACTCCACTCCACCACTCACCCCACGTCCCGTCGCATCGGTTCTGAATCGTATCGCCCCGGACACGAAAACGGCCCCCGGCGCGACGCCGGGGGCCGTCGGGGTCCCGTCCACTCCGGACGGGCCCGCCTCACTTCTTCTTGCCGCCGAACAGCTCCTTGAGCTGGTTGCCGCGCCGCCGCAGCCCCCACTTGGTCACCCTGATGAGCGCTTCGCGGACGATGTTGCCGCTCATCTTCGACTCGCCGTACTCGCGCTCGCGGAACGTGATCGGCACCTCGCGCACGCGGAAGCCGAGCTCGATCGTGCGCCAGAGCAGGTCGATCTGGAAGCAGTAGCCGGCCGAGGCGACCGAGGCCAGGTTCAGCTTGCACAGCGTGTCCGCGCGGAAGGCGCGGAACCCGCCGGTCATGTCGCGGATGTTCGCCCCCAGCGCGATGCGCGAGTAGAGCGAACCGCCGCGGGAGAGCACCTCGCGCTGCACGGGCCAGTTGACGACCTCGCCACCGGGCACCCAGCGCGAGCCGATCACCAGGTCGGCCTGCGGCAGCGCGTCCAGCAGCCGGTGCAGCTGTTCGGGGGCGTGCGAGCCGTCGGCGTCCATCTCGCACACGACGCCGTACTCGCGGTCGAGCGCCCACTGGAAACCCGCGACGTAGGCGGCGCCGAGGCCGGCCTTCTCCGTGCGGTGCATGACGTGGACGCGCTGGTCAGCGGCCGCCATCTCGTCGGCGAGCTGGCCGGTGCCATCGGGGCTGCCGTCGTCGACCACCAGGACGTGCACGTCGGGCAGTGCCGCGTGCAGCCTCTTGACGATCTTTCCGATGTTGTCCCGCTCGTTGTAGGTCGGGATCACCACCAGCACCTGCCCGAGTTCCTGGTCAGGCTGCTGCGCCATTCGAGTCCTTCCGTCGTCGTGTGAAGCCCAGCGCCAACGCGACAAGGCCCGCAGCGGTCAACACCCACGCGGGCCAGGCTCCAAGCCAGGTCGCCAGCGTAGTCTGTGACCGCAGGGGCAGTTCCGCCACCAGTGCGCCGGGCACGAAAAGGCCGGTCTTCTGCGTGACCGAGCCGTCAGGCCGCACGATCGCGCTGACCCCCGAGGTAGCGGCCACCACCACGGCCCGGCCGTGCTCCACGGCACGCACCCGTGACATGGAAAGCTGCTGGTAGGTCATCTCCGTGCGACCGAACGTGGCGTTGTTCGTCGGGATCGCGATGATCGTCGCGCCCGCCGTCACGGAGTCGCGGACAACTGAGTCGAACGCCACTTCGTAACATGTGTCAAGTGCGACCCGCGCGGGCCCCATCCGGAAGCCCTCGGGGTCGGTGCCCGGCTGGAAGACGCCCGCCCGGTCCACATCGGACGAGAACAGCCGGAAGAACGACCGCATCGGCATCGTCTCGCCGAACGGCTGCAGCTTGCGCTTGGTGTAGGTGTCCGTGGCGCCCTTCTCCGGGTCCCACAGCACCACCTGGTTGCGCGGCAGCCCGTCGCCCCGGTCGACCACGACGGCCCCGACCGCGATCGGCGCCTTGATCGCCTTCGCCGCGCTGTCGATCGCCGCCTTGGCGTCGGCGTTGCGGAACGGGTCGATGTCGGAGGAGTTCTCCGGCCAGATGACGACGTCGGGCTGCTTCACCCGGCCGGCGGCCACGTCGTCGGCCAGCTCGACCGTCTTCTTGACGTGGTTGTCGAGCACGGCCCGGCGCTGCGCGTTGAAGTCCAGCCCCGCACGCGGCACGTTGCCCTGGACCGCGGCGACCGTGACGGTGCCCGCGGAGGCGTCCACCCCGACCGGCACGCCGAACCCGGCCACCAGCGGCACCACGAGCAGCGGCAGGCCCAGCTTCCAGTTCCTGGTCAGCCAGAACAGCCCGAACCCGGTCAGCACCACCGCGAACGACACCAGCGGCGCGCCCCCGAGCGCGGCCAGCGGCAGGAACCAGCCCTCCGGCTGCCCGAACGCGATCTTGCCCCAGGTGAAGCCGCCGAACGGGAACACCTCGCGCAGCGCCTCGTCCGCCGCCCACAGGAACGCCGCCCACAGCGGCCAGGCGGGCAGCCGGGAGGTGAACGCCATCGCGGTCGTGCCGATCGAGATCATCAGCGCGCACGCGAACGCCAGCGGCAGCCACGCGACCAGCCCGACGAACTCCCCGGTCCACCGCAGCAACGGCACCATGAACCCGAGACCGAACAACAGGCCGTATCCGAACCCAGCGCGCGCACGACGGCCGTAGAGCACGTACGCGAGCACGGCGAACCCGACCGGCGCCAGGAACCACAGCGGCCGCGGCGGGAAGCTCAGGTAGACCAGCACGCCACCGGCGACGGCGAGGAGCACGCGCAGCAGCACGGGCCCGCTGAACCGCTTGCGACGGGCGGGCTTTTCCGGCGATTCTGGCGAATCGGGCGCCATCGGGGGTGCTACCACCCGTTCAGCCTACGAGGAGCCGGAGTAGACAGGGTCCATGACCTACGTCGACCTCGTCCTCAACCGCCTCGCGACCGGGCAGGAACGGGAGGCGGTGATCGGCGGCGACACCCGCCTGACCCGCGGCCAGGCCCGTGACCTGGTGTTCCGACTGGCCGACGGGCTGGCCCGGCGCGGGATCGGCCGGGGTGACGGCGTGGCGGTGTTCATCGGCAACACCCCGGAGGCGCTGCTGCTCACCGTGGCCGTGCACCTGCTGGGCGCTCGGCTCGTGTACGTGCCACCGGAGCCGGGTCAGCGCGAGCTGGCGGCGTTGATCGAGAAGGCGGAGGTCGCGGCGGTCGTCGTGGACCCCGGCTTCAGCACCCGCCTCACCGGCTGGGACCTCGCGGAGCTGCCCGGCGACCCGGTCGAGCGAACCCCGGCGCCGGACTTCACCACGGTCAGCTACACCGGCGGCACCACCGGTCTGCCCAAGCTCGCCGTCCACGGCCCGCGCTCGACGAGCCGCTGGGAGGCGCTGGGCCACACGCCGTCGCTCACCATGCTGTGCAGCACGCTCATCACGCACGGCAGCGGTGCCGGCGCCTCGGTCGGGGCCCTGGTCACCGGCTCGAAGCTCGTGCTCGGCCCCTCGGTGTTCGACGCGGACGCGTTCGTGCGGCTCGCCCGCGACGAGCAGGTCAACGCGACGTTCTTCGTGCCGCCCATGATGTACGAGGTGCTGGACCACCCGGACTGCCCGGGACCGCAGTTCCTCAGCATCGGCCTCGGCGGTTCCCCGCTCGCACCGGAACGCCTCCGGCAGGCGGTCGAGCGCTGGGGTCCGGTGGTGTACCAGGGCTACGGCATGACCGAGGCCATGGCGATCGCGTTCATGCCCGCGACGGCCGTCGACCTCGCGAAGCCGCACACGCTGCGCACCGTCGGCAAGCCCAACCCGGACATGGAGGTCGAGGTGCGCGACGGCGACGTGTGGGTGCGCGGCCCGCACGTCATGCGCGGCTACTGGGGCGAGCCGCCGCTGAGCGAGACCAGCGACGGCTGGCTGAACACCGGCGACGTGGGCCACTTCGACGAGGACGGCTACCTCTACCTCGACGACCGCAGCAAGGACGTGATCGTCACCGGCCGCACCTCCGACAACGTCTACTCGCGGCTGCTCGACGACTTCCTCGTGACGCTGCCCGGCGTCCGGCAGGCCGCGGCGGTGGCGGCACCGGACGAGAGGTGGGGCGAGGCGGTGCACCTGTTCGTCGTGGTGGAGGACGGCCACGAGCTCGACCTCCACGAGGTGGAGCAGGCCGTTGTCGCCGAACTGGGCGATCTCTATGCACCACGTGGCGTCACGGTCGTACCCCGTCTGCCGCTGACGCAGGTGGGAAAGGTCGACAAGCGCCGGCTGCGCGCGTTGCTTCGGTAAGGTCTCGAAGCAAGTCATGGAGGTGACGGATGCCCCGTCCAAGCGTGGAAGCCGAACGCAAGGCGCAGATCCTCGCGTCCACCTGCAAGGTGATCGCCGCCGAGGGCTTCCGCCACCTCCGGGTGTCCGACGTGGCCAGAGACGCCGGCGTGTCCGGCGGCACGGTCCACTACTACTTCGAGACCAAGCGCGAGCTCACCGACGCCGCGTTCGAGCACTGCTTCGAGCAGTCGCTCAAGCGCCGCCGCTGGATCCTCGAGTCCGACGAGCCGCCGTTGTCGCGGCTGCGCATGGTCGTCGAGTCCTACCTGCCGCAGGGCGCGGAGACGGTCGAGGCGTGGAAGATCTGGGCCGAGCTGTGGGTCGAGGCGATCCGCAGCCCCGAGCTGCAGGAGCTCAACGAGCGCTTCTACGGCGAGTGGCGTGAGATCGTCGCGAGCATCTTCCGCGACGGCCAGGACACCGGGGAGATCCGGACCGGTGACGACCCGGTGGAGCTGGCGAACATGCTGGTCAGCATGCTCGACGGGCTGGCGCTGCAGGTGCTCGCCGGGTCCAGGTCCATGACCGTCGACACCATGCGCGCCACGTGCCTGAGGTTCGTCGACCAGTTGTCAGGGGTATCCCAGGGCTGTCCCTGATGCAACGAACGGACCGGCGGGAGCATTGTGGAGCTATGACCACGACAGTTGCTTTGAGCAGGCCCAGGACCAACCGGATGATCGCAGGTGTGTGCGCGGGGCTCGCCCAGCGGTGGGGCATGAAGGCGAGCACGGTGCGCCTTCTGTTCGTGCTGTCGTGCCTCCTGCCCGGACCTCAGTTCGTCGTCTACCTCGTGCTCTGGGTGATCATGCCCAGCCGCAGCTATTGATCGACGCCCTCGTCAGACCCACGCGCAGCAGCACGGCGCGTGGGTCGCGTCGTGCGTGAAAGAGCAGGTGGTGGAGGGCGTGTTCGAAATGCGGTAGAAGGATGCCCATGGAGATCACCGCCTTCCTGGACCGCAAGCTGGCCCGTCGGTTCCGCACCTACGACGCCGACGGCGACGGGTTCATCGGGTGCGATGACTTCACCACCGCGGGACTGCGCACCACGAGGGCGTTCGGCCTGGGTGACGACGAGCCGAGGGCGGTGCGGTTCCGCGCGACGCTGACCGGGTTGTGGCAGCAGCTCTCGCTGGCCGCTGACACCGACCGCGACGGCCGGATCAGCGTGGACGAGTACAAGAAGGCGTTCGCGGACGGCCTGCTGGAGACACCGGAGTCGTTCGACGAGGGGTACGTGCCGTTCCTGGACGCGGTCATGGCGATCGCCGACGGGGACGGCGACGGCAAGCTCACCGTCGACGAGCACGTGAAGTGGACCGGCGCGTTGATGAACCTCTCCGAGGCCGATGCCCGGATGATCCACGACCTGCTCTCCGACGACGACGGCCTGCTGTGCACGCACGCGCTGCTGGCGGCCATCCGGGAGTTCTACTTCTCCGAGGACCCCGCGGCGGCCGGCAACTGGCTGCTGGGGTCGTTGGACTGACGTGCTGCTCAAGACGCTGCAGGAGTACGCGGCACGGGCTCAGCCGGCCGCGCACGTCGAAGAGGCCGGTGGCTGGTGGCTGCGCCATTCCCCCGACGACGCCTGGTGGGTGAGCGCGGTCCTGCCGCACGACCGCGAGGACCGGGTCGAGGTCGCCGAGGAGTTCTGCGCGGGCCGCGGTGCCCCGGTGCGGTTCCAGATCACGCCGGGCGTGTGCGCCGACGACCTGGACGCCCGGCTGGCCGGCCGCGGGTACGCGCGGGGTCACGACATGTCGTTGCAGATCGCGTCGACCGCCGACGTGCTCCGCCAGGCGCACGCGGACGCCGGTGCGGTGACGACCCGGCCGGACGACGGCTGGCTCGCGGCGTGGCACGAGGTGACGACACGCGACGTCGAAGCCGAACGCGAGCTGCTCAGCCGTGTGGAGGCACCGAGCGCGTACGCCTACGCGGAGGTCGACGACGAGGTGGTCGCCGTGGGGCGTGTGGTGGCCGACAACGGGTGGGCCGGCGTGTTCGGCATGGCGACGCTTCCGCACGCACGGGGCCAAGGCGCGGCACGGTCCGTGCTCGCCGCGCTGGCGTCATGGGCGGCCGCACGCGAGTCGAACCACATGTACCTGCAGATGGAAAAGGCCAACAAGTCGGCGTTCCGGCTCTACGAGCGGTCGGGGTTCCGCGAGCTGTGCACCTACCACTACCGCTGCCGCGAGTGATCAGTCAGGAATCGAGAAGCGCGGGACGGGGGTCTGCGAGTTAGCTTGTCGCCATGACCTCCAGGAGAGCGGCCGCCACCAACGCGCACGAGGCCGACACCCACGACATGATCCGCGTGCGGGGCGCGCGGGTGAACAACCTGAAGGACGTCGACGTCGAGATCCCCAAGCGGCGGCTGACGGTCTTCACCGGCGTGTCCGGTTCGGGCAAGAGCTCGCTCGTGTTCGGCACGATCGCCGCGGAGTCGCAGCGGCTGATCAACGAGACCTACAGCGCGTTCATCCAGGGGTTCATGCCGACCCTGCCGCGGCCGGAGGTGTACCTCCTGGAGGGGATCACCACCGCGATCCTGGTGGACCAGCAGCGGATGGGCGCCGACCCGCGTTCCACAGTGGGCACCGCGACCGACGTCAACGCCATGCTGCGCATCCTGTTCAGCCGCCTGGGCGCACCGCACGTCGGCGGCCCGCAGGCGTTCTCGTTCAACGTCGCGTCGATCAGCGGCGCGGGCGCGGTGACGATCGAGAAGGCAGGCCAGAAGGTCAAGGAGCGCCGCGAGTTCTCCATCACCGGCGGCATGTGCCCGCGCTGTGAGGGCCGCGGTCAGGTCTCCGACATCGACCTGACCGAGGTCTACGACTCGTCGAAGTCGATCCTCGAGGGCGCGATCAAGGTGCCCGGCTACAACGTCGACAACCAGTGGACGGTGCAGACGTTCACGCAGTCCGGGTTCATCGACCCGGCGAAGCCGATTGCCGAGTACAGCAAGAAGGAGCTGCACGACTTCCTCTACCGGGAACCGGTCAAGATCAAGGTCAACGGCATCAACCTGACCTACGAGGGCCTGGTCCCGAAGCTGCAGAAGTCCATGCTGTCGAAGGACCGCGAGGCGCTGCAGCCGCACATCCGGGCGTTCGTGGACCGTGCGGCGACGTTCGGCACCTGCCCCGACTGCGGCGGCACCCGGCTCACCGAGGCCGCGCGGTCGTCGAAGATCAGGGGTGTGTCCATCGCGGACCTGTGCGACATGCAGATCAGCGACCTGGCCGACTGGATGCGCGGGCTGGAGGACAGGTCCGTGGCGCCGCTGGTCGAGAAGCTGGTGCACACGCTCGACTCGTTCGTCGAGATCGGACTGGGCTACCTCTCGCTCAACCGCCCCGCCGGCACCCTGTCCGGCGGTGAGGCGCAGCGCGTGAAGATGATCCGGCACCTCGGGTCCGCGCTGACCGACGTGACCTACGTGTTCGACGAGCCGACGATCGGCCTGCACCCGCACGACATCCAGCGGATGAACAACCTGCTGCTGCGGTTGCGCGACAAGGGCAACACCGTGCTCGTGGTCGAGCACAAGCCGGAGACCATCGCGATCGCCGACCACGTCGTCGACATCGGTCCCGGCGCCGGCCGCGACGGCGGCACGATCTGCTTCGAGGGCACGCTGGAGGGGTTGCGCGCCAGCGGCACCGTGACCGGACGGCACCTCGACGACCGGGCGGAGCTCAAGCCGTCGGTGCGCAAGGCGTCCGGGACGCTGTCCATCCGCGGCGCGTCGAAGAACAACCTGCGCGACGTGTCGGTCGACATCCCGCTCGGCGTGCTGGCCGTCGTGACCGGTGTGGCGGGGTCGGGCAAGTCGTCGCTCATCCACCAGTCGATGCCGAAGGACTCCGGCGCGATCGTGGTGGACCAGACCCCGATCAAGGGTTCGCGCCGGTCGAACCCGGCCACCTACACCGGGCTGCTGGAGCCGATCCGCAAGGCGTTCGCCAAGGCCAACGGCGTGAAGCCGGCGTTGTTCAGCGCGAACTCCGAGGGCGCGTGCCCGAACTGCAACGGCGCCGGTGTGGTGTTCACCGACCTGGGCATCATGGCCACGATCGAGTCGCCGTGCGACGTGTGTGAGGGCAAGCGGTTCGACCAGGCGGTGCTGGAGTTCAAGTTCGGCGGCAAGGACATCTCCGAGGTGCTGGCGATGCCGGTCGCGGAGGCGGTGGAGTTCTTCGGCTCCGGTGAGGCCCGCACGCCCGCCGCGCACGCGATCCTGGACCGGCTGAACGACGTGGGCCTGGGCTACCTGTCGCTGGGCCAGCCGCTGACCACGCTGTCCGGCGGTGAGCGCCAGCGCCTCAAGCTCGCCACGCACATGGCCGACAAGGGCGGCGTCTACGTGCTGGACGAGCCGACCACCGGCCTGCACCTGGCGGACGTCGAACAGCTGCTGGGCCTGCTGGACCGGCTCGTCGACTCCGGCAAGTCGGTCATCGTGATCGAGCACCACCAGGCCGTGATGGCGCACGCCGACTGGATCATCGACCTGGGGCCCGGCGCCGGCCACGACGGCGGCAAGGTCGTGTTCGAGGGCACTCCCGCGGACCTGGTGGCCGGCCGCTCGACGCTGACCGGCGAGCACCTGGCCGACTACGTGGGGGCCCCGGCGCGCGTCAAGAAGCGCTGAGCGGGTAAACAGGCGCATGGAGATCACGCCGTTCCTGGACCGCAAGCTGACCCGCAGGTTCGAGACCTACGACAGCGACCAGGACGGTTGCGTCGAACGCGCGGACTTCGAGCTCGCCGGTGCGCGCACGACCGGCGAGTTCGGCCTGGCCGCCGACGACCTGCGGGCGAAGCGGTTCCGCGAGCAGCTCCTGGCCGCGTGGGACCACCTCTCCGCCGTGACCGACACCAACGACGACGACCTGGTCAGCCTCACCGAGTACAAGACGGCGTTCGTCGCCGGCCTGCTGGAACGCCCCGAGGTGTTCGACGACGCGTACGTGCCGTTCGTGGACGCGCTGATGGCCGTGGCGGACCACGACGGCGATGGCCACCTCGGCGTGGACGAGTACGTGCGCGCGAGTGGGGCGTTGCTGAACGTGCGCCCCGCCGACGCGCGCGCCGGGTTCACCCGGCTCGACGGCGACGGTGACGGCCTGGTCAGCGGCGAGGACCTGCTGGCCGCGCTCAGGGCGTTCTACTTCTCCGACGACCCGAACGGTCCCGGCGCGTGGCTGTTCGGCCCGCTGGGCTGAGCCGTCACTCCACGGCGGTCTTGACGGCGGCGGCCTCGGCCTTGACGTACCGGCTGGTCAGCGACCGGGTGAGCAGCCAGCCGACACCGGCCATCAGCCCTGACATGGTCAGCGTGAGGGTGAGCCTGCTGCCGTCGGCCAGCGGTTCGACGACGTGCGCGGCGGTGACCGTGACGCCCGCTGACCGCGACTGCCAGGTGTACGAGGTGCCCTCGGTCAGCTCGGTGACCGTCCAGACGGCGGGCGACAGCCGCGGCTGCACCAGCCGGGTGCGCGACCCGACCGCCAGCGGGCCGGCGTCGAGCCGTTCGACGCTGTCGACCGTGGGAATCCGCTCCGGCCAGCGTTCGACGTCGGAGACCACCTCCCAGACCTTGGCGGGCGGGGCAGCGATCGTCACGGTGTGCTGCAGGCCGGGCATGCGCCGAGTGTACGGCTTCAGAACCTCTTTTCGATCTCCCGAACGGCAGCAGCGGCGAGCTGTGCGGCGGCGGCCCGCGGCCGGGGCGCGCCGACGACCTGCCGGACCAGCCGGCGCATGTTCTCGTCGATCTTCGCGAACGCCGACTCGGCCGTGGGCTCGATGTCGCCGAACAACGTCCACCACCACCACGAGTTGGTCGCCGAGTTCGCGACGACGTCCGGGATGACCAGCGCGCCGAGCAGGTCCTCGGCCTCCCTGGTGATCGGCATGTTCGCCGCCTCGACGACCAGCCGTGCCTTCACCTCGCACGCGTTGTGCTCGTCGATCGCATAGCTCGTCGCGGCGGGCACGAGCACGTCCGCCTCGACGTCGAGCCACCGGTCCCGGTCGAGCCGCACGTCGTCCGCGGCGAGCTCGGAGCGGTCGATGCCGCCGTGGGCGTCGCGGGTCAGCAGGAGCGCCTCCACGTCGAGCCCGGCCGGGTTGGCCACCACCCCGTGGACGTCCGCGAGCCCGACGACCTTCACCCCGGCCCTGGCGAGGTAGCGGGCCGTGGCGCCGCCCATGGAGCCGAACCCCTGGACGAACGCGGTGGGGTTGCTGAGCCGAAGCCGTTCGATCCCTTCCAGCGCGGCCGTCGCGACGCCGTACCCGCCGACCAGCTCGTCGAGGCCGACGCCGTCGACGATGACCGCGAAGGCGTCCTGAAGTCGTTGCCGCGCTTGGTGTTCGTCGTCCAGCAGCGGGTACACGGCCTGGATGGACGACTGCAACCCGATCTTCTCGATGGCGGCGTCGATCGTGGACTGCCGCAGCCCCAGGTCCTCCCCCGTGGTCCAGAACCGCTCGATGTACGGCGACATCGCGTAGAGGTAGGCCGTGAGCACGTCGAACGCCCGCGGGTCGTACGGGTCGAAGTCGATGCCGCCCTTGGCACCCCCGAGCGGCACGTACCGCGCGCCGGGGTCGTAGTTGAGGGCCTCCTTGGCCGTCATGCCCTCCGCGAGCCCGCGCACCTCGTCCAGCGTGCACCCGGCCCGCATGCGCAGTCCCCCGCTGCACACCCCGCGCACCAACCGGTCGACGACGAGGTAGCCGCGCGCGCCCGTGGCCGGATCGGTCCACGTGACCTGCAGGAAGCTCATTCCCCCATCTTGGCCGACGGCCGGTTCACCTCGACATCTGGCGCAGGAACTCGGCGTTGCCCTGGGTCTTGCGCAGTCCGTCGAGCAGCACGTCGACGTCTCGGTCGGCCATGGCCCTGCGCACGGCGTTGGTGATGGCGAGCTCCTGTCCGGACACCAGCAGCTCCACCTTGCGCGTGCCGGACTGGTGCAGGTCGATCGCGGGGAAGACCCGCCGCTGCGCGGCCTTGCGGTCGAGCTTGAGCTCGGCGTTGCCGGTGCTCTTGAGCTCCTCGAAGATCACCGTGTCGCCCACCGACCCGGTCTCCACGAGCGCCGTGGCGAAGATCGTGAGACTGCCGCCCTCCTCGATGTTGCGGGCGGACCCGAGGAACTTCTTCGGCGGGTTGAGCGCCCCGACCTCGATGCCACCGCTCAGAATCCGCCCGCCGCTGGGCGCCGCGAGGTTGTACGCCCGCCCCAGCCTGGTCAGCGAGTCCAGCAGCACCACCACGTCCTGCCCGTCCTCGACGAGCCGCTTGGCCCGTTCGATGGCGAGCTCCGCCGTGGCGATGTGCTCCCGCGGGTGCTCGTCGAACGTCGAGGTGAACATCTCCCCCGGCACCGTGGTGCGGATGTCGGTGACCTCCTCCGGCCGTTCCCCGACGAGCACGACCATGAGGTGGCACTCGGGGTTGTTCTTGGCCACCGCCTGCGCGATGTGCTGCAGCACCATCGTCTTGCCGGCCTTGGGCGGCGCCACGACCAACGCCCGCTGCCCCTTGCCGACCGGCATGACCAGGTCGATCGCCCTGCTGGTGAGCTCCTCGGGGTCGTGCTCCAACCGCAGCCGCTCGTTGGGGTAGAGCGGCGTCAGCTCCTCGAACCTGGGCCGCCGGTGCGGCTTGCGCCCGTTGACCGTGTCGACCGACGTGAGCTTGCCGTCGTGCGCCTCCCCCGTGACCCGGTCGCCCCTGCGCAGGTCGTGTTGCCGCACGAGCTGCTGCGGCACGACCGGTCCGTCGAGGAGGAAAGCCTTGTTGTTGCGTACGTCGAGTACACCGATGTGCATCGGTCTGTCCTTTCGGGAGGGTTGCGTGCAGATGCGCTCGTCCGCCCCGCCTCGTGTGCGTGGGAAAGCGCTGCAGATGTGAGTCCGCCAGCGTTCAGAAGCTGGGGGCTGGTTCGCTGCGACTTCGGATGGTCCAGCAGCTGGTAGGTGCTTACATGCGCTCTGCGGCGCACTGCCTACCCGGACTGTAGCAGACAACGTCGCCGACGCGCCGCTTATTCCGCGCCACACCTCTGCTGTTCCCGCGCGTCCTCCCGGCATTTCCGGACAGGACAGGGCGATCAGGCCACCTGCTGGTCGCCTGACTCGGTCAGCGCGGCATCGGCGGGGGTGATCAGCGCGTCCACGGCCACCACGCCGTCCGGGCCGACGCGCACCGGGTTCAGCTCGATCTCCGCCAGGTCGGGACGGGTGGCGATGAGCCGGGAGAGGGACGTGATGACCTGGGTCAGAGCGACGAGGTCGACGGGTGGTGCGCCGCGCCAGCCGCGCAGCAGCGGCATGGCCTGCAAGCGGTTGAGCATGGCGTGAGCGGTGGCCGGGGTGACGGGTGCCAGTTCGAGGGCGGTGTCGCGGTGCAGCTCCGCGTGGATGCCGCCGGCCCCGACGAGGACCACTGGGCCGAACGAGTGGTCACGCCGAGCGCCGATGATCAGCTCGACGGTGTTCGGGCGGGTGTCCATCTCTTCGAGGACGTACGTGCCGGGGCCCAAGCGGGCCTCCATCTCCTCGAAGGCGGCGGCCGGGTCGGTGAGACCGGTCTGAACGCCGCCGTGCTCGGTCTTGTGCGCCAGCCAGTCGGCCTTGAGCGCGAACGGGGCGGTGAGCGGGGTGGCGCGGGCCTCTGCGGCTGTGGTCACGGCGTGGGCGCGGGGGAAGCGGACGAAGTCCAGCAGCTCGCGAGCCGCCAGGTAGCCTGGCCGGTACGCGCTCCCCGGTCTCTTGCGCGTGCTCACGCAGGGGTCCCCTGCAGGGGGTCCCCCAGCTTCAATTCTTCCAGCCGGCACCGACAGTTCCGGGCCGCTGAACGGCCCGGTCCCGGTCGCGGCGGAGGCACCGAACCGAGCAGCGTTACCGAGAGCACCCACAACGCGCTCGATCGTGTGCTGAACGGACACGCCACCGGCACGCAGAGCACGAACCGCGGCGGAGTCGGCGCACATGCAGTGGGCGACCACGGGAACGCCGGTCTCCCTTGCCAGCGAACAGATCCGGGCGGCGACGGCGACCTCGGTGGACTCCAGGCAAGGCGTGTCCGCACCGTAACTGCCGAAGTAGCCGGACAACACGACCGAGTCGACCTCACCACCGCGCACCAGCACCTCGACGGCACGGGCGTAGTTCTCCAGGTCCTGCTCCCCCGCCCCGGCCAGGTCGATCGGGTTGCGCGCCGACACACCGGCCGGCAGCCCGCCCACGGCGGCCAGAGCAGGCACCACGAGCCCCGCACCCACCGCGAGATCCGCCGCGATCGCCCCCTGCCCGCCGGAGTCCGCGAGAATCCCGACCCGCGTCCCGCGCGGCACCCCTCGCGTCACCACAGCGGCAACGTCCACCAGGGCAGCCGGCGTCGCCACCCGCACGGCCCCGGACCGGCGGCACGCGGCGTCCACGACGTCCAAAGAGGACACCAGTGCGCCGGTGTGCGACAGTGCGGCGTCCCGTGCGGCAGCGGAAGCACCGACCGTCAGCAGCACAACGGGTTTCCCGGCCGACCGGAGCTCCGACAGGGCGGTCAGCATCCCGGGCCCGAAGCTCTCCAGGTACACCCCGACCACAGCGGTCAACTCATGCGCAACCAGGTCCAGCAACGCTTCCGCGGCCGTCACGTCGACCTGGTTGCCGACCGACACGAACCGCGACACCCCGAGCCCGGCGGCCGCGGCGAGTCCGGCGATCTCCAGGCCCACCTGCCCGCTCTGCGACACCACCCCCAGTGAACCGGGCTGGAACCGCCCCCACGCCAGGTGCAGCGACGTCGCCGCGTCGTACACGCCCAGGCAGTTCGGCCCGAGCAGCCGCGCCCCCGCCGCACGGATGCGCGCGACCACGCACTCGTCCATCGCCGACGGAATCCCGACGAAACCGCGCGTTCCCAACGCCAGAGCCTCGTCCACCACCGCGGCGACGTGCTGGGGAGGCACGGCGAGCACCACCAGCTCCGGTGCCTCTGGCAGTTCCGACAGCGTCCGCACGGTCGGCTGCGACAGCACCGCCCCGCCACCGCGGTTCACCAGGTGCACGGCCCGGCGGTCGCTGCCGGTCAACGCACCGCGCGCCAGCCAATGCCCCCACTTCGCCGGGTCGTCACTCGCGCCCACCACCGCGACGGACGACGGATCGGAGAAGATCACCTGGCACCCAGCCCGCGCGAGATGATCAGGCGCTGGATGTCCGAGGTGCCTTCCTCGATCTCCTCCAGCTTGGCGTCGCGCATCCAGCGCTCGACGGGGTACTCGCGGGAGTAGCCGTAGCCGCCCAACGTCTGCACGGCCGCGTGCGTGCACCACATCGCGTTCTCGGAACCGACGAGTTTCGCCATCGCGGACTCCTGCGCGACCGCCTCCCCCGCGTCGTACAGCGCAGCAGCCCGCAGCGTCAGCAGGTGCGCGGTGTCGACGCGCGTGGCCATCTCGGCCAACCGGAACGCCACGGCCTGGTGCCGCAGGATCGGAACGCCGAACTGCACGCGTTCAGCGGCATAAGCGGAAGCGAAGTCCAGCGCCGCCCGTGCCAGACCCGTGCAGGCGGCGCCGATCAGGATTCGCGAGGCGTCGAACGTCCGCATCAGGCCCGAGAACGCCTGCCCCTCCTCGCCGAGCCGGTTCTCGGCGGGCACGCGCACGTCGTCGAGGAACACCTCCGCGTTCACGATCGCCCGCTGCCCCATCTTCCGGAACGGCGGCCCGACGGTCAGGCCGGGCGTGTCGCGCGGCACCACGAATGCCGTGACACCACGGGAACGCAAGGAGGGGTCAACGGTCGCGAAGATCACGAACATCGCGGCGTACGGGGCGTTGGAGATCCACGTTTTCTGTCCATTGAGGACGTAGGAGTCGCCGTCGCGCCGCGCCGAGGTCCGGATGCTCGCCGCGTCGGAGCCGGCGCCCGGCTCGGTGACCGCGACGGCGGTCACCGGCGGCAGGTCCGTCCCGAGTGGACCGAGGAAGCGCTTCTGCTGTTCAGGGGTGCCGAGGTGGTCGATCGGCGCGCTGAAGAAGCCGTTGGACGTGAGCAGGTTGCCGATGCCGATGTCGCCGTGGCACAGCTCCTGCTGGACGAGCACCTGGGTGGTGAGGTCGGTGATCCCGCCGCCGCCGAACTCCTCCGGGATCATGAACGTCGTCAGCCCCAGCCGCGACGCCTTCTCCCACAGGTCGAGCGGCGACTCGGTGTCCGCCTCGTCCACGGCGCGGGCCCGCGGGCGGATCTCCTCCGCCGCGAACCGCCTGGCGAGCTCGACGAACTGGTCCTGTTCAGCCGTGCGCCGCAGGCCGTCCCGGACGGTCCGCACCATCTCCCACCCCTAAGTTGACTGATGAGTCAGTTATCTGCGGTTCACGGGGCAGCCTAACCGCATAAGGGCAGGTAAGAGGGTCCGCAAACGGGTGAGTGGCATGCACGTTCGTGGCGGTTTTGATCACCTGCTTGGAGCAGGCAGGCATACAGATACGACTACTCGGCCACGCGGCGCCCGCAGCATGATGAACTGGCCGTGACGGCGGTGTTCCACCTCTGGCCAGACCCGCGGTGTCGAGCAAGACGGGCGCATCGCGGCTCAACTGGGTGAGCGCGATGTCGTCATTCCAAGCGGCCACCGCGTTGTCGACGCCGGCGTCCGTGCCCGCCCTGACTCGGGCGGGCACGGCGGTTCGTCCGGGCCCGTAGCGACACCTCGCCGAACGCCCGGTGCACGATTCGGGCGTGGCTCGCGACTTGTCCACAGGGCTTCGGTTGTCCACAGGTTCGCGAGCCGCGGGCTTGACACGCGCGGACTCTCGCTATGGTGGGTGGAGGTGGGCGGTCTGCCCCCAGGGTGGGCGGGGCCCTGCGCTCGCGTCGTTCACGCGATGAGCGCACTGCCGCTGCCCACGACCCGCATCTAGGCTCCTGACGTCCTTTCCGACGCTCAAGGTCCCGCCTGACGCGTGGCATCCGCACCCGAGGCCCGTGGCCCCTTACCTCGACACCGGTGGCCCAACCGGCACGTCCGGCCCCATCAGGCCCGGAACGCCGCCCGCACGATCTCCAGCGCCTCTTCTCTCGACAGTCCCAACTCGGCCGACATCGACGCATAGGCGTGCGCTGCCGAACGCACCCGCTCGCGGTTGCTGTCACCGTTCGCGCTGACCACGGTGCCCGCCCGGCCTCGTGTTTCCACGAGTCCCGCTTCCTCCAGCTCGCGGTAGGCGCGAGCGACTGTGTTCACCGCAAGGCCCAGGTCTTTCGCGAGCGCGCGCACTGTGGGCAGTTTGGCGCCGACCGGCAGTTCGCGGTTTGCGATGGCGTGTGCGTAGTGCACACGCACCTGCTCGTACGGGGGTGTCTCCCCGTGGTGGTCGATCTTCACTGCGCCGTTCCTCCCCGCTTGTAGCTACCTCTGTGTTGACCAACGGGCGAGGGCGGCAGAGGTTGCGGGTTTAATTCAGGCCGAACCGGAATTGGGCTGAACCGCTCTCATCTTCACGGAGAGCGACGGCCGGACAGACCCGGCAAGGCGGCGCCGGGACAGGAGCCGCCTTGCCGGGTCGAGCTGGGGCGTGCGGGCGTTCGATGTCGGTCCACACCCGCGGTTCTTGTTGCTATTCCGCGGATTTCGGCGCGACCACGGTTCCGCGGGCGCGCGTTACGACGATCGGCTCAGCCAGCGCGTCCGCCGCGGAAGGGCCGCGTTCGGGCGCCGAACGGCACACCACGCGGGCCTCGAACTCGATCTCCCGCGACCGCTTCCCGATGCGCACCAGCGTCGCCACGGCCTCGATGACGTCGCCGGCCTGAATGGGCGCGACGAACTCCACGGAGCTGTAGCCCGCGAACAGGCCCTCGTCGGAGTCGGTGTGGATGAGCATCTCGGTGGCGACGTCACCGAACATGCCGAGCCCGTAGGCACCGTCGACGAGGCTGCCGCCGTAATGCGCGTGCGAGTGCGGCACGTAACGCCGGTGTGCCACGGTGAAACCTTCGACCAAAGCCCCGCTCACGCGGCGACCCCCTTTTTCTCCTGCATCGCGTGCACCAGGTAGCTCGCGACCTCGCCCGGAGTGGTACCCCGGGAGAAAACCCGGTCAACCCCCAGCTCGGCCGCCATCAGCGGGTCGAACCGCGGCCCGCCCGCCACCAGCAGCGGCCGCCGGTCCCCCATCGCCTCGCGGAACGCCGCCGACATCTCCTGCGTGTTCAGGATGTGCGCGTCCCGCTGCGTCACCACCTGGGAGACCAGCACCGCGTCGGCCTTCTCGGCGCGGGCGGACCGCACCAGTTCCGGAACGCTCACCTGCGCGCCGAGGTTCACGACCTTCAGCTCGCGGTAGTACTCCAGGCCCTTCTCGCCGGCGAAGCCCTTGATGTTGAGGATCGCGTCGATGCCGACCGTGTGCGCGTCCGTGCCGATGCAGCCGCCGACGACGACCAGCTTGCGCCGCAACACCTTCTTCAGCGTCGTGTTCACCTCGGCCGGTGACAGCAGCGGGTACTCGCGCTCGACGACCTTGACCTCGTCGAGGTCCACGAGGTGCTTGACCGAGCCGTAGACGACGAAGAACGTGAAGTCGTCACCGATGGGGTGCGAGTGGACCACCATCGCGGGGTCCATGCCCATCCTGTTCGCGAGCTGCTGCGCCGCGCCGTCCGCCTTGGGACCGAACGGGATCGGCAGCGTGAACGACGTCTGGACCATGCCGTCGCCGGTCGTGTCGCCGTAGGGCCGGACGTACCTCTTGGCGTCAGACATTCGAGGCCTCCAGCAGGTCCGAAGCCGGGTTGAAGTACTCGGGGGCCTTCTCGACCACGCCGTCCGCGCCCTTGCCCTTGTCGGCCGGGCGCTTCATCAGGCCGAACGTGCCGTCGGCGATCGCGTTGAGCAGCCCGTCGCCGACGATGCGCTCCAGCAGGTCCACCGCCTCGCCCAGCACCTGGTGCGCGCGCTTGACGATCAACCCGTCCGGTGCCGGCCGGAAGTCCTCCGCGAGACTGCCGGCCGCGTTGAGCACGTACCGGACGTTCTGCAGCGCGAGGTCGCGGTCGGACAGGAACGGCGTCACGACCGCCTCGGTCATCATGCCGACGAGCAGGATGGACTGTCCGGTGAGGACACCCGCGAGGTTGAAGAACCCGTCCAGCAGGTAGCCGTTGAACACGTCGCCGGTCATGTGCTTGGTCGGCGGCATCCACTTGAGCGGCGCGTCCGGGAACAGCTCGCGGGCCAGCAGCGCGTGCGCGAGCTCCAGCCGGAACGAGTCCGGCACCTTCGGGTTGATCTCGAACGCGTGCCCGAGGCCCAGCAGGTGGTCGGGCAGTCCCGCCTCGTGGGCGAAGTGCTCGTTGAGCAGCTGGGACACCGTCACGGTGTGGGCGGCCTCGACGGCGTCCGCGGTGGTGAGGTAGTTGTCCTCGCCGGTGTTGATGATGATGCCGGCGCGCGCGTGGACCTGGCGGGAGAACCGCTGGTCGACGAACGTGCGGATCGGGTTGATGTCGCGGAACAGGATGCCGTACATCGAGTCGTTCAGCATCATGTCGAGCCGCTGCAACCCGGCCAGGACGGCGATCTCGGGCATGCACAGGCCGGACGCGTAGTTGGTCAGCCGCACGTACCGGCCGACCTCCTTCGACACGTCGTCCAGCGCCGCGCGCATGATCCGGAAGTTCTCCTGCGTGGCGTAGGTGCCCGCGAACCCGTGGTGCGTGGCGCCTTCCGGGACGTAGTCCAGCAGCGACTGGCCGGTGGAGCGGATCACGGCGATGACGTCGGCGCCGGCGCGGGCGGCGTTCTGCGCCTGCACGACGTCCTCGTCGATGTCGCCGGTCGCGACGATCAGGTAGATCCACGGGCGTTGCGCGGGGTCGCCCCACTTCTGCACCAGCTTCTCGCGTTGGACGCGGTTGCGGTCGACCGTCTTGAGGCCCTTGGTGATGGCGGAGGTGGCGGCCTTCTTAACTGCGTTCAGGTCCCTGCCAGTGGGGATTGAGAACTGGACCTGCCCGGCGGCGGTGGCCTCGGCGAGCTCGGTCAGGCTCGCGAGGTTGTGCTGCCGCAGGGCGTGGAACGCGGGCAGCACCACCCCGTGCTCCAGCCCGCACTGCTCGCGGACCGTGTCGATCACGCGGTTGACCCACGGCACGTCACCGGCGCGGTGGGTGGAGTCCGCGCCGGTGATGCCGGCCAGCCGCAGCGTGGCGCGCTCGACCGCGACCGTGGTGTGCGCCTTCGCGATGGACACCACGGGTTCGGCCGCCCGCGCGGCGAGCTCGCGCGCGGTGGCGACGACCCTCGGGTCGAGGTCGAGCAACGCCATCGAGTCACTTCCTCTCGTAGATCGTCCGGCCGTTCAGCACGGTCCGCACGCACACCGGGGCGGGCCCGGTGAGGTCGGGCAGGCCGGGCACGCCCGACCGCGGGTCGGTGGACCAGCGCTGGACGCGGGCGTCGGACCCGGCCACCACGAGGTCACCGGTCTCCCACACGGCGTACGTCGCGGGCGCACCGGGCCGCAAGGTGCCGGTCACGCCGTCGTCCACGCCCGCCGCACGCCAGCCACCGCGCGTGTGGGCGGTGAACGCGGCACGTGGGGACACACCGAAGCCCTCGGTCCTGTGGTGCACCGCGGCCTTCACCGCTGCCCACGGGTCGATGGCGGTCACCGGCGTGTCGGAGCCGAACGCCAGCACGACGCCCGCGGCGGCAAGGCGCGAGAAGGGGTTGAGCCCCACTCCGCGCTCGGCACCGAGCCGCTGCACGTACATGCCGGTCGGGCCGCCCCATTCGGCGTCGAAAAGCGGCTGCACCGAGGCGATGACGCCCCACCCGGCCAGCTGCTGGGCCTGTTCGGCCGAGACCATCTCGACGTGTTCGAGGCGGTGGCGGGCCGACGCCAGCGCCGGGGTGCCGAGCGTCTTCTCGGCGATCGCGAAGCCCTCGACCACGGCGGCCATGCCGGCGTCGCCGATGACGTGGAAGCCGGCCTGGATGCCCAGCTCCGTGCACTTCACCAGGTGGTCGGCGACCTGCCGGCCGGTCAGGTACAGCGCACCGGACGTGTCCGCGTCGGCGTACGGCTCGGCAAGCGCGGCGGTGCGGGAGCCGATCGCGCCGTCAACGAAGTGATCGCCGGCCAGGCCCTGCACGGGGACACCGGGCAGGTCGTGGTCTCCCCAGTAGGCCACGACCTGCGGGCCCTCGCCCAGCGCCAGCAGCTCGCGCAGGTCGTCCTCGCCGGAGATGTCCGGGCCGGCGCACTCGTGCACGGACGCGATGCCCATCGACGCCGCGTGGTGCAGGAACGCCAGCTGTGCCTCGCGGCGCTGCTCCGGCGTGATGGCGTCGCGTGCGATGCGTCGGACGTGATGGTGTGCGGCGCGCGCGAGGGGGCCCTCGGCGGAGTAGCCGTCAGCCGCGCGCGTTTCGTCCGTGACGAGGTTCGACGACACAAGTGCCGAGTGCACGTCGATGCGTGACAGGTAGACCCTCTTGTCGCCCGCCGCCTCGTCGATCTCCGCACGCGTCGGAGGGCGGTTCTCCGGCCACCGCGTCTCATCCCAGCCATGACCCCACACGAGCGGGCCCTCGGCGTTGCGGACCTGGTCCAGCAACGCCTCCAGCGACGGCGTGCGGGTCAGGTCGACACCGGTCAGCAGCAGACCGGCCGAGGTGGCGTGGACGTGGGCGTCGACGAACGCGGGCGCGACGAAGGCACCGCCGAGCTCGACGACCTCGGCGTCCGGGTGCAGCGCGCGCCCGACCGAGTCCTGTCCGATCCAGACGACCACGCCGTCCGTGACGGCCATCGCCGTCGCATCCGGTGCGTAGATGCGGCCGCCGACCAAAAGTTGCGTACTCACGTCACGCAGTCTGCCTCTGCTCGAACAACGCCCGCACACCCGCCTGGGTGCGGACGAGGTCGAGCGCGAACGCGGCGTGACCTGGCACATAGCCGTTGCCGACCAGCATCTCGACGTCCGCGGCCAGACCCTCTGCTCCCAGAGCGGCGGCGCTGAACGAGGTCGCCATGGAGAAGAAGATCACGGTGCCGCCGTCGGCGGTCGCGAGGATGGCGCCGTGCTCGCACCCCGGCACGTCCACGCACACGACCGTCACGTCGACCTGCTTGCCCACGGCTTCGGCGACGGCGACGGGGTTGCGTGCGTCCGCGATCACGACCTCGTCCGCCAGGCCTGCCGCACGGACCTGTGCCGCTTCACGTTCCGTGGGCACCAAAGCAACCAGACGCGACGCACCGGCCTGACGCGCGGCCGCGAGGGAGAGCGACCCCGACTTGCCCCCACCACCGAGCACGAGCACGGAACCACCGGGGTGCCGGCGCACGACCCGGTCGGTCAACGCGGGCGCACCGCACACGTCGAGCACCGACAGCGCGAGCCCGGCGGGCAGGTCGTCGGGCAGCACGGCCGCGATCGAGCGCCCGAACAGCACCGCGGTCCCCCGGCACGGCACCTGCTCGTCCTCGCCGCTCCAGTCCTGCAGCCCGTCGGTGATCCGCAACGGCGTCAGCGTGAGGCTGACCAGCGTCGCGATCCGGTCACCGGCCTTGAGCCCGAGCGGCGAGGACGGTCCCACCTCCAGGACCGTCCCGAACAGCATGCCGCCCGAGCCCGTGACCGGGTTCTGCATCTTGCCGCGCTCGGCGACGATGTCGAGCACCGCCTGCCGCACCGCGTCCGGACTCCGGTGCGCCTCCCTGAGCTGCCGGAACGACGCCGCGTCCAGGTTGAGCCGCTCGACCGCGACGACGACCTCGTCGTCAGCGGGCACGGGTGCCGCGTCGAGCCGCCACGCCTGCTGCGGCAACACGCCCGCAGGTTCGAGGACACGGTGCAGTCCGTACGCGCTCACCTGAAAATCCTTCGGTCGACGACGCTGTCTCGAAGATATCTTCACGTGAGGCGTCAAGATCCCGCAAGTATCATTCAGAATTCACGCGGAACCAGCGGCAGTCGTAGGGCGCCAGGTCGACCTTGGCACCGGTCTTGGCCGGCTTCACCGTGCCGCCCGTCGCCAGGTCCGTGAGCACCCCGTCGACCGGGACGCGCACGGTGACCTCCCGGTCGGCGAAGTTGTGCAGGGCGATCACCGCGCCACCGTCGCAGTCCGCGCGGTGGGCGAACACGGTCGGATCGCCGACGTCGAGCACCTGCACGGTTCCCCACGCCAGCTCCGGGGCCTCGCGGTAGAGCTCGACCAGCTTGCGCATCCACGTCAGCAACGACTCGGGGTCGTGGCGCTGCTTGCCCGCCTCCTCCCAGTCCATCGGCACGCGCACCGCGAGCCGGCCTTCGAGCGACAGGTCCTCCTCCAAGCCGATCTCCTCGCCGTAGAAGAGCACCGGCGTGCCCGGCAGCGTGAACAGCAGGCTGTAGACCATCCGGATGCGGCGCTGGTCCCCGTCGAGCATCCCGGGGAGGCGGCGGCGCAGCCCCCGGCCGTAGAGCTGCATCGAGGGATCCGGCCCGAACGCGTCGAAGACCTCCTGGCGCTCGTCAACCGGCAGCTTGTCCAGCGTCAGCTCGTCGTGGTTGCGGACGAACGTCGCCCAGTGCCCGTCGCGCGGTGGCTGCGGGCGTTCCTGCAACGCCTTGGCCAGCGGCCCGCTCGTCTGCCGCGCCAGCGCCAGGTACATCGCCTGCATGCCGACGAAGTCGAAGCACATGGTCAGCTCGTCGCCGACGCCCTGGCCGTAGAAGGCCATCGTGTCCTTGTACGGCAGGTTCACCTCGCCGAGCAGGACAGCTTCACCGTTGCGGCGGTTGAGGAACGCCCGCAGGTCGGTGAGGTAGTCGTGCGGGTCGGGCAGCTCGATCGCGTCGGACCGCTCCTGGTGCTCCAGCAGGAACGGGACGGCGTCGACCCGGAAGCCGCTCAGACCCAGCTCCGTCCAGAAGCCCATGATCCGCGCGATCTCGTCGCGCACGGCGGGGTTGGCCACGTTCAGGTCGGGCTGGTGCTTGTAGAAGCGGTGCAGGTAGTACTTGCCGACCTCCTCGGAGTACTCCCACAGCGAGCTCTCCTTGTCAGGGAACGTGATGCCCTTCGGCCCGTCCTCCGGCGGCTCGTCGGCCCAGACGTACCAGTCGCGCTTGTCGGGGTCGTGGAACCACGGGTGCTGGTCGGACGTGTGGTTGACGACGAGGTCGGCGATGACGCGCATGCCGCGGTCCCGTGCGGCGCGGACGAACTCCACGAAGTCGCCCAGCGAGCCGAGGCGCGGGTCGACGGCGTAGAAGTCGGTGATGTCGTAGCCGTCGTCGCGCTCGGGCGTGGGGTAGAACGGCATCAGCCACAGGCAGGTGACACCGAGCGCGTGCAGGTGGTCGAGTCGTTCGGTGGCGCCGCGGAACCCGTTGTCGGAGAAGGTCTCCACGTCCAGGCAGTAGAGGACGGCGTTCTTCCACCACACGTCCGAGGTGCGGATCATGCCGTCACCTCCGGCAGCACGTGCTCGCCGAACGCGTCGATGAACGGCACCAGGTCCTGGCCGACGTGGTGCAGGTAGATCTCCTCGAAGCCCAGCTCGGCGTAGTCGTGCAGGCGTTCGGCGTGCCACTTGAGGTCGTCGGAGATGTTGACGACGCCTTCGAGCTGCTCGGCCGTGACGTTCTCGGCGACCACGTCGAAGTGCTCCGGCAGCTCCAGGTCCCAGCACACCGGCGGGCGGAACACGTTCGTGCGCCACTGGTCGTGCGCGATCGCGCGAGCCGTGTCGAGGTCCTGCGCCCAGCTCAGGTGCACCTGCAGGTGCAGCTTGCCGCGCCCGCCCGCGTCCCGATAGGCGCCCGCGACCTCGCGCAGGCGTTCCGGTGCGGCGTTGACGGTGATCAGCCCGTCCGCCCACGACGCGCACCACCGCGCGGTCTCGGGGCTCACGGCGGCACCGATCAGCTGCGGCACCTCGCGGGGCAGGGTCCACAGCCGGGCGCGGTCGACGCGGACCAGGCCGTCGTGGCTGACCTCGTCGCCGTTGAGCAGCGCGCGGATCACCTCGACGCACTCCTCCAGCCGCCGGGTGCGGACGTCCTTGCGCGGCCAGCCGTCACCGGTGATGTGCTCGTTGCTCGCCTCACCCGTCCCGAGCGCGGCCCAGAACCGGCCGGGGTACATGGCGGCGAGCGTGCCGATCGCCTGCGCGGTGATCGCCGGGTGGTAGCGCTGCCCCGGTGCCGTGACCACGCCGAACGGCAGCTCGGTCGCCTGCAGCGCGGCACCGAGCCACGACCACGCGTACCCGGACTGGCCCTGCCGTTCGCTCCACGGCGCGAAGTGGTCGGAGCTCATCGCGGCGGTGAAGCCGGCCTCCTCGGCCCTGCGCACCGCGGTCAGCAGCTCGGCGGGGTGGATCTGCTCATGTGACGCATGGACGCCGTAAACGGTCATGCGACATCGGTACCCAGGACGAAGATCCAGGCAACCTCCGCTTCTGCGCAACTCCCCGGCGGGCGCGTTGAACCGATCCCGGCCGGCGCCCGTGTCCACGTCAGCACCTCGGAGCTGAGGAGGATCGGCGATGTACAACGAGACCCGAGTCGGGACGGCGACCGTTGTCCAGTTCATCCGGCCGGACGGCACGGTCGAACCCATGGACGTCGACCTCCACTACCGCACGGACGACCCCCACGCGGTGACGATGCGGTTCCACACCCGCGACCAGGAGTCCACCTGGCTCGTCGGCCGGGAGCTGCTCGCCGACGGGGTGCTGGCGCCGGCCGGGCTCGGTGACGTGCGGCTGCGCCCCGGTGACGGTGACGTGCTGGTCCTGGAGCTGGTGACCGAGGACTCGCACGCGGTGTTCCACCTGCCGGCCGAGGAGCTGCACCGGTTCCTGCAGTCGACCTACCAGGTGGTGCCGTCCGGGCGCGAGGTCATCGACTTCGACCTGCTGCTCAAGGACCTGCTGGCCTGACCCCTGCTGATCTGGTCCCCGCTGCTCTGGTCACAGCCGCAGGCCGAGCACCAGCTTCTCCTCCACGGCGATCTGCCGGAACCCGAGGTGCTGCCAGAACCCGATCGCGTGTGTGTTGTGGCGGCGCACGTGCACGTGGACGCCCTTCTCCAGGCGTTCGAGCACGGCACGCACGAGCTTGCCGCCGTACCCCTTGCCCGTCGCACGCGGCAGCAGGTTGGCGTGCATGTGCGCGGGATAGTCGATGGCGAGCATCGGGTCGACGCGCGCCGGGTTGTGGATGTGGCGGACGACCCGGTTCGCACTCGGTGTCATCGGGTAGCGAACGCGCAGGTCGGGCCACCAGTCGCGGTCCAGTCGGTCCTCGAACGCGAGGCTGTCGGCCGTGCCGATCGCGTAGCCGCAGACGCCGTCGTCGTCCTCCGCCACGAACGCGAGGTCGGGCTCGAAGGCGACGTACGGGCCGACGTGGGCGTGACCGAGCAGGCGCGGGTCGTCGAACAGGTGGCGGGCGCCCCGGCCGCCGTTGCCGGTGTCGAGGCAGATGTCGTGGAGCGCGTCGAGGTCGGCGGGGTGGTACGCGCGGATCAAGGCAGTTCGCGGCGTTCCGCGACGACCACGTGGTCCGCGTCGACCGTCACGACCTCACCCTCGACGACCTGACCGGGGCCGAAGCGGCGCTCGTGCTCGAACTTGAGCGCGGCGGCCTCCGCCTTGCGGGCGATGCGGCGGCTGACGAGCCGGCGCGTGGGCGGGAAGAGCAGGAACAGCGCGGCCACGTCGCTGACGAAGCCGGGCACCATGATCAACGCGCCGGCGGCGGCGATGAGCACCCCGTCGGCCATCTCCTGGTGCGGCTGCTGCCGCTTGAACACCGACTCGGAGAACGCGGCCATCGTCTGCGCGCCCTGCCTGCGGACCAGCACGAGACCGACGAGCGTGCCGACCAGCAGCAACCCGATCATGGCCAGCGGGCCGATGGCGTTGCCGACGGCGAGCATGACCGCGACCTCGGCGAAGATCCCGGCGAGCAGCAGCGCGAAAAGGGGCATACCTCCACAACGCACGGACGCCCGCGGTTGCTCCCACGCCTCTTCGACCAGGGCTTGAGCCGAAATATTTACGGCACGCTAGCGGTGTGACAGGATATCTTTACGCGACCTCGACGCTGAGGAGTACGGATGACCGCGCTGCACGACGCCCCCACGGCGCTGGAGCGGCTGGACCGCCAGCCGTACACGTACGTCCGCCGTGAGCTGGTCGAGCCCGACTGGCGCCGGTTCCCCGGCTGGGCGCACGTGACCGAGGCGCAGTGGCGTGACGCCCAGTGGCAGCGGGTCAACTGCGTGAAGAACGTGAAGCAGCTCCGCAAGGTCGCGGGCGACCTGCTCACCGACAGGTTCTACGACGACCTCGCCAAGGACATGGACGCCTTCGCGACGATGTCGATGCTGATCCCGCCGCAGATGTTCAACACGATGGCGGTCGGCGCGGACCTCTCCCCCGACGCCTTCACCGAGGCGTTCCTGGCCGACCCGGTCCGCCGCTACATGCTGCCGGTCTCCTCCGACCGCGACCCGCACTGGCCGTCGCACCCGCACTCGCAGCGCGACTCGCTGCACGAGGCCGAGATGTGGGTCGTCGAGGGCCTGACCCACCGCTACCCCACCAAGGTGCTGGCCGAGATGGTCTCCACCTGCCCGCAGTACTGCGGGCACTGCACCCGCATGGACCTGGTCGGCAACTCCACCCCGCTGATCGACAAGCACAAGCTGTCGCTCAAGCCGGTCGACCGCCAGGACCAGATGATCGACTACCTGAAGAAGACCCCCGGCGTCCGCGACGTGGTCGTCTCCGGCGGCGACGTCGCGAACGTGCCGTGGCCGCAGCTCGAGTCGTTCCTCATGCGCCTGCTGGACATCGAGACCGTGCGCGACGTCCGCCTCGCCACCAAGGCGCTGGCCGGCCTCCCCCAGCACTGGCTCCAGCCCCGAGTGGTCGAGGGTCTGGAACGCGTCGCCCGCACCGCCTCCCGCCGCGGCGTGAACCTCGCCATCCACACGCACGTGAACCACGCACAGTCCGTGACCCCCCTCGTCGCCGAGGCCGCCCGCACCGCCCTGGAAGTCGGTGTGCGGGACGTGCGCAACCAGGGCGTGCTGATGCGCGGGGTCAACGCCACCCCGGCCGACCTGCTGGACCTTTGCTTCGCCCTGCAAGGGGAAGCGAACATCCTGCCGTACTACTTCTACATGTGCGACATGATCCCCAACGCCGAGCACTGGCGCGTTGCCGTGTGGGAGGCGCAGGAGCTCCAGCACGCGATCATGGGCTACCTGCCCGGCTACGCGACGCCACGGATCGTGTGCGACGTGCCGTACGTCGGGAAGCGGTGGGTCAACCAGCTCGCCGAGTACGACCGTGAGCTGGGCATTTCGTACTGGACGAAGAACTACCGCACCGGGATCGAGCTCGAAGATCCCGAGGCGCTCGACCGCCGCTACCCCTACTACGACCCGATCTCCACGCTCGGCGAGGCCGGCCAGAAGTGGTGGGCCGACCAGACATGATGGGCCATGATGGGGCCGTTTTCGGGACATCCCCGAAGACGGCCCCATCGCCACGTTTTGCCTGTTCAGGCCCATTGTGACTCGTCAAGCTTCGAAGCCAAGGGGCCCAGAGAGTCCAAAATAGACGGTCTTCACAGTCCACAGCGGACACACTTGGTCCGTCAATGGTCTAGTACGCGGTGACACCTCTCCTACCGTCACGCAGATACAGTCCCCTGCGACAGCGATCCCTCCACGCGGAGCAGTCAAGTCGCCAAGCCCGACGACATCCGACTCGTGTTTGTGCTGCTGTCCGCACACCACTCGCGCTCCGGAACGCTTCGATTTGGCGGCTCACTTCGAGTCAGGCCGGAGAGCGCGGCACGCCGATCTGTTGAACCTTCCGTCGGAATTCCTGGACGCGTGCGACGGTCGCCCTCCGTTCACACCGCTGAGCCGCGGTGGCAGGCGCTGACGCTGGCGATAGGATGACTGAGCGAATGGCTGGCGTAGATCTACTTCGCCCGAACAGGGGTGGCGATCAGTTTTACTATCGCTGAGCTGCCCGCCAGTCACTTCGACTTCCGCGCCCGAACTCCAAGCTGACGGAGATCCACGTTGAGGGTGCCGCAACCAGAGACTGAGGTTCACCCCGAACGGTGGACAGGGGCGTAAGAAGTTCAGGCAGCTGCTCGGAGTGACTTCTCATAGTCGCTGGGACTGCGCATCCCGAGCTTGGAGTGCCGCCGCGTACTGTTGTAGAAAATGACCCAATTGTCAATCGCGGCAACGAGTTCCGTCTTGGTGGCGTAGACGTGCCGGTAGTAGTGCTCGTGTTTGAACGTCGACCAGAACGACTCCGCGGGGCTGTTGTCCCAGCAGATCCCGGTCGCGCCCATCGATCGGCGCAGCCCGTGCCGGAAACACGCCCGCGCGGTCAGGTTCGCCGTGTATTCGCCGCCGCGGTCGGAATGCAGGACTGTGCCACGACAGTCACCTCCACGGGCGGCCACCACGGCCTCGATGGCGGTGGTGACCATCTCGGCGCCGATGTGGTCGGCGACGCTGTAGCCGAGAACTGTGCGGGAGTGCCCGTCGCGGATCGCACACAGGAACATCTCGCCCTCACCACAGGACAGGTACGTGATGTCGGTCAGCCACACGGCGTTCAGCCGGCTCTGGTCGAACTCGCGCTCGACGAGATCCGGCGGGAACGACGCGGACGGGTCGGTCACGGTCGTTCTCACCGTGAACGTGCGAGGGCTGATGCCCTCGATTCCGACATGGCGCTCGCCGCCCACGGGCAACGTGTTCGTGGGCGGTGAGCGTTTTACCAGGTCAGGCGGCGTGTTGGGCGATCCAGTCGAGCATGGGGTGCGGGTTGCGCTGGAACTCCAGGTAGCCGTCCCAGCGGCGGTTGCTGCCTTCGATCCAGTGCAGGTGCTTGTCCTTCGTGGGCATCGCGTCGTACATCGACCGCACGTCGTGCGGGGTGACGAGGCTGTCGTCGCGGACCTGGTAGATCAACGTCGGTACGCTGACCGCGCCGGCCCAGGGCACCGGGTCCTGCGCGTCGAACCCGAGGCCGGTCACCAGCTGAATGCGGCGGTCGAGGTCGTCCACACGCACCGCGGGGATGCCCATGAGACCGAGCTGGTGGGTCATGATGACCTTGGTGGTCACCGGCTGGGCGGCCACGAGGGAGTCGATGCCCTCGAACGCGGCCGGGTCCTGGTAGGCGGCCGCGAACGTCGCGTTCGCGCCGAGGCAGCGGCTGAACAGACTGATCCGCATCGAACCGGTGTCGGTGCGGGTGCGTGCGTAGGTGAGGGAACCGATCACGTCGCGGGCCTCGTAGATGCCGCTGGAGGTGATGCCGCCGTTGGCGGACCCGCTGAAGCCGTGGTTGCGCAGGTCGTAGGTGAGGACGTTGTAGCCCGCGTCGTGCAGGATCTTGTAGTCCGGCATGAAGGGGATCTCGATGTTGTTGCCGCTGGGCGCCCAGATCGAGCACCACGGATCGAGGTGGCTGGGCAGGCCGGTACGGGTGAAGCCCATCGGGTGGTTCGCGATGACGAGCTTGTCGCCGGTGTTCGGGATGAACCAGCCTTCCAGCGGCACCCCGTCGCTGGCGGGGAAGGTCACGTCCTCGTACGCCAGCCCGAGATCGCCGGGGGTACCGATGACCGGGGCGCGCTGGCTGCCGCGGAAGTTGGCGGCGATCGCGTCGAGCATCTTCGACATCTGTTCTTCGTCCACGCGTCCAGCCTTGTCAGCGTGACCAGGCCGAACCAGGGGAGGCTGACCCCCCTCTCAGGGCACGTGACGCGTTGAAGCGCCGGTGCTGGTCCCTCATACTGGCTGCGATGGATCTTCCGCAGCTCGGCGCGTTCCTGCGCTCACGTCGCGACCGGGTGCGCCCCGCTGACGTGGGGCTGCCGATGGGTTCCCGCAGGCGGGTGACAGGCCTGCGCCGGGATGAGGTGGCCCAGCTCGCGCACGTCTCCACCGACTACTACATCGAGATCGAGCGCGGAACGGCTCAACCTTCATCGGCTGTTCTCGACGCCTTCGCCGAGGTGCTCAAAATGAGCGAGGACGAGCGCGCTCACGCGTTCACCCTCGCCGGGCGGCACCAGCCGCGCCGCTCGTCCGGGGCGGTCCTGCACCCCGCCATGCGGGATCTTCTCAGCCGTTTCGGGGACGACGTTCCCGCCTATGTCAGCACGGATCTGCAAATCGTTCTCGCGCAGAACGACGCGGCAGCCGAACTGCACGGCCCGATTCCCGAGTCCTCGGAGCTGACCGACAGCTACGTGTACCGGTGGTTCACTGATCCGGCCGTGCGGGCACAGTTCGATGAAAGCTGTCACGAAGCGGAAGCCGAGGCGCTCATCGCGGACCTGCGGATCGGTGTCGCTCGCCGCGGACCGGATGATCCTGATGCCAGAGCTTTGATCGAGGTGCTCACCGCGCACAGCTCCTGGTTCGCACGGCTGTGGGCTCAGCAGGACGTCGCCATCCGCCGGAGTGAGACGAAGAGACTGCGCCATCCACAGCGCGGTCCGATCGACTACGACTGCTACGCGTTGCTCAGCGAAGACGGGCGGGAACGACTCATCTGGTACGTGCCCGCGAAGGTTTTCGTGGCGGGTGCGGCGGACGATGGACGCGTGGGGAAGTGCACCGACCGCCGGTCATCTCCGCCGACGGTCTGAGCACGAGTCGTCAGGCCGCCTGGCGGCGGCTGCGGGACTGGCACCAGACGGGGGTCTGGCAGCGGCTGCACGAGAACCTGCTCGCCGAGCTCAACGCCGCGCACGCGCTGGACTGGTCGCGGGCGGTGATCGACGGCTCGCACGTCCGCGCCCTCAAAGGCGGCCCAAAACCGGGGCGAGCCCGGTCAACCGCGCCGGAACGGGCTCGAAGCACCGCCTGATCACCGAAGGACACGGCATTCCGCTGGCCGTGTCACTCACCCGGCGGCAACCGCAACGACGTCACCCAGCTGATGCCGCTGATCGACCAGATCCCGCCGGTGCGCGGCAAACGCGGCCGGCCACGGTTCCGACCCAACACGCTGTACGCAGACCGCGGCTACGACCACGACAAGTACCGCACCCTGTTCCGCGACAAGGGCATCACACCGGTAATCGCCCGCCGCGGCAGCGAACACGGCTCCGGACTGGGCGTGCACCGCTGGGTCGTCGAGCAGACTTCGCGCTGCTGCACTGGTTCCGCCGCCTGCGGACCCGCTGGGAGATCCGCGACGACATCCACGAAGTCTTCCTCAGCCTGGCCTGCGGCCTCATCTGCTGGCGCCGCCTCCGCAACCTCCCATCGAGCCAGGAGTTCTGAGTCCAGCAGCGCCGTTACCGGGACTACGCAGGTGCAGCACCAATGGGTGCTCGTTTTGCTTGCGGACGCTTGCTCATTTCCCCAGCGGACCCCGGACGCGAGCCAGCGCCACCGATGGTCCCGCGCTTCCGGGCCGCGGAAAGCGCGGGACCATGAGGCCGTGCTGGTCGGGCTGCCCGCGATGACCACCGACACCGCCGAGCTTCAGCCCACTCGCAGTCTCCGCGCCGATCCGCTCGCGGCGCGGTGGATGGAGCTGCGAGACCTGACCGAGATCAGGTGGTGCTGACGGCGGTGCTGCTGCATCCCCTGCCGGGCACGCATACCTGCAGCGTGCCGGACAAGCCCTCGGGCAGGTCCAGGTTCTTCTGCCCGCACGGAGAACCCGCGCCACTGTCGGAAACCGAGTAGGTCCGTCCCTGCACGGTCAGGGTGGCGTTGACGTCGAGACCGTCCTCCCGGGTGTCACAGGCCCGCAGGACCTCCCCGTAGCTGTCGAAGTCCGCTCGCCCCAGAGAGCCGTAGGTGACCTGGTAAAGCGTCTGCACCCCGACCGGGGAAGCGGTGGCCGTCGTGGCCGCTACGAGCCCGGCCACCACCGCCATCACGGTCGTGGCGGCAATTCTGCCCCAATGCGGCATGTTCGTGATCTCCACTCTGTGGTCGGCGGACGCTTTCGTGCCCGCCACTCCATCAAGCCGCTTCCACCCCATCGTGTGAACCCTTCAGCGCCAGAACAACCCGATCGAGTATTGTTTGACTCCAACCCGTTTGGTGGATGCTTCTCCGAGTTGCTGGGCGAACGCGGTCAGCGCGGCGTCTGGAGACCTGTCCCGTGGCTGCTCGTTGACGTCATGGCGGCCGGGCAGGCTTCGGTCTGGGTGCCGACGAGCGCGCGGCGCGCGTTGTGACCAGCCGTTCTCGGCGGTCTGCTCGCTGGATATGCCGTCCGCCTCCGCCGAGGGCCTGCCGACCCGCCTGCACGTGACCCGCGTGGCAGAGCCGAACGACAAGTTCGCCGGGCGACCGCGCGGTGCGGACGAGATCGAGTTGACCGCTGATGCCACCGCGCTCGCCGACCTGCTCGCGGCGACCCGAACCACCGCGTCCGGCTCCGCGCCGGCCTCTGCCCCGCCGCGCTGCCCGCACCCTGGTCCGCCGCGCCGGTCTGTCGATCAGCTGTCGGTGTGGGCGGCGCGGGCGGCCGGGTGGCGGCTCACGGGCGGACGCGCCCCGAGGACACCAGCTCGTCGAGCACCTCGCCCAGCCGCGTCATCCAGGCCCGCGGGCCGAGGAACATCTTGTGCGAGATGACGAACCCGGTGACGTCCGCCGCCCGTTCCGCCTCCGGGCAGCCGTCGTTGCGGTGGTCGATCGGGTTGTCGAGGAACAGCGGGCGCCGGTACACCGGGTCGAGGTGGCCCTCGTGCGCCGACACCCCCTCCGCCGACAGCGCCTCGACGAGCTTGTCGCGCGACACCTGCTCCGGGTCCACCCGGAAGGGCACCGCGAACAGGCTCCACCTGGTCGTCGCCGCGAGCGGGGTCACCTGCTCGACCCCGTCCACGACAGCCGCGCGCAGTGCCTCCGCGTTGGCCGCCCGGTGCTCGACCTGCTCGTCGAGGCGGGGCAACCGGGCGCTGAGCACCGCGGCCTGGAACGGCGTGAGCCTGCCGTTGGTGGAGACCTCGTGCTTGTCCTGCTTGGGGGCTCCGCGCATCCAGAAGCCGTTGTGGTGGGCGAAGACCCGTCCGGCGACGGCCGGGTCGCGGGTGGCGACCGCGCCGCCCTCGCCCGCGGTGAGCTGCTTCTCCTGGTGGAAGGAGAAGGTGCCCGCGTCGCCGAACGTGCCGACCTGGCGGCCGCGCCAGGTCGAGCCCAGCGCCTGCGCGCAGTCCTCGACCAGGAACAGCGAGCGCCGCGCGCACAGCTCGCCGATCGCGTCCAGGTCGACCGGGATGCCCGCGAGGTGCACGACGAGCACCCCCACCGTGCGGCTGGTGACCCGCTCGGCCACCGACGCGGGAGAGATCGTGAAGGTCGCCGGGTCAATGTCGGCGAACACCGGGACCGCGCCCAGGCGCACCACGGGTGAGACCGAGGCGAAGAACGTCGACGCGGGCACGATCACCTCGTCGCCGGGACCGACGCCGAGTGCGGCGAGCGCGAACTCGATGGCGACCGTGCCGTTCGCCGTGGCGGTGACCTGCTCGGCCCCCAGGTAGCCGCCGAGCGCGGCCTCGAACCGGCCGACCTCGCCGCCGGCCCAGTCGCTGTCGCGGCTGCGCGACCACACGCCGGAGTCGAGGACCCGGCGCAGGCCGTCGAGCTCGTCGGGGTGCGTGCCCGGCCACAGGGCCTTGGCCTCGTTCGCGTCGAAGGCGGGGGTTCCGCCGTCAAGCGCTGGGGTGCGCATGGGTCTCCTCCTGGGGGCGGTGCGGGATGCGGCCGGTGGGACGGGCTGACTCGCCGATGCGCGGTGGCCTGCCCCGGTGCCTGGCGCGGAACCCGGCCAGCGCGCCGGCGAGGGCGTCCAGGCGCAGCAGGCGCACCCGGTCGCCGTCGACCCGCCAGTCCGAGGGGCGCAGGCCCAGCGCCAGGCACACCCAGCGCCACTGCTCGTCGGCGGCGTCGCGGCGCTTGCGCACCTTGCGGGTGAAGGCGAGGTCGCCGGAGAGCACGTCCTCGAACAGCTCGGCGTTCTCACGGGTGAGCCTGGCCGAGGGGCGGGCCAGCTCCAGCAGGTCGTGCGGGTCCGGGGACTTGATGCGCGCGGTGACGTCGGCGGAGAAGAAGTTCGCGTAGCCGCCGGACCGGTTGTAGGGCTCCACGTCGGCGGCCACCCGCAGCAGCCACCGCCGGGGCGAGCCCTCCGCCCTGGTGCGCAGCGCGCCGACAGTGCCCACCTCGGGGCGGAACACCGGCCCGTCCCAGCGGCCGCGCACGCAGCTGAGCCGCTCACCGAGGTCGACGTCCTCGCCGAGGCGGCGGTCGGGGGTGTAGCCGCCCATCGCCGCGAACGCCTCCGCGGTGATCGCGGTGTTCCAGCCGCTGGTCACCACCCGGTTCCAGGTGAAGTCGTAGTCGGGGTTGCGGTGCGGGTGCAGCGACTCGCGCATGAAGTAGGCCTCGGTGAAGTTCCACGAGCGGCGCAGCAGCACGAGCAGGTCGTTCTCGCACATGATCCACGGGCAGCGGTCCTGCTGGCCGCGCACGCCGTCCAGCGCCGGGTCGGCGTCGAGCGCGGCGACCTGGATGGCCAGCTGCCGGGGATCGAGCCACACCGTGTCGGCGTCCTCCAGCGCGAAGTACAGCGGCGCGCGCTGCCGGCCGCGCAGCGCCCTGACCGCGGTGATGTCCGCGCACAGCCGCCTGCACAGCGTCAGCGGGTACGGCTCGTCCGCGTCGAGCACCACGTCGACGAGGTGGAAGGCCGCGCCGACCGCGCCCGCCTCGGCGCGGAACCGCTCGAACACCGCGGCGGAGTCGTCCGGGTCCTCGCCCGCGAGCCGGTTGGTCAGCACCAGCACGTCGAAGCTGCCCGGCGGCAGCGGCGAGCCGTCGATGTCGCGCTGGTCGGCGTAGACGTCGAGGAAGCGGCGCAGGTACTCGGCCTCGAACCGGGCGGGCACCTGCACGCTGATCCGGCAGCGCGGGTCCAGCGGGGGCAGCTGGTCGGCCAGGGCCAGCACCCTGGCGCGGTGCGCCTGCGGCAGACCGTCGAGGTAGCGCCGCAGCTGCTCGCGCTCGCGTTCGACGTCGCGCCGGGGCGGGGCCAGGTCCTGGCCCATCAGACCCGCCGGTGTGCGCACGTAGGGTGCGCTGCCCGCGAGGGGGCCGAGGTTGTCCAGGTGGTCGGTCAGCGAGAGACCCATCAGCACCAGCCTTGTCGGTCGCGGCGGTCGGGCGATCGGACGCTAACAAGCGGCCGTGGCCGGGGCAAAGGCGCGCGTGTGGTGCTGAACAGTCCTTATGGAGCAACGGATGCCGGGTGCGGCACGCGATCTCACTCAGCGCGTCTGGCCAGTGTGGACGCAGGTCACGTCCTCACCCGTGCGCGCCCGGCGCCGCGCCTCGCCGACCACCGCGCGTGGCCGGCAATCATGTTGAACACCAACGGTGTGCACGGTGGCGGTCTTGGCCGCGTGCACCCGGCCCGCCTACCTTGCGGCCTTGAACCGCCCACCCCGCAAGGAGGTACCCCGACCATGGTGTCGCCCACGAGGCCGCAGACCGGCCTTGACCTGGTGTACTTCGGGTTGTTCGACAACTGCAACGCGCGCTGCAACATGTGCGACTGCTGGCTGTTGCCGCGCAGCACCCTCGGCGTCGAGCACTACCGCGAGGTCCTGGACAAGGTCCTGGAGCTGGCCCCGAAGTCGTTGCGCTTCACCGGCGGCGAGCCGCTGCTGCTGCACGGCCTGTCCGAGCTGGTGCGCCGCGCCACCGACGCGGGCACCAGGGTGTCGGTGATCTCCAACGGCCGCGTCCTGGCGTCCAAGGTCGCCGAGCTCGCCGGGGCCGGGTGTCAGGAGGTGGTGCTCAGCATCGACGCCGTCGGTGCGCGCCACGACACGATCCGCGACACGCCACAGTTGTTCGACCGGTGCGTGTCCGCCATGCGCCGCATGCACGAGGTCGGTCTGCCCTTCGGCGTCAACTCCGTGTTGCAGCGCATCGGCATCGACGACCTGGAGGAACTGGGCGACGTGCTGCTGTCGCAGCCGAGGCTGCCCGACTGGTGGCACCTGATCCCCATCCGCGGCGCGGCGGAGCAGCTGCCGACGCCGGAGCAGGTGCGGCGGGCCACCGCGGTGATCGGGCGGTTGCGCGTCCGGTGCGCCGACGCCGGCGTGCAGCTCATCGCCCGCGAGGAGGGCTTCGCCGAGGACGACTCGCCGCACCCGTGCAGCGTGCCCACCTTCACCGCCTACGTCCGCGCCGACACCGGTGACGTGTTCGGCTGCAACATGCTCGTCTACGCCGACGCGCCGATCGGCAACCTGCTCACCTGGCGCCCGCGCGACGCGTGGAACAGCCTCAACGCCCTGTCCCTGCGGGCGCGCTGCGCGTCGGGGACCAACAGCGCCTGCGGGCGCTGCGACGTCAGCTCCCGCGTGATGAACCACTTCCTGCGCGAGCGCGCCACTGCCGTGGAGGTTTCCTGATGAGCGCACCGGTCGGCCTCGGCATCGTCGGGGCGGGCATGATCAGCCGCTCCTACGTCAAACACCTCGCCAAGCAGCCCTCGGTCCGGCTGGCCGCCGTGGCCGACGCCGACCCGGCGCGGGCCAGGGAGCTGGCGCGTGAGGTCCCCGGGCTGCGCGCGGTGCCCGTCGAGGAGCTGCACCACGACCCGGAGGTCGCGGTCGTCCTCGTGCTGACCCCGCCCGCCCACCACGCCGATGTCGCCCTCGCCGCCATCGCCGCGGGAAAGCACGTCTACACCGAGAAACCCCTTGGCGTTGACCGTGTCGAGGCCGCCGCTCTGCTCGACGCCGCCGCCGCGGGCGGGGTTCGCGTGGGCAGCGCGCCGGACACCTTCCTGTCCCCTGCCTTCCAGCTCGCCAAGCGACTCGTCGACGAGGGCCGCATCGGCACGCCGGTGGGGGTCACCGCGCTGACCCTGAGCCCGGGGCCGGAGTGGTGGCACCCGGACCCGGCCTTCTTCTACCGGTCCGGCAGCGGTCCCCTGTTCGACATGGGCCCCTACCAGCTCAGCGCCCTGGTCTGCCTGCTGGGCCCGATCGCCGCCGTCTCCGCCGCCGCCGCGACGACCTGGCCCACCCGCACCGTGACCAGCGACCCGCTGGCCGGGTCCGTGGTCGAGGTCGAGACGCTGACCCACCTCTCCGCCGTGCTGGAGTTCGCGGGCGGAGCCGTCGGCACCCTCACGACCTCTTTCGACACCGCCGCCGATGTGTCCAGTTTGGACGTCCACGGCACCGAGGCGACGTTGCGCTGCCCCGACCCCAGCTCGTACGACGGACCCGTGCTGCTGCAACGGCGCGGCTCTCAGGAGTGGACGGAGGTCGAGCTGCCCGAGCCCGCCGGACCGCCGGTGCGGCGGGGAGCGGGCGTGGTCGACCTGGTGCGGGCGCTGCGGGAGGGCGGGGAGCACCGGGCCAGCGGGGAGCTGGCGCTGCACGTGGTCGACGTGCTCGACGCCGTGCTGACGTCGGCGGGAGAGGGGCGGCGGGTGCGGCCGGAGGGGCTGCGGACGCCGGTGTGACGCGCCGGCAGGCCCATCACGACCTGGGCAGCCGAGTGGCGGTCCCGCCCGCAGACGGGACCGCCACTTGTCCAGCCCACACCACCACCGGTCACCGGGCCGCGGACTCAGACCCCGATTCCCCGCCGGTCGAGACCGCAGCGGCGCAGCTGCTCCGGGTCGAGCTGGTTGCGGGTGTCGACGACCACGGTCCCGGCCATCAGGCCGGCCACGCGGTTCCAGTCCAGCGCCCGGTACTGCGGCCAGTCGGTGAGGAGCGCCACCGCTGCCGCGCCCTTGACGGCGAGGTCGACGTCGTCGACCAGGGTGATGCCCGGCAGTGGCGCGGTTCCGGGGGCGATGGCCGGGTCGTGGGCGACGACGGTCAGGCCGTGGGCCGACAGACGGGCGGCGACGGCCAGTGCGGGGGACTCGCGCAGGTCGTTGGTGCCCGCTTTGAAGGCCAGGCCCAGCACCGCCACCCGGTCACCGCCCGCTTCCCCGGCCGCGGTGCGGACCTTGTCCGCGATGCGGTCCTGGGTGGCGGAGTTGAGGTCCGCCGCGGCCCGGACCAGGGTCAGGTCCACGCCGCGGCGGTCGGCCAGGTGGAGCAGGGCCCTGGTGTCCTTGGGCAGGCAGGAACCGCCCCACCCCGGACCGGGGCGCAGGTGGCCGGGGCCGATGCGCGGGTCGTGGCCCATCCCCTCCGCCACCGACCCGATGTCGCCGCCCACCCGCTCGCACAGTTCGGCGATGCTGTTGACGTAGGACAGCTTCAGGGCCAGGAAGCAGTTCGCGGCGTACTTGACCAGTTCGGCGCTGACCGGGTCGGTCACCACGACCGGGGCTGCCACCCCGGCGTAGACGCCGGCCAGCGTGGTGGTCCCGGCCGGGTCGTCGCACCCGATGACGAGCCGGTCGGGGTGCAGGAAGTCGGTGACGGCGGAGCCCTCCCGCAGGAACTCCGGGTTGCTGGCGACCGCGACGCCCGCTGTGCGCAGGCGGTCGCGCACGGCGTGCGTCGTCCCCACCGGAACTGTCGACTTGAGCACGAGGACGTCGCCTGCGACCAGTGCTCCGGCCACCTCGTCCACAGCGGACTCCACCGCCGTCAGGTCGGCCCGGCCGTCGGCGTCCGAAGGCGTGGGAACGCAGAGGAACACCGCCCGCGCGCCGGGAGCGCAGCCGCGCACGGCGGCCCCGGCCCCCAGCTCGAAGCGCAGCGACCCGTCGGCCAGGCCGGCCGCCACCAGCTCCGGCAGACCCGGCTCCAGGATGTCCACCCGGCCGGCGCGCAACCGGTCGACCTTGGCGGCGTCGACGTCCGCGCAGACCACGCGGTGGCCGAGCGAGGCCAGGCACGCCGCGGTGGTCAGCCCGACGTACCCGGCCCCGATGACGACGACCGCGGTCGCCCGCGCGCCCCGCTCAGCCACGCGCTTGCGCGTCGACCGCGCGGTGCCGGTGCTCGCGCCCGCCGGTCGCCAGCACGATCTCGGCCACCTGCGCGGCCCCGGACGTGCCCAGCCTGGCCGCCAGCGCGCCCCAGTCGGTCCCGCCCGCGGCCACCGCCCGCAGCGCGTCGGCCAGCGCGGTGCGCAGCGCGGGGCGCACGGCTGCGGGCCGGGCGCGGGAGATGCCGCCGTAGACGACCTCCAGCGCCGCCTCCTCACCGCCCGCGCTGGCCGCGACGGCCTCCTCGTCGGTGAACACCCCCGCGGGCCAGCGCACGCCGAAGCGGTCGCCGACCGCGGCCCGGTGGAACCGGGCGTTGAAGACCTGGCTCAGGTTCTGCGGCGGCAGCGCCACCACCGGAACGCCCCGGCTGCTGGCCTCCAGCAGCGTGGTCAGCCCCGGCGAGGTCACCAGCACGTCGCAGCCGCCGTCGAGGCGGGCCAGGAAGTCCGCGCGGGCCAACGGCCCCGCCGACACCCGCAGCCGCTCCGGGGCCGAGCGGACGAGTTCCGCGGCCAGTTCGGCCGGCACGTTGCCGGCCACGTGCGCCTCCTCGAACCCGGTGTCGCGCAGCGCGGTGAGCACCGCGGGCACCACCAGGCGCGGGTAGGCGGCCCAGTCGGCGGCGTGCGGCGACCGCAGGCCGCCCAGGTTCACCAGCGCCCGGCCGCCCGCGCCGCGCCACCGCCCGGCGGGGACGCCCGGCCCGCCGGCCGCCGCGTGCTCGACGACGGGGTCGACCCAGTGCAGCCGCTGGACGTGCCCCAGCACCTCCTCGCTGCCGGCGGGCAGCTCGAGGCAGCGCTGCGCGCAGTAGGCGGCCACGGCCACCGGGAACCCCGGCAGGTCGCCCCTGGTCCACAGGAACGGCAGGCTGTCGACGTAGGTCGTGGGCACACCGGCCGCGGTGCAGGCGTTGGCGATGGCGGGGTCGAGCACGACGAGCGCCGCGTCCACCTCCTCCTCGGCCAGCACCTCGGCCACCGCACCCGGCGTGGACACCTCGTGCACGGCGTCGATCCCGTGCCCGGCCAGCAGCGGGCGGCCCAGGCCGGAGCCGAGCAGCACCACCCGCCTCGGCCGGGGGTCTCCGGCGCGCAGCGCCGCCAGCACCGCGCTGAGCTTGCCCGCGCTGCCCCAGCCGAACTCCGCGGCCGCCACCGCCAGGGTGGGCGCGAGGGCGGTCATCCGACCAGCTCCGGCGTCGCGGTCCGCACGTAGCCGAGCGAGGTGTCCAGCGCGGTGCCCCGCCACGCCACCGGCGGCGAGCACTCCCTGGCCAGCTCCACCGTCGCCGCGGTGATCGCGTCGTGGGCCGAGGGGTCGAGGCCGTCGCGCACCACGAGCTCGCGCACCGGGGTCGTGGTGGACAGGCCCTGCACCATCTGGCTGTGCTCGACGCCCTCGTCGAGCACCAGCAGCACCGGCTTGTGCATGGCCGAGGCCCAGCCCAGTTCGAGGCAGACCCCGCCGGAGGCGGGCGTGCCCAGGTAGGCGCAGACCACGTCGGCGGTCTGCATGGCCCGGAAGTCGTTGGGCACGCACACCTCCGGCGGCAGCCAGCCCTGGCCCCAGCCCTCGTTGTGGTGGGCGTTGAACACCGGCAGGCCCAGGTCGAGGAAGGCCGTGCGCAGGCCTTCCAGCCGCTTGCGGGCCACCGGGTCCACGGTGCCGTCCGGCGCGAGCCACTGCGCGAACGGGGCGGCGAGGAACACGCGGAAGTCGTCGGTCATGTCGTCCTCCTGGGGACGGACGGCGCGCGGGTCAGTCCGTGGCGAACCCGCGCAGCCAGTCGTGTTGGCTGGTGAGCGCGTGGTAGGTCTGCAGCGAGCGGCACTCGGCGATCTCGAAGGCGTCCGGCCGCTTGCGGTGGTTGCGCTGGATGTACTCGGCGGCGTCCGCGGCGTTGAACACCCGCACCGCCAGCGGCAGCGCCGCCCGTTCCCGGTCCGACAGCGGGCGGACCCGCTCGTAGTCGGCCAGCAGGGAGCGCATGGCCGCGGTGTCGAAGCGGTCCTCGTCGTCGGTGGCCCAGGTGGTGAGCAGGGCGGCGACGTCGAGCACCACCGGGCCGGGGTAGGCCTCGTCGAAGTCGATCAGCCCGAGCACCCGGCCGCCCGCGTCGACGAGCACGTTCTCGTGGTAGTAGTCGTGGTGCACCGCGCCGTGCGGCAGGCCCGCGCCGAGCAGGTCGTCCACTTCGGACAGCAATGTGCGCAGCTCGCCCGCCAGCTCGCTCGCCCCTGCCTTCGTCGCCAGCGGGCCGCCGGCGTCCAGCTCGGCCAGCAGGTTCTGGATGCGGCCCCGGTCCGAGCGCGACCGGCGCGCTCCCGCGGGCAGGTCGGCCGTCGCCAGGTGCAGGCTCGCGGCCAGCTCGGCCACCGTGCGGCGGCTGGCGGGGGCGTCCTCGTCAATCGGCGAGCCGGGCACCAGCTCGAACAGCACGGCGTGCGTGCCCTCGTGCTCGACCCGCCGCGCGCCGTCCGCGGTGCGCAGCACGCGCGGGGTCGGGAAACCGCGCTCGACCAGGTGGTCGATGAGGTCGAGCTCGACGTCGACCTCATCGGCCGGGGTCACCCGGTAACAGCGGAGCACGAATTCCGAGTTCACCGATGCGGTGAAGTTGTCGGCTCCCTGGTTGAGCGGTTCCACGGGCTTTCCGGCGAGCCCGTAGTGGTCGAGGACGGCGTCGAGGAAATTGTTCGTGATCACGTTTCCCGACCCTACCGCGAACCCGCCGCGGTCAATTGCGGGCCCTTGTCGTCGTAGCGGCCACCTTGGGCGGCGAACGCGAAGGCGGCGTCCTCGTTGGCCTGCACCCACTCCCACACCTTGAGCACGGCGCGGGCGCTGACCACGCCGTCGTCCGGCGTCATCAGCGGCCCCGACTCCAGGTCGACCGCGCGGCCGAGGTCGAGGTCGGCGACGGGGAACTCGCCCGCCCCGCCGACCCGCCCGCGCAACCACTCGATCGTGTGCAACGCGGCGTGCGGGGGCTTGGCGGAGACGTTCTCCCACTCCACCGCGCGCACGAACCAGTCGCGCAGCGGCAGGTACCGCGGCGGCAGCAGCACCACCTTGCGGAAGTACGAGTGGAACGCGACGTCCGGCGGCCGCTGCACTTCGAGGCCGCTGCCCGCGAGCTCGTCGTCGTAGGCGTCGGACACCGCGCGCCTGGCGGCCACCTCGGCGTCGAGCGCCTCCACGCCCTGGATGCCCAGCACCGCGCTCATCTCGGGCAGGTTGTAGGAGAAGCCCATCACCTTGTGGGTGAACCAGCCGTTGTCCTTGCCCTTGTTGGCGACTCGCCGCACGCGCAGTGCGAGCTCGTCGTCGTCGGTGACGACCATGCCGCCCTCGCCGGTGTTGATGTGCTTGCGGGGCGCGGCGAAGGAGAAGCAGCCGAGGGAGCCGAAGGTGCCCATGAGCGTGTCGCCCCACCGGGCGCCGTGGCTCTGGCAGGCGTCCTCGACCACGACGAGCCCGTGCCGCTGCGCGAAGGCGGTCAGCGCGGGCGCGTCGCCCGGGTAGCCGTACATGTGCACCGGCAGCACGGCCCTGGTGCGCGCGGTGACCTGGGCCGCCGCGGCGTCGAGGTCGATGGCCAGCGACCCCGGCAGGCAGTCGACCAGCACCGGGACCGCGCCGAGCTGCAGCACCGCGGTGGCGGCGGTGAAGAAGCAGCTGGTGGGCACCAGCACCTCGTCGCCGGGGCCGATGCCCGCCGCGGTCACCGCCGTGTGCAGCGCCGAGGTCCCCGAGCTGACCGCGATCGCGTGCCGGACGCCGAAGTGCTCGGCGAAGCGCCGCTCGAACTCGGTGCACCACCGGCCGCCGTAGAAGTCGCTGAGCGCCCCGTCCGCGAGCAGCTCGGCGACCCGCTGCCTGGTCGCCCCGGTCGGCTCGAACCGCGCGGTGATCTTCGCCGGACGCTGCGGCTCACCACCGAGAATTGCCAATGCACCCATGCGCTGGAACCTCTTCCGAAGAATGAGAATCGCACCGGCGGAGAATTCCGGTGCACATTCATGTCGAGTGCTTGTCCGCTGGGATTGATTTGAGTTTGAAGTAGGCTCTCGCAGGCTGTCAAGGCACCGCAGGCGAAGGGTCCAGGTGACGCGAATATGAATTCGGAAATCCATCGGAAGAACTTGACACCGCCTTTCCCGGGCACTAGCGGGGCGCGCTGGCTGGCCGGGGTGCTGCGCGCGCGGCCCGGCCTGGTCGCCGCGGCCGCCGGCACCTCGGCGTTGTGGGCGACACCGGGGGCCCTGCTGCCGTTGGTGGTCGGCGGCGGCGTGGGCGCGATCGACGCGCACGACACCGCGCGGGTGTGGTGGTGGGCCGCCGTCGCGGTTGCCCTCGGTGTGGCGCAGTCGGTCCTCAGCGCGGCGTCGGATCACTTGAACACCGGGCTGCGCCTGCACGGGGCAGAGCTGACCCAGCGGCTGGTGACCGCGCACCTGTCCAGGGTCGGCCCCGCCGTCCACAGCGCGACGACGGTCGGCGACGTCACCGCCGTCACTTCGTCCGATGTGGACTACATCGGCGCGGCGTGCAAGTCGGTCGGGCGCGCGTTCGGCACCACGGTCGGGTTCGCGGTGACCGCGGCCGCGCTGCTGGCCACGTCCGCCCCGCTGGGGCTGGCCGCGCTGCTCGGCGTGCCGCTCGCCGTCGTGTCGATCAAGCCGCTGTTCCGCCCGCTGCAACGGCGCAAGGCCGCTCAGCGCGGGCTGTTCGCCGCGGTGGGAACGCTCGGCGCGGACATCGCCTCCGGGCTGCGCGTGCTGCACGGCACCGGCGGTGAACGCCGCTTCCGCGCGCGGTTCGCCGCGGCCAGCGGCCGGGCCCGTGACGCCGGCGGCCCGGTCGGGCGCAGCGAGGGCGTGCTGTCGGCGGCCAACGTCGCCATCCCCGGCCTGGTCACCGTCGTCATCGTCTGGCTGGGCGCCAGGCTGGCCGTCGCGGGCGAGATCTCCGCGGGCGAGCTGGTGGCGTTCTACGGGGCATCGGCGTACCTGGTCATCCCGGTGACGACCGCGACCGAGGCCGTCGACGCGCTCTCCAGCGGCGTCGTCTCGGCCAACCGGGTGCTGGCCCTGCTGGCGATCGAGCCCGCGCTGGCCGACGCCGCCGCACCGGTGCCACTGCCACCCGGCCCACTGTCCCTCGTGGACACCGAGACCGGCCTGGTGCTCGCGGCCGGGGCGCTGACCGTCGTCGCGGGACCCGCTCCCGGCCTGGCCGACCGGCTCGCCCGCCTCGCCGACCCGGCCCCCGGGCAGGACGTGCTCGTCGGCGGCGTGCCGGTGCGCGAGGTGGCGTTGAGCCAGCTGCGCCGCAGGGTCGTGCTGGCCCGCCACGACGACCCCTGGTTCGCGGGCGTGCTGCGCGAGGAGCTGACCCCCGCGCACCCCGGGACGGTCGGACCGGCCGCGGCCGTGCGCGCGGCGGACGCCGACGACGTCGTCGACGCGCTCGACGGCGGGCTCGGGCACGCGGTCGGCGAGCGCGGCCGCGAGCTCTCCGGTGGCCAGCGCCAGCGCCTCGCGCTCGCCCGCGCGCTGGCAACCGACGCCGACGTCCTCGTCCTCGACGAGCCCACCTCCGCGGTGGACGCGCACACCGAGTCCAGGGTCGCGGCCGGGGTGGCCGGGCTGCGGCGCGGCCGCACCACCGTCGTGCTCAGCGAGAGCCCCCTGTGGGCCGGGGTCGCCGACCGGGTCGTCACCGCAGGGGCGGTGGCCCTGTGACCGGGCTGCCCACCGCGCCGCCGCGCGCGGTCCGCGACTGGGCCGTGGCCACCGCCCGCCGCCACGGCGGGCGCTTCGCCGTCGTCCTGCTCTGCTTCGGCCTGGCCACCCTGATCGGCCTGGCCCGGCCCAGGCTGCTCGGGGCCGTGGTCGACGGCGTCGGCTCCGGCGCCGGCCGGGGGCACGTCGACCTGCTGGCCTGCCTGCTGCTGCTCGCGGTGGTAGGCCAGGCCGCCGCCCGCGGCCTGGCCAAGGCCAGGTGCCGGGTCTTCAGCGAAACCGTCCTGGCCGACACCCGCGAACGCCTGGTCGACGACGCGCTCGCACTGCCGCTGGACGTGGTCGAGACCGCGGGCGCGGGCGACCTGCTCAGCCGCGCCACCAAAGACGTGTCCCGCGTGAACCAGGCGGTGCGCGTCGCCGTGCCCGAGGTGCTGATCGCGGTGACGACCGTGCTGCTGACCACGGCGGCGATGCTGCTGACCTCGCCACTGCTGAGCCTGTGCCTGCTGGTGGCGCTGCCGGTGCTGGTCGCCGGCAACCGCTGGTACCAGCGCAGGGTCCCGGACGCGATGATCACCGCGCTCGGCCGGTGGGGTCGGGTGCAATCGACCGTCCACGAGAGCGTCGACGGCTCCCGCGCCGTGGAGGCGCTGTCGCTGGGCGGGCGCCGCCGCGACCTGGCCGATGCCGCGCTGGCGGACGCGCTGGCCGCCGAGCGCGGCATCCGGCGGCTGCGGGTGCGGTGGCTGGCCACGCTCGACATCGGTTACCTGCTGCCGATCGCGGTCGCCCTGGTCCTCGGCGGCCTCGCGCACGAGCGCGGCTGGGCCAGCCTCGGCGAGGTCGCCGCCGTTCTGGCCTACCTGCTGGCGATGATCACCCCGCTCAACGAGGCCCTGTGGTGGCTGGAGGAGCTGCAGGTGGCCTCCGCGGCGCTGCGCCGGGTCCTGGGCGTGAGCCAGGTCCGCGGCACGGCCACCGTCCGCGACGGCTCCCCGCCCGAGGGCCGCGACCTGGTGCTCTGCGGCGTGCGCTTCGCCTACCCCGGCGGCAAGCAGGTGCTGCACGGCATCGACCTCGTCGTCCCGCCGGGGCAGCGGCTGGTCCTGGTCGGGCCCTCCGGCGCGGGCAAGTCGACGGTGGGCAGGCTCATCGCCGGCATCGCCGCGCCGACAGCGGGCCGGGTGCTGATCGGCGGGGCGGACGTCGCCGCCATGCCGGACGACGTCCGCCGCGGCGAGGTCCTGCTGCTGACCCAGGAGAACCACGTCTTCGCGGGCACGATCCGCGACAACCTGACCCTGCCCGCCCGCCGGGGCGGCGGCGAGTTCAGCACCGAGGAGATCACCGCGGCGCTGACCGCGGTCGGCGCGCTCGCCTGGGTCGAGTCCACACCGGACGGACTGGACACCGCGGTCGGCTCCGGCGGGGCTCCCGTCCCACCCGCCGTCGCCCAGCGGCTGGCCCTGGCCAGGGTGCTGCTGGCCGACCCGCACACCCTGGTCCTCGACGAGGCCACCTCGCTGCTGGACGCGGGCACGGCCAGGTCCCTCGAACGCTCGGTGGACCGGGTGCTGGCCGGCCGCACGGTGATCGCCATCGCGCACCGCCTGCACACCGCCGCAGCCGCCGACCGGGTCGCCGTGGTCGACCGCGGCCGCGTCGTGGAACTGGGCGCGCCGGCGGACCTCGCCGCCGCCGACGGCCCCTACGCCCGGCTGTTGCGGGCCGCGCAAGGCTGAGTGGGCGCCGGCGGCGCGGTGCGGCGCCGGCGGCACGGTGCGGCGCCGGCGGCGCGGTGCGGCGCTGGGCCGGGCTCGGTGGGCTGGCCGAATGGCTGGCTGGTGCTGAGCCCGGCCGCCCCGGCGCGGTGGTGCCGGGGTGACCGGGCTCAGCGGAGCCGGCCGCGCCCGCTTGGCGGGGCCGGTGCCCGGCCTGCTCCGCGAGACTTGACGCGGCGGACGGCCGGGGCGCGGCGGATGGCCGGGCGCGGCGGACAACTGCGCGCGCCCGGTTCCTGCCGCCGGTGCGGGGCGTTGGGTCGTCCCCGGTGCGCCTGGTCACGGCGTGGCGTGCCCGCACTGGCCGCCGTCGCGCTCGTCCGGGTGCCGTCGTCCGGTGTTGGCGGCCACCTGTGCGGTGCCAGGTGGCCCCCGCGGGAGCCTGCGCCGTTGTCAGGCTGGGCGTTTGCCGGTGTGGCGTCCGCCGGTGTGGCGCTGTTCGATGCGGGTCGCCAGGTCCGCCCACCGGCGGGCGCACTGCTGGGCGGCCTCGACGACCGCGTCGGCGCAGTGTTCGGGGAGCGAGTCGAGGATCGCGCTCCACCAGTCCGCGTCGGCGGAGGTGGCGGCCATCAGGCGGAGCATGTTGCGGCCGTTCTCGGTGTGCCGGACCGACGGGTCGTTCTTGAGGACGTCCAGGCCGCCGACCGGCCTCGGTGGCGGGCGGCGGGGCAGGGCCGGGGCGCGGTCGGGGGTCCTGGCCGGAACGACGTCGCGGCCGAGGCGCATGCGCTCGCGGACGTCCTTGACCGTGGCCACGGCGATGCCCGCTGTCCTGGCGATCTCGCGCAGGGACGCGCCGGGGTTGGCCGAGATCAGCTCCGCCGCCGCGATCCGGCCGGGAGCGGGGTCGACCGGCCTGCGCCTGCCGTCCTTGCCGACCCGGCTGGCCAACCGGGGAACCTCCTCGGTTGAACGGCGCAGCGCGGCCACGGTCTTGTTGTCCAGGCCGGTGGTCGCCGCGACCGCGCGGTCGGACCAGCCGGGGTGCGACACCAGCAGCCGCTGTGCCGCGGCGGTCCGGTCCGCCTGCGTCAGCGGCAGGCCGTGCGCGGCGTTCACCCCGACCGAGAGCGCGAACGCGTCGTCGGCCGAGCCGTCGAACCACCGCACCGCGATGGTCGCCGACCCGCGCAGCACCGCCGCACGCAGGCGGTGCATGCCGTCGACCACCCGCTTCGTCGAACGGTGCACGATGATGGGCGGGAATGTCGTCGCGGAATCAGCCAAACGGCGCACGTGCGCCATGTCCTCGCCACCACTGCGCGGCGAGTCGCCGGGAATGAGAGAAGCGGGCGGAACCATTTCCACTGTGTCGCCGACTCCCGGCAGGGCCGATGTCGACAACCGCGCGCCCGTCTCCTTGCCCGAGTCCGCTCCGCTGACCACGAATCGCCCTTCCACTGCTATAGTCCTGCATCCGCGCCAACACCACTGCGCGTTCGCTGCGCCCGCATCACCGTTCTGACCTGCGGTGATATGCCCACCAGCGTCGACCTCCGCTCATCCCATGTCTGTGTCCCCGCCAGCGAAGCAGCAATTCTTTCAGTCACCCGCGACCGCGCGGAACCTCCGATCGGGTGGCCTGACACCTCTCTCCAAATAAGGAGAATCGCCGTCACGCATGCTTATTCCTGTGCGTTGCGACTATCCCAGGGGCACCTTGGAAACGTGCTGATAAATGGTGTTCAACCGGTGTCAACCAATTCGCGTTGAACACGGCCCGAGTGCCTGGGCCGGTCGGGGTGTTCCCCGGTGCTGGGCCGGTGTTCAGTACGAGTGGGCCATGGCCTGGTAGTCCGCCGCCACCGAACGGGAACCGCCCTGGGGGAAGGCGATCCGGTCGCGCACCCCGTCGGAGGTGTAGCGCACGCTCGCGCCGGCGGCGAGCTTGTCGAGCCACACCGACGAGCCGAAGGCCGCCTCCTGGCCGGTCGGGCCCTGGGACCGGATGCGCGGGATGCGCAGCCGGTCGAAGTCGGCGGAGTACGGCGACGGGGCCGGGTTCGCGCCGACGAGCAGTGCGCCCGTGTACTCGTAGCCGACACCGTCCGCGCGACCCTTGACGGCCAGCTCCTCCTGGACCGGGTGGACGCCGAAGGGCAGGGAGATGGTCACCGGCGTCGGCCCGGCCGCACGGATGGCGGCGTCGCCGCGGGCGATGTCGCGCTGGGCCTCCTCCGCCGGCGCAGCACCCAGGTTCGAGTGGGTCAGGGTGTGGTTGCCGACCTCCATGTCGTGGTCGGCCAGCCACTTCAGCGTCCGCTTGCCGCCGGGGTCCCCGAACGGGTCGCCGTTGACGTAGAAGCTGGCCACTGGGCGGAAGCCGGGGTGGCGGCCGGCGACCTCCAGCATGATCGCCACCGCCGTGCCGGGAACGGGTGTCCCCTCCGGCGTCAGCGCGAACTGCGTGGGGTGGCCGTCGTCGAAGGTGAGGACGACCGGGTGGGTGCCCGCCGGGATGTCGATCTCGCCGGAGGCGTACTCGGCCGTGGTGATCGGGACGTACCCCTCGCCGGCGAGGCGCTCCAGTTCGGCGCGGAAGTCGGCGGGGGTGCGGTCGTACACCGTCGCCGGGGTGTCGACGATCCGGTGGTACATCAGCACCGGGACGTCACCGAGCTCGTTGGCCGAGTACGTCCCGGGGTCCGGCGGCGGGGTGGTGACACGCTCCGATGAGGACGGTGCCGCCGCCAGGGGCGGCTCGGGAGCCGTCCCGCACGCGACCAACAAGACAGCCATCGCGCTCAGTGCGCCAACACGCCTACCAGTCACGTTCCCACGGTTGACGGCGATCCAGGCGGTCGCAACACGCGGACACGAACGTGTGCGTTTTGGTTGAAACGGACCTTGCTGGATACGCCACAGCGGAACGACATCGGCCGGGAGGGTGCGCATGCGATCTCGCAACAGCAGTCGCCGCAGCGTGTTGGTGGGGGCGGTCGTGCTCGTCGCGCTCGCCGTCGTCACCCCGTTGACCGTTCGCGCCTTCTCGGCCAGCCCCGTCGTGATGGGGGTGGACGACGGCGCCGTGCTGACGTCGGCCGCGGCGAAGGAGCTGGCGGTCACCCTGCCGGAGGGCATGGATCACGGCGAGGTGCGGCTGCTGCTCGACGGCAACCCGGTGTCCACCACGTCCGAGGGCAACCGGCTCGTGGTCACCGGCACCGAGCCGGCCGACGGCGAGCACGTCCTCACGGCGCAGTCCCCCGGCGCTGTGCCCCTGCTCCCCGACGACGAGGTGAGCAGGCGGTTCACCGTCGACAGCGCGCCGCCGGTCCTGACGGTCGACTCCGAGGCCGTGACCGACCTCCGCAAGCCCGTCGAGGTCAAGGGCAGGGCCGAGGGCGCCTCCGCGCTGAGCGTGGACGGCAAGCCCGTGGAGCTCGGCGACGGCGGTAGCTTCGCCGTGACCCTGCCGACGGCCGCGACCGCCCGCTTCGAGGCCCGCGACGTCGCGGGCAACGTCGCCAAGCAGGAGTTCGCCGTCAAGACGCGCCACCCCGGCATGCGCGCGGTGCACATGTCCGCGGCCGGGTGGTCGGCCACGGTGCTGCGCGAGCCGGTGCTGCAGATGATCAAGGAACGCCGCATCGACACGGTGCAGCTCGACATCAAGGACGAGAGCGGCGAGATCGGCTACCGCTCCCAGGTCCCGCTGGCGGGCGAGATCGGCGCCACCCGGGACTACTACGACGCCAAGGCAACGGTGGACGAACTGCACCGGCTCGGCGTGCGCGTGGTCGGCAGGCTCGTGGCGTTCCGCGACCCGGTCCTCGCCAAGGCGTCCTGGGAGTCGGGCAAGCGGGACCGCGTCATCCAGTCCTCCGCCGGCACCCCGTGGGCCGGCTCGTACGGCCAGTACTCGTTCACCAACTTCGCCAACCCCGACGTCGTCGCCTACAACGTGGAGCTGGCCGAGGAGGCCGCACGGCTCGGGTTCGACGACATCCTCTACGACTACATCCGCAAGCCGGAGGGCGCTCTGGAGCAGATGCGGCTGCCCGGCCTGGAGGGCTCCCCCGAGGACGCCATCGTCGACTTCCTGGCCCAGAGCCGCAAGGCGGTGCGGGCGCACGGGACGTTCGTGGGCGTGTCGGTGTTCGGCATCGCCGCGACCCGACCGGGCGCGGTCGCCCAGGACATCCCGAGGATGGCCGAGTACGCCGACTACGTCGCGCCGATGGTCTACCCGTCGCACTGGGGTCCCGGCGAGTACGGGGTCAGCCGCCCGGACAGCGAGCCCTACGAGATCACCAACCGGTCCGTGGCCGACTTCCTGAAGAAGGTCGAGGGCACCGGCAGCGAGATCATCCCGTGGCTGCAGGCGTTCAGCATGGGCGTCTCCTACGGGCCCAAGGAGGTCCGCGCTCAGATCGACGCCTCGAAGGCCGCGGGCGCGCCGTCGTTCCTGCTGTGGGACCCGGCCTGCCGGTACGACCCGGCCGCGCTGGAGCCGAAGAGCTGACGACTGCGCTTTTCAGGTGAAGGTTCACGGGGCCGTGTGGCGAAGCCGCTTTACTCGTTCTGGCAGCACGACCTGGCCAGACGGCGGATTCCCTGGAGTGGACCATGAGACCAGCACGGCACAGACAGTTGCTCGCGGTTGCCGCGGCGTTGCTCGCGTCGGCGCTCGTACCCGGTACCGCCGGCGCGGCGACGCCGATCACCGAGTACGGTCCGGTTCCCTCGTCACTGCCGGTCGGCGGTGTGTGCGAGGTGGAGTTCGACCACAGCGGAAACCTGTGGGTCGAGCAGTACCTGAGCAGCCAGGTCGCCCGGTTCGACCCGGCCACCGGGCAGTTCACCAACTTCTCCACGCCGATGCCGCTGTCGGTGCCCGGCGGCATGGACCTGGACGCGGCGGGTGACCTGTGGATGCCCCAGGTGACGGGCAACAGCCTGCTCCGCGTCGACACCGCCGACGGCTCCATGACCGAGCTCCCGCTGCCGTGGGCGGGCGCGTTCACCCCGCAACCGCTGGGGCTGCCGCTGCACAGCGGCCTCGGGTTGGCCAACGACCTCGCCCGCGGGCCGGACGACGCCCTGTGGTTCACGCTCGGCGGGCTGGACTCCATCGGCCGCTACGACCCGGCGACCGGGCAGTGGAGCAAGTACCGCGTGCCCGGTGAGGTCCTCGGTCAGGTCGCCGCGCTGTTCGGCATCATCAAACCGGGCCCTGGACGCACCGTCGTGTTCGACCTGCCGCAGCTGAACAAGGTCGCCACCCTCGACGTCGACACCCACCTGTTCACCCAGTACACGATGCCGACGCCGGCCTCCTTCCCCGTCGGCGTGCGCACGGCCGCGGACGGCACGATCTGGGTCGGCGAGTCCCTCGGCATGAAGATCGCCCGCATCGACCCCGCCACCGGGCAGATCACCGAGTACCCGTTGCTGGGCGTGGGCGGCCTGCTCACCGGCATCCTCAACGGGCTGGGGGTCGGCAGCATCGGCAACCCGCTGCCGATGCCGGGACCGATCGCCGAGGCGAGCGACGGCAACATCTACTTCTCGGTCAGCTTCCCCGCGCTGTTCGGGCTGGGCAACCAGGTCGCCCGGTTCAACCCGGTCACGCACGAGGTCCGGATGTGGAGCACGCCGTCGTCGGCCTCCTACCCGTGCGACATCAACGTCCACCAACCCGGCGCGGTGTGGTTCGGCCTGCTGACCACCAACAGGGTCGGCAAGCTGGACATCAGCGCCACCTGACCAGACCTCTCCCACCGCGCCGGCCGCCTCAGGTGACGCGGAAGACGGGCCAGCCGATCTCGGTGCGCCACGCGGCGGGATCACCCGAGTCACGCGGGCCGACGGTGTAGACCTCCCGCACCGGCCCGGCCACCGACATCGCGTTCTCCACCACCCAGGCCCCGAGCTCGCCGTACGTGACGTCGGCGTTGTCGTGCTCGCCGACGTGGGTGGTGACGGCCAGTTCCGCGGCCGGGAGAACCACGGGGTGCACGCGTCCGGTGCGGGGTGGTGCCGCGGTGGGCAGGTAGAGCAGCGCGTGACCGCGTTCCTGTTCGAACAGGGCGTTGTCGTAGCAACCGCCGGGAGGTCCGGTCGCGGCGGAGCCGACGGCCGCTTCCAGCTCGGCCATCGCGCCCGCGAACCAGGACGCGATGTCACGACCTGCGACCACGGCCTCCACCGCCGCGACCGTCCTGGCCGGCTCCGCACGCAGCTCGACGGCGATCGGCGCGGGATCGGGCCGGAGCAGGCGCCGCAGCGACACGACCGCGGCCCTGGTCCGGTCGAGCACGTCTTCGAGGCGTTGCAGGTGGTCCGCGACCAGTGCCGCCCGGACACCGGGGTCGGGGGTCCGCAGAATCCGCTGCACGTCGCTCAGGGGGACGTCGAGCTCGCGGAGCCGGTGGATCACCTGGGCGGTCGGGATCTGGTCGACGGCGTAGTAGCGGTAGCCGGTGCTCTCGTCCACCACGGCGGGCTCCAGCAGGGTCGCCTCGTGGTAGCGGCGCAGGGTCCGCACGCTCAGGTGGGTCAGACGCGAGAACTCCCCGATGGTCAGCACCCGTTCAGTGTGGACTCTCCCCCTGGGAGAGGGTCCACGGCTTGACCCTCCCGCGCCGTGAGGCGACACGGTGGGCTCATGACACAGCACACCGACCTCCCGTCCGACCTGCTCCCGGCCACCGTGCGCGAGTTCTTCGCCGCCCACGTCGCCCGCGACGCCGACACCGCCTCGTCGTTCCTCACCGAGGACGCGGTGATCGTCGACCAGGACGAGACCTTCCGCGGCCGGGAGGAGACCCACGCGTTCCTGCGGGACGCCGGGTCCGAGTTCGAGTACACGACCGAGCAGATCGGCGCTCACCGCGTCGACGGCAGCCACTGGGTGGTGACCGTCCGGATCGAGGGCACCTTCCCCGGTGGTGTCACCGAGCTCGACTACCGGTTCGCGTTGCGGGACGACCTCGTCGCCGAACTCGTCATCGCCAACCACGCAGCCTGACCGCGCCCGCGTCACATCGATCTTCAGTGGAGAGACAAATGTCAAGTTCGGATCGCGACCGCCTCGACGGTCGCCGGGCGCTGGTCACCGGCGGTTCGAAGGGCTCGGGCAAGGCCGTCGCCGAGAGGTTGCGGGAGATGGGTGCGGACGTCTTCGTGACGGCGCGGACGATGCCCGACGGGTACGAGCACCCCGACCGGTTCATCGAAGCGGACACGACGACGGTCGAGGGCACCGACGCCGTGGCCGCTCGGATCAGCGAGACCGGCGGCGCACTCGACATCCTGGTGCACGTCGTCGGAGGTGCGTCGACACCGGCCGGCGGGTTCGCGGTCATCACCGATGACCAGTGGCTCACCGAGCTGAACCTCAACTTCCTGGGAGCGGTGCGGCTCGATCGAGCGCTCCTCCCGGCGATGATCGAGTCCGGGTCGGGCGTGGTGCTGCACTTCACCTCGATCCAGCGCGAGCTGCCGCAGTACGACGCGTCCTTGGCTTACGCGGCAGCGAAAGCCGCGCTGCGCACGTACAGCAAGGGACTGGCCAACGAGCTCGCGCCGCGCGGCGTGCGGGTCAACGCGATCAGCCCCGGCGGGATCGAGACCGAAGCCTACGAACGGTTCGTGGACCGGATCGCTGAGGGCAACGGGATCACGCGGGAAGCAGCCAAGCAGACCATCTACGACTCCCTCGGAGGAGTACCGCTGGGACGGTTCGCGAACACCGAGGAGATCGCGGACCTGGTCGGGTTCCTGGTCTCGGACCGCGCCACGGCGATCGTGGGCGCCGAGTACGTGATCGACGGCGGGACCGTCCCGACCGTCTGAGCCGAAACCCCTTCCACCTCATCGACGACCTGCGACTGCGGCAGGCGGACGTCCCGCCGCCTGCCGGTAGGAGAACCCATGACCACGCGGACAACGGAGCGGTCTTCCGGGCGGCCGGTCGGACCGCCGCCGCCCTTCGACCCGGAGCTCGCTCCCGTCGTCGAGGTGCTGAGCAGCCTGCGTCCTCCCGACGCGTACCGTCCGGACAACATCGCCGAGATGCGCGAGCCCGTTCCCGGGGTGGAGACCCCGACCGACGAGGTCCTCTCGCGCGGTGGCGCCTACAGCGTGCGGGAGCGGGTGGTGCCGGGACCGGACGGGGAACCGGACATCTCGCTGCTGATCTGCCTCCCGGTGCACGCGGCGACCCCGACGCCGGCGATCTACCACGTCCACGGCGGCGGCATGATCGTCGGGGACAACCGGTTCGGCCTGGCCGAGATGCTGGACCTGGCCGAACCCATGGGCATGGCCGTGGTCTCGGTCGAGTACCGGCTCGCACCCGAGACACCCCACCCCGGTCCCGTCGAGGACTGCTACGCGGGCCTGGTGTGGGTGTCGGAGCACGCCCACGAGCTCAACATCGACCCCGGGCGCGTCGTCATCGGCGGTGCGAGCGCCGGCGGCGGCCTCGCGGCGGGTGTCACGCTGATGGCACGCGACCGCAACGGCCCGGCGGTCCTGGCTCAGCTGCTCCTGTCGCCGATGCTCGACGACCGCAACGACTCGCCCTCCGCGCGGCAGATGCGCGGCCTCGGCATCTGGGACAGCTCCTCGAACGAGACCGGGTGGAACGCGCTCCTCGGCGACGGCGTCCGCGGAGGACCGGACGTGTCCTCGTACGCCGCGCCTGCCCGCGCCGCGGACCTCTCCGGCCTGCCGCCCGCGTTCGTCGACGTCGGGTCGGCCGAGACGTTCCGGGACGAGGACGTCGCCCACGCGACCCGCATGTGGCAGGCGGGCTGCCACGTCGAGCTGCACGTCTGGCCCGGCGGGTTCCACGGGTTCGACGTCGTGGTGCCCCACGCCGTGCTCTCGCAGGACGCCATCGCCGCCCGAGCGGCGTGGCTGCGCCGTCAGCTGGCCTCCCGGTGAGGCGCTGAGCGGGACCGCTCGGGCGCGTCAGCGGCCGAGCGGTCCCGGGAGGCGTTCGAGCAGCACGTCCTCGTACTGCCGGTGGAGCCGCCGGCCGCACCCGAGGGCCGAACCCGCCTGGTGGTCCGAACTGGACGGTGACCGCCCCGTCGTCGTGGTGACGCGGGGAACGCCGGCCGACGACGACCTCGCCGAGCTGGTCGTGCCGGCGCCGTCCGGCAGGTGCTCGCCACGCCGTCCTATCGCGACAACGTGGCAACGTTGTCCAAGGCCTACCGGGTGATCAACGCATACCGGAAAAACCTCCGCAAGCGGAAGATTGTCGACGCAACCACGTGAACACGCCGTGGGTGCGCGGAAAATGGTCGGCCCCAGCGTCCACACCGGAGTCGACATATTCGGAGTTATGTCCGTTTCGCGGGAAGGATTCACCGTTCCGGCGGTGTATCGGTTACCCATGTCATTTGCCATGCACCGGCCCCGAGGCCACCTGTGGATCTTGGCCGTGGCCCGGACGCGCCGGGCGGCACCGGGGCGCCGCCCGGCGTGCGGCACTTCGGTGTCCCGTACCCGCCGCGGCGGCGTGACTACGGTTGCGACACGGATTCGATCAACACGATGATGTCCCGCCCAGGCTGTGCTAAGGCATGCTCCGGAATCGCGCACCCGAGGTTCGGCAGACCGCGATTCGGCCGTACCGGTTAGCCCGTTCGCCGCCAATTGAGACGCGATCGGCCACATTCGGATTCGTGATTCCAATGGTTGCCAGGCGTGCCGCGAACACGTTTGGCCGCTGTTCTCGGGCGATGTCACCAAAGGCACTGGACAAGCCGGGAAGCCGTGCTATAAAGCGTCCACTTGGGGTGAGCTGCAGCGGAAAGACCATCGGTGGCCATGTTGGAGGGAACTGGACGGTTGGTGCCGACAGACCATGGTGGTGCGCTTGCCGAGCTGGTCGGCCTGCTCGCGGAGTGCTCGGCGGGAACAGGCAGGCTCGCGCTGGTCAGTGGCGGCGTGGCCAGCGGGAAGACCGAGCTGCTGCAACGGTTCCAGCGGCACGCCGCCGCTTCGGGCGCGTTGTTGCTGACCGCGACCGGCGCGCCGGCCGAGCGTCCCCTGCAGGCGGGCGTCATCGACCAGTTGTTCCACGGCGCAGGTCTGCCGCCGGAAATAGCGGACCGCGTTTCCCACCTCATCACGCCGATCGCCGCGACCGTGAACGACCCCGGCGCGGACGTGCGGAGAATTCCTCATTCTTATGTGCGGCCCGTGCATGAACTGTGTCAAATTCTGCTCGAATTGTCGCGGGAAAGACCGGTCGTGCTGTGCGTGGACGACGTGCAATTCGCTGACAGTTCCTCGTTGCAGTTCATCCTCTACCTGAGGCGGCGGATGAGAGCAGGACGGGTGGTCGTCGTGCTCGCCGAGTGGCAGCAGCCGCAGCCGACGCTGCCGCTGTTCCACGCCGAGCTGACCCGGCGGCCGCACCACCGCATCCGGCTCGCTCCGCTGTCGGTGTGCGGGATCGCCGAGCTGCTGCGCGACCGGGTGCCCGATCCCGACGCGCTCGCGCCCGCGTGGCACGGCCTCAGCGGCGGCAACCCGATGCTGGTCCGGGCCATGGTCGAGGACTTCGAGGCAGGGCACGAGATCGGTCAGGACCAGGTCGGTCCCGCGTTCAAGCGCGCGGTGCTGGAGTGCCTGCACCGCTGGGAGGCGGGGCTCCTCGAGGTCGCGCGCGCCATCGCCGTGCTCGGCGAGGAGCGGACCCCGGTCCTGCTCGGCCGGCTGGCCGGCACCACGCCCGAGGCCGTCGAGCAGGCGGTCGACGTGCTCACCGCCGCCGGTCTGCTGCTCGACGGCCGTTTCCGCCACCCCGGCGCGGGGCCGGCGGTCCTCGACAGCACGCCGGGTGCCGAACGGGTGCGGCTGCGCGCCCGTGCCGCCGAGCTGCTCTACCAGCGCGGTGCGGCGGCGGCCGTGGTGGCCGACCACCTCGTGGCCGCCGACCGGGTCGCGCCGGGCTGGCCGGTCTCCGTGCTGCGCATCGCCGCCGAACAGGCGCTCATGGGCGACGACGTGGCAGCGGCCGTGCGCTACCTGGAACCCGCGCTGCCCGTGGTCGAGCCGGACGAGCGGCTGGGCATCACCAGCGTCCTGGTGCGGGCGCTGTGGCGGGTCAACCCGGCCGCCGCCGTCGTGCACATGGAACCCCTGCACGAGGCGATGTGGGCCGGCCGGCTGCGCGGGCGCGACGCCATGACCGTCGTGCACCACGCGCTGTGGATCGGGGACGAGGCAACGGCCGTGCGCGCGCTCGCCGTGCTGAACCAGAACCCCGGCATGCTGGACGCGCAGAGCGCGGCCGAGCTGCGGATCGTCTGCCAGTGGTTCCACGGCCTCGACCCGGCGAGCGCCGTGGCCAGCGACGTGGTGGCCGACGCGGACCCGTGGGTGGCCGCGGCGCAGGCCATCGGCACCTTCTGGACCGCCGAGTTCCACCCCGACGCCATCGCCAGCGCCGAGCACATCCTGCGCAGCTGCCGGCTCGGCGACATGTCGCTGGAGGTCGTGCTCACCGCCCTGCTGATCCTGGTGCACAGCGGCCACCCCGACCGGGCAGAGCGGTGGTGCGACCGGCTCACCGCCGAGGCCGTCCGCGGCGGCGCGGTGACCTGGCAGGCGGTCCTGGAGGTCGTCCGGGCCGACATCGCCCTGCGGCGCGGGGAGGTGGCGGTGGCCGCCGCACGCGCCGAGACCGCACTCGCCCTGCTGCCGCACCAGGGCTGGGGCCTGTCCATCGGCTACCCGCTGGCCGTGCTGCTGGAGGCCAACACCGCGCTGGGCCGGCACCACGTGATCGCCGAGGTGATGCGGCAGCGCGTGCCCGACGCCATGTTCGCCACCGCCGCCGGCCTGCGCTACCTGCACGCCCGCGGCAACGGCAACCTCGCCGTCGGGCGGGTGCTCGCCGCCATCAGCGACTTCCAGAACTGCGGCACCCGGATGCTCGCGTGGGGCCTCGACCTGCCGGTGCTCGCGCCGTGGCGCTGCGGCCTCGCCCAGGCCAACCTCACCCTCGGCCGACCGGAGGCGGCTCGCAAGCTGATCAGCGAGCAGATGCTGCTGCCGGCCGGCGACCGCCGCACCCGCGGTGCGGCGCTGCGGGTCCTCGCGGCCGCGGGCGAGCCCGCCGAGCGACCCGCGCTCCTGCGCGAGGCCGTGCGGCACCTGCGGCGGGCGGGTGACCGGGTCGAGCTGGCCCGTGCCCTGTCCGACCTGGGTGACGCGCTCGACGCCCTGGGCCAGCACGCCGAGGCGCGCGAGCTGTCCCAGATGGCGGTGGCCGAGACCGGGGCGTCGTGCCCAGGCGCCCTGCCCCTCCCGGCCGACTGGGGGGACGGCGACACCGGTGACGGGCGATCGGTCCTGAGCGACTCCGAGCTGCGGGTGGCCGAGCTCGCCGCGAAGGGCCACACGAACCGCGAGATCAGCGGAATCCTCTACATCACCGTCAGCACCGTCGAGCAACACCTCACCAGGGTCTACCGCAAGCTGGGCATGCGCAGCCGGGCGGACCTGCCGCGCCGCCTGTCCCAGCGGACCGGCGCCGGACCACGGGCCTTCGAAGCACGGGGGTGACCCGTGCCCCTCCCGAGTAGAAAGAACCCGCCAATGCCCAACCAGTCCACCTGCCGCGTCTGCGCAGGGACGGTCACCGAGTTCCTCGACCTCGGTCAGCAGCCGCTGTCCGACGCGTTCCGGCTGCCCGAGGACACCTCCGTCGAGTTCACCTACCGCCTCGCCGTGGGCGCGTGCGCGGACTGCGCGATGGTGCAGCTGATGGAGGAGGTGCCCAGGGAGAAGATGTTCCACCAGGACTACCCCTACCTGTCGCAGGGGTCCGCGGTGATGCGCGAGCACTTCCGCGCGCTGGCCGAGCGGTTCCTGAGCACCGAGCTGGCGGGCGAGGACCCGCTCGTGGTCGAGCTGGGCTGCAACGACGGCACCATGCTGCGCACCGTCGCGGCGGCGGGCGTGCGGCACCTGGGCGTGGAACCGTCCGGCGCGGTCGCCGACCTGGCCGCCGAGGCGGGTGTGCGGGTCCGCAAGGACTTCTTCGAGGAGTCCACCGCGCTGTCCATCCGCGACCAGGACGGTCCGGCCGACCTCGTGTACGCGGCGAACACGTTCTGCCACATCCCTTACGCGGACTCGATCCTGCGCGGTGTCGTGGCGCTGCTCAAGCCCGGCGGGGCGTTCGTGTTCGAGGACCCCTACCTCGGTGACATCGTCGAGCAGACCTCGTTCGACCAGATCTACGACGAGCACTTCTTCCTGTTCAGCGCCACCTCCGTGGACGCCATGGCCCGCCGGCACGGCTTGGAGCTGGTCGACGTCGAACGCCTGCCGGTGCACGGCGGCGAGGTCCGCTACACCCTGGCCCTGCCCGGTGCGCGCACCCCGTCCGCGGCCGTCGCCGCCCTGCTCGCCGAGGAGCAGGCGCGCGGCCTGCACGACCGCGCCGTCCTCGACGGGTTCGGCGACCGGGTCCGGACGATCCGCACCGACCTCCTGGCGTTGCTGAACGAGCTGAAGGCGAAGGGCGAGCGGGTCGTCGGCTACGGCGCGACCGCCAAGAGCGCCACCGTCACGAACCTCTGCGGCATCGGACCGGACCTGGTCGAGTTCATCAGCGACACCACGCCCGCCAAGCAGCACCGGCTGGCACCCGGCTCGGGCATCCCGGTGCGCCCGCCGGCCGCCTTCGCCGACCCCTACCCCGGCTACGCGCTGCTGTTCGCCTGGAACCACGCCGAGGAGATCATGGCCAAGGAGGAGGCGTTCCGCGCGGCGGGCGGCAAGTGGATCCTGTACGTGCCCGACGTCCACGTGGTGTGAGCGTGCCGGGAGAACTGGGCGGCGCTCTCGTCGCGGTGCTCGGCGGGTCGGGGTTCGTGGGTTCCGCGGTGTCCGCACGGCTGGCGGCGCGGGGCGCGCGGGTGCGGGTGGTGGCACGTGCTCCCGGCGTGCCGCCGTTCCCGGCCGAGGTCGTCGCGGCCGACCTGACCGAGCCCGGCGCGGTCGCCGCCGCGGTCGCGGGCGCGGACGTGGTGCTGCCGCTGGTGCTGTTCACCGGCGGCGGCACCTGGCGGGTCGCCGCCGGTGGCGCGGCCGACGCCGCCAGGGTCAACGTCGGCATCGTCGCCGAGGCCGTGGACGCGGCTCGTGGGACGGTCGTGTTCGCCGGCTCCACCTCGCAGGTCGGGCCGGGCGCGCCGGAGCGGATCGACGGCACCGAGACCGACCACCCCGAGTCGGAGTACGACCGGCAGAAGTGCGCCGCCGAACGGCTCGTGCTCGACGCGGGCGGCTGCTCCCTGCGGCTGCCCACCGTGTTCGGCCCCTCCCCCGGCTCTCCTGACCGGGGTGTGGTGACCGCGATGGCGCGGCGTGCGCTCGCGGGCGAGCCGCTGACCGTGTGGGGAGCCGGGGACGTGCGGCGCGACCTGGTGTTCGTGGAGGACGTCGCCGAGGCGTTCGCGGCGGCCGTGGCGCACGCCGACCGGCTGGCCGGACGGGCGTGGCTCGTCGGCTCGGGCACGGGCGTCCCGGTGCGGGCGCTGTTCGAGCTCGTCGCCGCCACCGTCGCGGAACACACCGGTCGCCCGGCCGTGCCGGTGCTGTCGGTGCCACCACCGCCGTACGCCACCGCGTCGGACTTCCACAGCCTCGTGGCCGACCCGGCCGGTCTCACCCTCGCCACCGGGTGGCGGGCCCGGGTTCCCCTCGCCGACGCGGTGTCGAGGACCGTCGCCCACCTGATTCAGTCCTCAGTGGACGGTCTGCGGCCGGACACCCCTAACCGCGGATAGGGGTTCCCCTAAGCTGGTTGACCACGCGGTTCGGGCCGCTGCACGCTGATCACCGTCCTGAGACGGAGGTCGTCGATGAAAGCCCGCGCACTCTCTGTCGGTGGGGCCTGGGAGTTCGAGCCTGAGGTGTTCCCGGACGACCGCGGCCTGTTCGTCTCCCCGTTCCAGCACGACGTGTTCGCCGAGGCGGTCGGTGCGCCGCTGTTCGCCGTGGCCCAGGCCAGCGCCAGCGTGTCACGCCGCGGGGTCGCCCGCGGCGTGCACTACGCCCGCACGGCACCGGGGTGCGCGAAGTACGTGACCTGTTCCCGCGGGCGGGTGCTGGACATCGTGGTGGACCTGCGGGTCGGCTCGCCGACGTTCGGCGAGTGGGACTCCGTCGAGCTGGCGGGCGACGGCTTCCGCGCCGTCTACCTCCCGCCAGGGCTCGGCCACGCGTTCATCGCCCTCGACGACCACTCCACCGTGCACTACCTGCTGTCCCGCGGCTACGAACCCGCGGACGAGCTGGCGGTGTCCATCGTGGACCCGGACCTGGCACTGCCCGTTCCGGCCGACGTCGTGCTGTCCGAACGCGACCGCGCCGCACCGGGCCTGGCCCTCGCGCGGGACACCGGACTGCTGCCGGTCCACGCCACCTGAGCAGAGGAGAGCACCCCAGGTGACCGCACCCACCCGCCGTCCTGCCCGGACGCGCCTGGCCGAGTCGATGCTCGCCGCGCGTGACGCCGACGCCGTGCACGCCTGGCTCGCCCGCACCGCGGAGCACAGCTGGATGAACGTCGAGCGCGTGCCGCTGGACGACCTCGCCGGCTGGCTCACCGAACCGGGCACCGGCAACCTGCGCCACCACACCGGCCGGTTCTTCAGCGTCGAGTCGCTCGCCGTCGACCTGCCCGGCGCGCTCGTGCCGCACTGGTCGCAGCCGATCATCAACCAGCCGGAGATCGGCATCCTCGGCATCCTCGTGCGGGAGGTCGACGGCGTGCTGCACTGCCTGATGCAGGCCAAGCACGAACCGGGCAACGCCAACGGCCTGCAGCTGTCGCCGACCGTGCAGGCCACCCGCAGCAACTACACCCGCGTGCACCAGGGCAAGCCCATCCCCTACCTGGAGCACTTCCGCGACACCTCCGGCCACCACGTCCTGGTGGACATCCGGCAGTCAGAGCAGGGCGCGTGGTTCTACCGCAAGCGCAACCGCAACATGGTCGTCGAGGTCGACGGCGACGTCGAGGTGCGTGAGGGGTTCCGCTGGTTCACCCTCGGCGAGATCGCCGGCCTGATGACCGTGCCGGACCTGGTGAACATGGACGCCCGCACGGTGCTGGCCTGCCTGCCCGGCGGCGGCGCGGCACTGGCCGCGGCGGCCACCGACCCGTTCAGCGAAGCCCTGGTCCGGTCGGGAGACCCGGCCACGCCCGGCGTGCACACCACCGGGGAGGTGCTGAGCTGGATCACCGAGGTCCGCACCCGCACCGACCTGCGGGTCGCCCTCGGCCCGCTGGCCGGGTTGCCGGACTGGAGGCGTGAGAACGGCGTCATCGCGCACCGCAGCGGCGGGTTCTTCACCGTCGTGGGCGTGGACGTGCGAGCCGGCGGGCGTGAGGTCGGAGCGTGGTCCCAGCCGATGATCGAACCGGTCGGCACGGGGGTGATCGCGTTCCTGGTCAAGGAGATCGGCGGCGTGCTGCACGTGCTCACCCACGCGCGCACCGAACCCGGCTACGCCGACGTGACCGAGCTGGCGCCCACCGTGCAGTGCGTGCCAGAGGCGCACGACCACCTGCCGGCGCGGCCCCGGTTCCTCGACGAGGTGCTCGGCTCGACCAAGATCCGCTTCGACGCCGTGCTGTCCGAGGAGGGCGGCCGGTTCCTCGGCGCCCGCAACCGGTACCTGGTCGTGGAGACCGACGCCGAGGTCGCGCGGGACGACCCCGAGTACCGGTGGCTGACCCTGCACCAGTACGAGGAGCTGCTGCGGCACAGCTTCTACGTCAACATCCAGGCCCGCAGCCTGCTGCTGTGCCTGCGCAGCCTCCTCCCGCGCGGGTGAGGCGGGCGGTGCCGCCCGCCACCGGCCCGGTCAGAGCGTCGCCAGCACCTGCTTGAGCGCGTCCACCACGTGCTCCTGCGTGTCCTGGGGCAGCGACGGGTACATCGGCAGCGAGAAGATCTCGCCGGCCACCCGCTCGGTCACCGGCAGGCTGCCCTCGGCGTAGCCCAGGTGTGCGAACCCGGTCATGGTGTGCACCGGCCACGGGTAGCTGATGTTCAGGTGGACGTCGTGCGCCTTCAGGCGTTCCAGGATGTCGTCGCGCCGCGGGTGGCGCACCACGTGGACGTAGTACGAGTGCGTGTTGCCCGGCGCGGTCGACGGCAGCACCAGGTCGGTGTCCGCCAACGCTTCCGCGTACCGCGCGGCCACCGCCTGCCGCGCCGCCACGTAGTCGTCCAGGCGGACGAGCTTGCGGCGCAGGATCTCCGCCTGCACCTCGTCGAGCCGGCAGTTGTGGCCGGGCGTCTCCACGACGTAGTAGGTCTTCTCCATGCCGTAGTACCGGTGGCGGCGCAGGTTCGCGTCCACCTCCGGGTTGTTCGTGATCGTCGCGCCGCCGTCGCCGTAGGCGCCGAGCACCTTGGTGGGGTAGAAGGAGAACGCGGCGGCGTCGCCCATCGACCCGGCCACCCGGCCGTGGTGGCGCGCGCCGTGCGCCTGGGCGCAGTCCTCCAGCACCAGCAGGCCGTGCTGCCGTGCGAGCTCCTGCAACGGTTCCATGTCCACGCACTGGCCGTACAGGTGCACCGGCAGCAGGACCTTGGTGCGCGGCGTGATCACCGAAGCCACCTGGGCGACGTCCATCAGGTAGGTGTGCGGGTCCACGTCGACGAACACCGGTGTGGCGCCGACGGCGTCGATCGCCAGCACGGTCGGCGCGGCGGTGTTGGACACCGTGACGACCTCGTCGCCGCGGCCGACGCCGAGCGCCTGGAGCGCCAGGCGGAGGGCGTTCGTGCCGTTGTCCACGCCGACGCAGTGGGCGACGCCGTGGTAGGCCGCGAACTCCGCCTCGAAGGACGACACGCTCGGCCCGAGGACGAGCCTGCCGGAGGAGAACACGGTCTCGACCGCGTCGAGTATGTCCTTGCGCTCCATTTCGTATTCGCGCGAGTAGTCCCAGACGAGCGTGGCCATCGGCAGCCCTTTCGCTGTGGTCGGCTTCCCGGCCAGCCTAGGTCTGGCCCCCGGCTAGGGGGTAACCCCTAATCTGCAGGTCAGGGTGGCTGGAACCGACCCCCTGGAGGCAACCGGCGACCCGCTCGTCCGTGGCAGGGGAACAGGAGTGATAGGGGTGTCCAGGCCGCTTCCGGTCGCTTTACGGTGACCACGCTCCCGGCAGGGTCGCCGGATTCCAGCACAACAATCGGGGCGAGGACGACAAATGTCGCGGCATTTCCTGTTCATGTGCCACCCGGACCACGGGCACGTCATCCCGAACCTCGCGGTCGTCACCGAACTGGCCGCGCGCGGGCACCGGGTCACCTACCTGACCGCACCGAGCATGGCGGAGATCGCCGCCGAGGCGGGCGCCACCGTCGTGACCTACCCGTCCCGGTACCGCGACGCCGACTTCGCCCTCGTGGCGAACGATCCCGGTTACCTGATGGGCGTGCTGCTCGACGAGAGCGAGGCCATGCTCGCCACCGCGACGGCCGAGCTCGACGGCGACCGGCCGGACTGCCTGGTCTACGACACCTCGGTGCTCCACGGGGCCCGTGTGCTGGCCCGGCACTGGGACGTCCCCGCCGCGCAGGTGATCCCGGTGTTCGCCTCCAACGAGCACTTCTCCTTCCTCAACGCCATGTACAACCCCGAGTCCGACGCCGCGGAGCAGCCGGCCCAGGAACGGCCGAGGGAGATGCCCGAGTGGGTCGCCACCACCATGGGGCGCATCGGCGCGCTGTGCGCCCGCTACGGGGTGGCCGCCGCGCCGCACGAGGTGTGGTTCGAGGTGCCGCCGCTGAGCCTGGTCACCGTGCCGCGGGAGTTCCAGTACGCGGGTGAGACCTTCGACGAGCGGTTCGCGTTCGTCGGGCCGTGCGTCGGCGACCGCGGCTTCCTCGGGACGTGGACGCCGCCCGCCGGCGACCTGCCCGTGGTGCTGGTGTCGCTCGGCGCGGTGTTCAACGAGGACGAGGGTTTCTTCCGCACGTGCGTCGAAGCGTTCCGCGGCCGGCCGTGGCACGCGGTGATGACCACCGGCGGCGGTGTGGACCGCGCCTCGCTCGGCGACCTGCCGCCCAACGTCGAGGTGCACGACTTCGTGCCGCACGTGGCGGTGCTGGAGCACGCGGCCCTGTGCGTCACCCACGCCGGCATGGGCACAGTGATGGAGGCACTGCGGTCCGGCACGCCGATGGTGTGCGTGCCCGGTTCCGCGCTCGACCGGCCCACCGGGTGGCGGGTCCGCGAACTGGGCCTCGGCACCGTGCTCGACCCCGCCGGCCTCACGCCCGAGGTGCTGGTCGACGCGGTCACGTCGGTGCTCGGTGACCAGGAGATCGCGGCCAGGTCGGACCTCATGCGCAAGGCCGTCGCGGAGGCGGGCGGTGCGGCGCGCGCCGCCGACGAGGTCGAGAAGCACCTGGCGCGGTCGCGTTGACCCCCGCCCCTGTCGAGTTCGGCGTGCTGGGCCCGATCCGGTTCCTGCGCGCCGGCGTCGAAGTGCGGGTGGGCGGTCCCCGCGAGCGCGCGGTGCTGGCACGGCTGCTGTTCGACGCCAACCGCGTGGTCAGCGTGGACCGGCTCATCGAGGCGGTGTGGCACGGCGACCCGCCGGCCAGCGCACGCGGGCAGATCGCGATCTGCGTGTCCCGGCTGCGGCGGGCGCTCGGCGAGTCGGGCAGGGCCGTCGACACCGCGAGCCCCGGCTACGTGGCGCGGCTGGACGAGGACTCCGTGGACTGGTTGCGGTTCAACGGACTCGTCGGCAGGGCCCGGCCGCGCGCGGCGAGCGGTGACGTGGCGGGCGCCGCGGCGCTGTACCGCGAGGCGCTGGGGTTGTGGCGCGGTGTGCCGTTCGAGGACCTGCCCGGTCTGCGCGCGGAGGCGGTGTCGCTGCAGTCGGCGCGACTGGACGCGGTGGAGGCGTGCGCCGAGCTGGAGCTGCGGCTCGGGCTGCACCACCGGGTCGGCAAGGACTTGGCCGCGGTGGTGGCGGAACACCCGCTGCGCGAACGGGCGCGGGCGCAGCTGATGCTGGCCCAGTACCGGTCGGGCCGGCGGGCCGACGCGCTGCGCACCTACCAGGACGCCCGGCGGGTGCTGATCGAGCAGATCGGCCTGGAGCCCGGTCCGGAGCTGCGGGAGCTGCACGAGCAGGTGCTGCGCGACGCGCCGGCGCTGCTCGCGCCGGTCCGCGTCGAGGTGTCGGCGGTGGCACCGTCCCAGCTGCCGCGCCAGGTCCTGCCGTTCGCCGGCCGGTCGGCCGAGCTGGCCGGGCTGGACGCCGCCCTCGCGCCGGGCACCGACGTGCCGGGCGTGGTCGTGCTGTCGGGCCCCGGTGAGGTGGGCAAGACGGCGCTGGCGCTGCGCTGGGCGCACCACCGCCTCGACCGGTTCCCGGACGGGCAGCTGCACTCCGAGCTGGTGGACGACTTCGGCCGCCCGGTGCCGCCGGCCGTGGTGCTCGACCGGTTCCTGCGGGCGCTCGGCGTGCCCGCGGCGTCCATTCCGGACGATCCGGGTGAGAAGGTCGCGCTGTACCGCAGCACGGTGTCGCACAAGCGGGTGCTGGTGGTGCTGGACGGTGCGGTGGACCACGCCCAGGTGCGGCCGTTGCTGCCCAGCGGCGCGCACACCAGGGCCATCGTCACCAGCAGGCACCCGATGGACGAGCTGGTCGCCCGTCAGGGCGCGCACCGGGCGTTCCTGGAGCCGCTGACGGCGGACGAGTCGTGGCAGCTGCTGACCATGCTGCTCGGGAACGACTGGGTGGCGGAGGAACGCGGTGAGGCGAGCAGGATCGTCGGCTCGGCGGACGGCTTCCCGCTGCCGCTGCGCCGCGCGGCGGCGGGCGTCCGGCCGGCACCGCACCGCCAGGACCGCCGCTGGCTGACCGGCGTGCCCGCGTGACCGGTGCGGCCCGTCGAATCGCGCGACGTGCCCGCTTGACTGGTGCCACCCGCCAACCTCGCGACGTGCCCGCTTGACCGGTACCGCCCGCCAACCTCGCGGCATGCTCGCTTGAACGGCGCGGCGCGCCAAACCGCGCGACGTGCCCGCCTGACCGGTGCTGCCCGCCACACCGCGCGGCGGGCAGCACCACTCCGGCCGGTGGGCCGGTCAACCACGTGCGAGAACGGCGTCCACCGCCACTGACAGCGCGTCCGTCGACGCGGTGTCCGTGCTGCGCCAGGCCACGTGCCCGTCCGGCCGCACCAGCACCGCACCTGCCGCACCCACGCCGTAGACCGTGGCCCAGTCCGGTGACACCACCGCGGTCGAGCCGTCGGCCGACACCTCGACCGCGCTGATCGCCACCCCGGTCCGGGAGCCGGCCTCCTTCGCCGCCTGCGCCCAGCCGCTGCCCGCCGGGGTGAGCAGGACGAACCCCGCGCCGAACAGGTCCAATGTGGACAGCAACTCCGCACCCCTGGTCAGCGGCACGTGCGGCGCGCGGTGGCCCGGTCGCGCGGTCGGGACGTAGGTCCGGTAGGGGTCCTCGACCACCGGTGCGCCGGTGCCGTCCGGCACGACGGCGGCGGAGTCGTAGTGGAAGCCGAGGACCAGGCCCTCGCAGCTGCGCCGGCCCGCCTGCTGCGCGATGGCCTCCTTCATGGACAGCTTGCCCTCCATCATCTGGAACGTGATGAAGGCGTTCGCCAGGCTCTCGCCGACGGTGCGCTCGCCGATCGGGTGGCGCTCGGCGTCGTAGGTGTCGAGCAGGGCCTCGCCGGCCGTGCCCGACACCACCGCCGCCAGCTTCCACACCAGGTTGTGCGCGTCCTGGATGCCGCAGTTCATCCCGAACCCGCCCTGCGGCGTCGACACGTGCGCCGAGTCGCCCGCCAGGAACACCCGGCCCGAGCGGAAGCGCGTCGCGGTCACCGCCTGTTGCAGCCACGGCATCACGCCGACCAGCTCGACGTCCAGGTCCGGCACGCCGACGGCCTCGCGCACCACCTGCACGCAGAACTCGGGCGTGAAGTCGGCCTCGCTGCCACCCTCCGCCGGGTCGTAACCGGTCTGGATGATCCAGCGCCGCTGGTTGTCCACCGCCTCCACCGCGCACGGGATCGCGCTGCGGATGAAGTACAGCGCGCACATCCTGCCGGTCAGCAACGGCACCAGGTCGGCGTCGAACATGATGCTGATCATGTGTCCGAGCGGTGGCGGGCCCTCGACGCCGATGCCGAGCCGTTCGCGCACGGTGCTGCGCCCGCCGTCCGCGGCGATGGCGTAGCGGGCGCGCACGGTGGCGCGGCCGGAGGCGGACTCGACCACGGCGTCCACACCGGACTCGTCCTGCTCCAGTGACGTGAGGGTGGTGGCGAACCGGACGTCCGCACCGGGCGAGCGCTCGGCCAGGCCGCGCAGCACCACCTCGAACCTGTCCTGCGCGCAGATGTAGGTGTACGTGGGGCTGTGCGGCGCGTCCTCGGCGAGCGGGGCGACCTCGCGGTGGAAGTCGTCCGCGGTCAGCGAGGAGCCGACGCCGACGGCCAGGCTGTCCTCGCGCGGCAGTCCGGCGCGCTCGACCTCCTCCCCCACTCCCCACGCCCGCACCAGCTCCATCGTGCGGGTGGACACCAGGCGCGCCTTGGGGAAGATCGACGTCCCCTGGTGCCGCTCCACCAGCAGTGACGTCAACCCGTTGCGGGAGCACTCGATCGACGCGGCGAGGCCGACCGGGCCACCACCCACGATCAGGACGTCGACCTCGAAGTCAGCCATGAGCAGGAGCCTGCGACACCGCCGCGGGGACGTCAAGGAGGCGGATATCGAAGTGATAGAGCACTGAAGTCGCAGGTCAGTAGCGTTGCGCCGAACGACGGCGTGCACAGCGGGCAAGCCTTGGACAACGTGAGGGGGCACCATGTTCGCCGAAGGATCGGTCGCCGTGGTCACCGGCGGCTCGCGCGGGATCGGGCGGGCCGTCGTGGTCGACCTGGCGGCCCACGGCGTGCACGTCGTGGTCAACTACTCCCGCTCGGAGGAGCAGGCCGAGGAACTTGTCGCGCAGGTCGAGCAGAACGGCGGCAGCGCGAGCGCGGTGCGGGCCGACGTGACCGACGAGGACGCGGTGCGCGAGCTGTTCCGCTCCGTGCGCTCCGAGCACGGCCGGCTCGACGTGCTGGTCACCAGCGCGGGCGTGACGCGGGACCGGCACCTGGTCGCGATGAGCAGCGCCACGTTCCGCGAGACGATGGACATCAACGTGCACGGCACGTTCCTGGCCTGCCGCGAGGCGATGCGCATCATGCAGCACCAGCGGCGCGGGGCGATCGTGACCCTCAGCTCCGCGAGCGGCCTGGACGGCGGCTTCCCCGGCCAGACGAACTACGTCGCGTCCAAGGGCGCGATCATCGCGTTCACCAAGGCGCTGTCCTACGAGGCCGCTCCGCACGGCGTGCGCGTCAACGTGGTGGCGCCGGGGTTCGTCGAGACCGACATGACCAAGGTCATCCCCGCGAAGCTGCGCGACGACTACTCCTCGCGCATCCGGCTCGGCCGCATGGGCCGCCCGGAGGAGATCGCGAACCTGGTCACGTTCCTGGCTTCCGACAAGGCGTCCTACATCACCAGCGAGACGTTCGTCGCCAACGGCGGCGGGCTCGGCTGATCCCCCGGGCCGGAACACCCCCGAGCCGGACAACCCAGCGGACGGAAGGACAAGCGTGACCCTCGACGAACTGCGCGCCACGGCGGCCGCCCGGCACGACACGTGCGCCCAGATCAAGAAGATGATCGTCTCTCGGCTCGACCTGCCGATCGAGCCCGCGTGGATCACCGACGACCAGCCGCTGTTCGGCCGCGGACTGGAGCTCGACAGCCTCGACGTGCTGGAGCTGTACGTGGCGATCGAGGCCGAGTTCGGCGTCGCCCTCTACGACAGCGACATGTCGGTGTTCGGTTCGGTGTCGCGCCTGGCCGACCACGTGAACCCGGCACTGGCCGAGCAGGCCTCGACCGGTTCGGCATGACCACCACCCGGGAGCCCGTGCGTGCGGGGACGTCGCTGACCAACGACCAGCTCCGGGAGGTCCTGCCGCACCGGTGGCCCTTCCTGCTGATCGACCGGGTCGAGAAGGTCGAGCCCGGTGTCGGCGCGGTCGGGATCAAGAACGTCGCGGCCACGGAGATGTGGTTCCAGGGGCACTTCCCGAGCGCGGCCGTGCTTCCGGGCGTGATCGTCGTCGAGGCGATGGCCCAGCTCGCCGGCGTGGTGTTCGCCCTCGCCGGCGCGGGGCCGATCGGCTACCTCGCGGGCGTGCGGTCGATGCGGTTCCGCCGCCCCGTCGTGCCGGGTGACCAGCTCGTCATCACCGCCGACCGCACGGCGGGAGCCCGCGGCTTCAGCGAGTTCAAGGTGAGCGCCAGGGTCGACGGCCAGATCGCCGCCGAGGGCACCATCACCATCGCCGACCCGGCAGCCACCAGCCCTACCGGAAAGGTTTGACACGCCAATGGAACCCCTGACGTCGCCGGTGAAGGCCGCGCACCCCGAGGGCACCGCGCACGGCACCGTCCTGGACGCCGAGGTCGCGCTCCGGTTCAGCACGCTCGACGCCGAGTACGAGGCGATCCGGGAGCGAGCCGCCCTGCTGGACCTGTCCGGCGAGCGGATCATCGAGCTCTCCGGCGGCGCCGCCGTCGACTTCGCGCAGAAGGTGCTGGCGCGCGACGTGGAGTACCTGACCGCCGAGCGCTGCATGACGAGCCTGGTGCTCGCCGAGGACGGCACCGTCGTGGACCAGGTCGTGGTGTGGGGCCGGGAGGACGGCCTGCTGCTGGAGTCCTCCACCGGCGCGGGCACGCGGCTGCTGGAGCACCTGCGCGCACACACCGAGCCCGGCGTGGAGATCACCGACCGCACGGACGAGTACGCGCTCTTCGGCCTGGAGGGCCCGTACGCGTGGGGCGTGGTCGGCCGGCTGATCGACGGCGAGCTGGCCGCGCTGCCGTTCGAGTCCGTTGTGGACAGCCAGTGGGACGGCGTGGACATCCTCTTCGCCCGCACCGGTGTGACGGGCGAGTACGGGTACAAGGTGCTGGTGCCGCGCGAGTCGGCAGAGCGGCTGTGGACCAAGGCGCTGGAGCACGCCGTGCCCGCCGGTCAGGACGCCGTGGAGCTGGCGATGCTGGAGGTGCGGCAGCCGGTCGTGCGCCACGAGGCGGGCGACGGCGTCGACGTGCTGGAGATGGGCGCGGGCTGGCTGGTGGACATCACCAAGGACGAGTTCGTCGGGCGTGCCGCCGTCGTGGCCGCCTTCGAGGGCACGGCCGAGCGCCGCACCGTCGGCTTCTCCGGCGGCACCGAGGTGCCCGCGCCGGGCACGCCGGTCACCGTGGGCGGGGAGAAGATCGGCGAGGTCGTCCACGCCGTGCACAGCATCGGGCTGAAGTCCTCCCTCGGCCTGCTGCGGCTGCCGCCGGACCTGGCCGCGGCCGGGCTCACGGTCACCGTCGGCGACACCGAGGTCGTCACGCTGACCAGCCCGTACGTCACGCCCAAGAGCTGGAGCACCCCGATCATCTGATCTGGTCCCCCGAGCGGTCGCCCGGGGTTTGCGAGGAGGAGCGAGCATGGCGCTGCGGCCAGTGGTCATCACCGGAGTCGGGGTGATCTGCGCGGCGGGCAGGGACCCGGAGGAGTTCTGGGCCCGGCTCACCGCCGGCGCGGGCGGCATCACCGCCGTGGACGACGAGCGGTTCGCCGCGTTCGAGGCCAGGTTCGCGGGCCAGGTGCCCGACGAGTGGATCGACGCGCAGCTGCCGGCCGAGGACACCGGGCTGGACCGCACGGCCCGGCTCGCCCTCGTCGCCGCCCGGCAGGCGGTCAGCAGGGCGGGGCTGGGCGCGGTCACGCCCGCGGAGCTGCCCGGCGAGCGGTTCGGGTTGGTCCTCGGCAAGTGCCAGGCCACCCCGACCGCGGCGGGCGGCTACCAGCCCATGCACGCCACCGGTGACGTCATCGCGGGCAAGCTGGGCATGACCGGCCCGCGCGTCCTGGTCTCGACCGCGTGCGCGGCGGGCGGCAACGCGGTCGGCCTGGCCAAGGACAAGATCCTCACCGGTGAGGCGGACGTGGTGCTCGCCGGTGGCGTCGACCCGCTGCTGTTCGGCACCTACGCGGGGTTCGCGGGCCTGCAGGCCCTCAGCGCCCGCCCGTGCGGCCCCTACAGCCGCTCGGACGGCCTGAACCTGGGTGAGGGCGCGGCTTTCCTGGTCGTGGAGGCGCTGGACCACGCGCTGGCCAGGGGTGCGGAGCCGCTGGCGGAGGTCGCGGGCTACGGCCTGTCCGCCGACGCCTACCACGCCACCGCACCGGACCCGACCGGCCGCGGCGGCATCACGGCCATGCGCAGGGCTCTCGCCGACGCCGGTCTCGACACCGACGCGGTGGACTACGTCAACGGGCACGGCACCGGCACGCCCGCCAACGACGCCATGGAGAAGAAGGTCATGCGCGCCGTGTTCGGCGAGCGGGCGCCTCAGGTGCCGACCAGCAGCATCAAGAGCTTCATCGGGCACACGCTGGGCGCGGCGGGTGCGGTCGAGGCGGTGGCCAGCGTGCTGGCCCTGCGCACCGCGACCGCGCCGCCCACCATCGGGTTCACCGACGAGGCGATTGCGGAGTCCACTTTGGACTTCGTGCCGAACACCGCGCGTCCGCTGCACATGGACGTCGTGGTGTCCAACAACTACGCGTTCGGCGGCAACAACGCCTCGCTCGTGCTGCGCCGCCCCGGCGGCCCGCGCGAGTACGACGAGCTGCCGGCCACCGAGGTCGTCCTCACCGGCCTCGGACCGGTCACCGGTCTGGGCACCGGCATCGCCGAGGTCGCCGAGGCGGTCGCCAACGGCCGCACCGCGGTCGGCGCGGAGCCGTCGCTGGAGGGCCGCACGTTCGCGCCGCGCTCGCTGTGGCGGCACATGAACCACCTGTCCCGCATGGCGATCGCCGCCTCCCGGCTGGCCTGGGAGGACGCCGGGCTGAAGCTGCCCCGCGCCGCCCTGGACAACGTGGGCGTCGTCTTCGCCACCGCGGCGGGCTCGGTGGAGAGCACCGGCGGGTTCGACGAGAGCGTGCTGGCCAACCCGAACAAGCCCGCCGTGCTCAGCTTCTCCAACGTGGTGCTCAACGCCACCGGCGGCGCGGTGTGCCAGACCCTGGGCCTGCGCGGCCCGACCACGACGATCTGCAACGGCGGCGCGTCGGCGTCCATCGCGCTGGACTGCGCGGTGGAGATCATCCGGTCCGGCAAGGCGGACGTGGTGGTCGTGGTCGCCGCCGACGAGTCACCGCAGCCCGGCGACGGCGCGCAGGTCGACCCCTACGACCGCAACTCGGGCGAGGCGTCCGCGTCGGCGTCGGTGGCCCTGGTCGTCGAGTCGGCCGCGCACGCCGCCGCCAGGGGCGCGACCCCGTACGCGCGGGTGCTGAGCAGCGCCCACGCGAGCGCCGGAGCGGACGACGAGCAGGCCCTGGTGGAACGCGCCATCGCCGCGCTGCCCACCGACGGCGTGGACCTGGTGGTCGGTGCGGCCACCGGCAGCGCGACCGACGAGGCGGAGGCGGGCGCGGTGCTCGGCGCCGTCCCGTCCGCCCGGCTCACCGCCACCGCGGGACTGACCGGTGACGCGGGAGCGGCCACCGGCGCGCTGAACCTGGCGCTGGCCGCGCTCGCGCTGCGCGACGGCGTCGCACCGGCCATCGCGGGACTGACCAGCCCCCGCGCCGGCACGGTCGAGTCCTACGTCACCAAGCCCGAGCTGCCGGCCAGGCCGGCCAAGGCACTCGTGCTCAGCGCCGCGCCCGGTTCGGTGCGCGGAGGAACCCTGCTGGGTGCGGTGTGACCGGCCTGCCCTTCGACGTGCTGGAGACCGACCGGCTGCTCACCACCACCCGGTCGGTGCGCCGCCGGCTCGACCTCGACCGGCCGGTGCCGCGCGCGGTGATCGAGGAGGCTCTGGAGATCGCCGTCCAGGCCCCGACCGCGAACGACCAGCAGAACTGGCGCTGGGTGGTGATCACCGAGCAGGCGGTGAAGGACCAGCTGGCGGAGCTGTTCGACATCTCCTGGCAGTTCCACCAGAAAGAGGTGTGGACGCGCTCCGGGCGCCGCCGCAACAACCCGCAGATGAGGAAGAACAACGCCTCGGCGGCCGCACTGGCCGAGACCATCGCCAGGGTGCCGGCGCTGGTGATCCCGTGCGTGCTCGGCCGTCCGCCGGACATCGGCGCGATCGACGCCGAGTGGCTCGGCTCCACCGGTACCCGCAACCTCGGCACCTGGCAGGAGGGTGTGCGGATCGGGGCCATGCGGGCCAGCAACTTCTACGGCTCGATCTTCCCCGCGGTCTGGTCGTTCCAGCTGGCCCTGCGCAGCCGCGGGCTCGGCAGCACGATCACGTGCATGCACCTGCCGTTCGAGCGGCAGGTGGGCGAGCTGCTCGGGATTCCCGCCGGTGTCACCCAGGTCTGCCTGGTACCGGTCGCCTACACGATCGGCACGGACTTCCGGCCCGCCAAGCGGGTTCCGGCCAAGGAACGCACGTCCTGGGAGAGGTGGCAGGCATGACCGTCGAGCACACCGGAGTCGACGTCGTCGTGGTGGGCGGCGGTATCGCGGGCGCGTCCGCCGCGGCCAACCTCGTGCAGAACGGCCTGTCCGTGGTGCTGCTGGAGAAGCAGGAGACCTACCGGGACATCGTGCGCGGTGAGTGGATCGCGCCGTGGGGCCTGCGTGAGGCGCAGACGCTGGGCGTCGAGGAGGCGTTCGGCCTCGGCGGCGCGTGGGAGATCCGCGAGTGGACGCAGTGGGACGAGACGGTCGACCCGGCCGAGGCGGAGACCGTGGACATGACGCGGTTCGTGCCCGGTGTCGGCGGCCCCATGTCGTTCCCGCACCACGAGGTCTGCGCGCTGATGGCCGAGCAGGCGGAGGACGGCGGCGCGGAGGTGGTCATGGGCGCGCAGCGGGTCCAGGTCACCGCCGGAACCAGCCCGGAGGTCCGCTGGACCCACGCGGGGCAGGAACACCTGGCCAAGCCGCGCATCGTCATCGGCGCCACCGGCCGCGGCTGCACGGTCGGCCGCCAGGTCGGCGTGTCCATGGCGACCTCGGTGCACCACTGGGGCGGCGGGCTGCGGGTCACCGGCCTGGACGACTGGCCGATGGACGTGCAGGCGATGGGCACCGAGGACGAGAAGATGTTCATGGTGTTCCCGCAGGGCGACGGCAACGCCCGGCTCTACATCAACTTCCCCACCGCCAACCGGAAGCTCTACCAGGGCCCGGAGGGTGAGAAGCGGTTCATCGCGGACTTCGAGCTGGCGTCGCTGCCCGACCGCGGCAAGGCCGTCTACACCGCCGCGACACCGATCGGGCCGCTCAAGCTGTGGCCGTCGGTCGCGATGTTCCCCGAGCAGCCGATCGTCATGGACGGCGTGGTGCTCGTCGGGGACGAGGCGGGCAACGCCGACACCGTGCTCGGCACCGGCCTGTCGTGCAGCCTGCGCGACACCCGTGCCGTGTGCGAGGTGCTGACCGGTGGCGACGACTGGTCCCCCGCGGCCTTCGAGGGGTACCTGGCCGAGCGGAAGTTCCGGATGGACCGGCTGCACTTCGGCGCGGACATCATCGCCAAGCTGCACTGCGAGTTCGGTCCCGTCGCGGCCGAGCGCCGGCGCCGGGCGCGCGAGCTGATGGCGGACAACTTCGCCGCGTCGGTGACCGGCCTGCTCAACATGGTCCCGCCAGAGGACGTGCCGGAGTTCGGGTTCAGCGAGTTCTTCGCCGAGAGGCTGTTCAGGGAGAGGGCATGAGCGTCAAGGACACCCTGCTGACCGGGTCGGCACACGTCAACGGCATCGACATCGCCTACGTGGACAAGGGAGAGGGCGACCCGGTCGTGCTGCTGCACGGCTTCCCCGACTCGCACTACCTGTGGCGGCACCAGATCGACCCGCTGGTCGAGGCGGGCTTCCGGGTCATCGCACCCGACCTGCGCGGCTTCGGCGAGTCGGGCAAGCCGCAGGAGGTCGAGGCGTACGACATGCGCACGATCGTCAACGACGTCGTGGCGCTGACGCAGCACCTCGGCATCCCCAAGGCGCACATCGTCGGACACGACTGGGGCGCCGCCATCGCGTGGATGTACGCGTTCCTGATGCCGCGCCGCGTCGACCACCTCGCCGTGCTGTCGGTCGGGCACCCCGGTGTGTTCAGCACGCCGTCGATCGAGCAGCGCAAGGCCAGCTGGTACATGCTCTTCTACCAGTTCCCCGGCGTGAGCGAGCAGTTGTTGCGGCGCAACGGGTGGCGGCTGTTCAAGGAGATCATGGGCGGCGAGGGCGACCACCAGCGCTACCCGCGCGAGCTGGCCAAGCCGGGCGCGCTCACCGCGGCGCTGAACTGGTACCGCGCCAACCGCTCCCCCGAGTCCGAACTGCGCGTGGAGGGCAACTTCCCGCCCGTGCTCGCGCCCACCCTCGGCATCTGGTCCACCGGGGACAAGGCGCTGCTCGAAGAGGGCATGACGGGCTCGGTGAAGTTCGTCAAGGGCTCGTGGCGCTATGAGCGCGTCGAGGACGCCAGCCACTGGATCCCGCTGGACCAGCCGGAGATCGTCACCAAGCTGCTGCTGGGTTTCCTGGGCACCGAGAAGGCCGCGGCGGTGCCGTCCCGGCGGCGGCGGCTCTGACCGGCACCCGGCTCGTCGGCAAGGGCAGCGCAGAGGACTGGAGGTGCGCAGGTGATCGGCTTCGTGTTCCCCGGCCAGGGAACGGTCCGGATCGGCATGGGCGGCTGGCTGCGCCGCGACCCGGTGGGCGCGGCGGTGGTCGCGCGCGCCGACGAGCTGCTGCCCGAACCGGTGTCGGAGCTGTGCGCCCGCGGGCCGCTGGACAGGCTCGTCGACACCCTGCACGCGCAGCCCGCCGTGACCGCGTGCAACCTCGCCGCGCTCGCGGTCCTGCGGGACCGCGGCGTGGAGCCGGACGTCGTCGCCGGGCACAGCGTCGGTGAGATCAGCGCGCTGTGCGCGGCGGGCGTGCTCGACGCCGACACGGCGCTGCGCCTGGTCGCCGTCCGCGCCCGGCTCATGGCCGACCTGCCGGACACCGGTGGCATGACGGCCGTGCTGGGGCTGACGCCGCACCGGGTGGAGGAGCTGGCCGCCGAGGCCGCAGGGCCGGACGAGCCGCTGGTCGTCGGTCTGGAGAACGCGCCGGACCACACCGTCGTCTCCGGCGCGACCGCCGCCGTCGAGCGGCTCGTCGCGCTGGCCACGGCGGCCGGCGCCCGCAAGGTGGTGGCGCTCAAGGTGAGCAACGCGTTCCACTCGCCGCTGATGGCGGGCGCGCTGGACGGCTGGGCCGAGGCGGTGCGCGCGACACCGATGCGCTCGCCGCGCGTCCCGGTGGTCCCGAACACGACCGCCGAACCCACCACGGACCTGCCGACCATTGTGGACGCCCTGATCGCTCAGTTCACGGAACGGGTGCGGTGGACGGAGACCATGCGCGTGCTCGCCGACGCTGAGACGCTGGTCGAGGTCGGCGACAGCAAGGTGCTCACCGGACTGCTCCGCGGCGTCGGCACCGGCTGCGTCAGCATGGCCGACCCGGCCGCCGTGCGCAGGCTGCGCCGCCCGGAGCCCGCGGCATGACCGGGTGGGGCAGCGCCGCGGTCGCCTTCGGCGAGCTGACCGCGCCGTGGCAGCTGGTCGAGCCGATGCCGCTGGAGGTCGTGTTCACCCGCCCGGAACGGCTGCGGTCCGGCGCCGGCCGCACCCTGCAGCACTGGGCGGGCCGGCTCGCGGCCAAGTACGCCGTGCTGCGCCTGCTGGACGAGCCCGTGACCGCGGAGAACCTGGGTGCGGTGGAGGTGCTGCCGCTGCCCGCTCCCCTCTGCAGCCGCACGGCGGCCTGCCTGCACGGTCACCCGCCGGGTGTGCGCCTGATCGGCCCGCTGGACGGCAGGGAGGCGCCGGGCACCCGCGTCCGGGTCTCCGTGAGCCACACCGCCGACCTCGCGTTCGCGGTGGCGCTGACCTCCGCCCGGCTGGCCGAGGACCACGACCTGGAAGCGGTGACCGCATGGACCTGATCGAGACCGCCGTGCGGTGGGCAGCGGCCTGGCGCGAGCGCGACGCCGCCGCCATCGCCGACGCGGTGGCGGAGTTCGCCGACCCGGACACCCCGGAGCCGGTGGCGGGCGCGGACCTCGTCGCGCACGTCGAGGCCGTGCTGACCCGGTTCCCGGACCTGGTGCTCGACTTCGCACCGGCCGCCGACGCGGGCGGCACCGCCGTGCTCACCTGGACCCTGACCGGCACGCACCGCGCCCCCTACCTCGGGATACCGGGCACGGGCGGTGCGGCGCGGGTGGACGGCGTGGACGTGCTGACCGTCGTGGACGGCGCGGTGCGCGTGCGGCGCCACTTCGACCGGGTCGCCCTGGCCTCGTCGCTCGGCCACACGGCGCGCTTCCTGCTCAGCCACGACGAGGTGCAGGAGTACGGCATCAGCGCACGCACCACAGTGGACAGAACCGACTACCCGCGGGTGCTGACGTTCACCTACCTGGACGTCCGCGACGACGTCGAGGGCGCGGAGGTCGACCTGCTCAGCACCGAGGTGGTCAAGTCGATGCGCGCCTCCAAGGGCTTCCTCGGCATGAGCACGTTCGAGATCGGCGCCCGCAAGTACACGATCAGCGCCTTCGACCGCCCGGAGTCGGTCCGCGCCGTGCACGCCCGGCCGCACCAGCGGTCCCTGCGGAAGTTCTTCCGCGGCGGCCTGTGCACCGGCGCGTACACCAGCGTGTGGGTGCTGGAGCGGGAGAGCTTCCACCTGCGCTGCCCCGACTGCGAGGAGATGGTCGACGCGGGCGCGGGCAGGACCTGCGCGTGCGGCACCACCCCGACCCCCGACCCCCTGTTCTGACTTCTCCGTTCCGACGCTCTGTTCTGACGATGCCAGGAGCTGCCCGATGACGGTCTTCACCGCCGACCACCGGCCCGCGGCGGGCGGGCGACCGCTGGTGGCCTTCATGTCCGCCCTGTTCGCGGGTGGCTGGATCTGGGACCACCCGTTCACCGCCCTCGCCGACGCCGGGTGGCCGGTGCTGCGCACCGAAGAGCCCATCTGCGGCGTGGACGCGAAGATCGCGGGTTCCATCGAACGCCTCGGGGACGCCCTGATGGAGTCCGTGGACGCGGCCGGCGCGGAGGAGGTCGTGGTCTGCGCGAACTCCCTGGGAGGTCTGGTCGCCATCGACCTCGCCGGCCGTTTTCCTGACCGGGTGAAGGCCATCGCGGTCAGCGGTGCGCCCGGCCTGAGCGCCGACCCCGACGTGGGCCTGAACATGGACCGGCGCGGCGACGTGCGGTTGCAGGGCGAGCAGTTCCGCGACCGCATGCTGGCCGCCCTCTTCCACGGTGAGCCGCTGTTCACCGACGAGCAGGTGGAGTCGACCGCGCAGCTGCTGCGCCAGGGTTCCGCGATGGTCGCGATGGCCCGCAGCATCCGCGCCACCAGGACCTACCGGGTCGACCCGGCGATGGACAAGGTCACCTGCCCGTCGCTGTACGTCTGGGGCCGCCACGACCGCATGACGCCGATCGAGCCGTGGCTCGAACTGGTGCCACGGCACGCGAACACCGAGTTCGTCACCGTCGAGGACTGCGGGCACATCCCGATGATCGAGCGCGGCGAGGTCTACACCGCCGAGCTGCTGCGGTTCCTCGGCGAGGTCACCGGGTGACCGCGCCGCCGATGCTGTTCGGGGTGGACGTGGTCGACGTCGCCAGGGTCACCCGCGCCATGTCCTACAGCGGGCCCGCCTACACCCGGCACGTCGCCTCCCCCGGTGAGCGGGACCTGCACGCCGACCCCGGCCTCGCCACCGCGGCCGCGGTGGCGGTGAAGGAGTGCCTCGTGAAGGCGGTCGGCGGCCGGCCGCGCGGGTTCTCGTGGCACGACTTCGAGGCGTGCGGCGAGGCGCCGCCGCCCGGTGCGGAGTGGGCGGACGCGCTGCTGGCCGCCGCCGTGCCCGAGGTCGAGGCGGCCACCAGGGTCTCGATGACCGAGCGGTGCGCCTACACCGTGTTCGGCGCCAGCGGTTCGGCCGCACTGGCGCGGCTCACCGAGCGGTCCGCGGAGCCCGGCGACGGCGCGGCCGTCGCGGGCATGGCCCGGTGGGGTTTCCGCGGTGACCTGATCGTCGCCCTTGCCATACTGATCGCCACGCCGAGAGGAGCGCTGCGATGTCCGTGACCGAGGTCACGACCGAAGTCCGCATTCACCCGGGGGACTCCGTCCAGGAAGCGCTCGACGGCTGCGCACCGGGCGCGGTGCTGCACCTGGCGGAGGGGACCTACGAGGGCAGCCTGGTGATCAGCCGCCCGGACGTGGCGCTCATCGGCGCGGGCGCCGGCCGCACGGTGATCGTGCCCGGTGCCGTCGCGCCCAGTGCCGTGCCGGCACTGCACGACGCGCCCGCCGACGTGGTCAGCGGCATCACCGTGCACGACGTGTCCGGTGTGACCGTCGAGGGCCTGACCGTGCGGGGCTTCTCCGGGGCGGGCGTCTACGCGCACACCGCCACCGGCTTGCGGCTCGTCGACGTCGAGTCGGCCGGCAACGCGGTGTGGGGCCTGTACGTGCGCGAGTCGGCCGCGGTGGAGGTGTTGCGCTGCCGTGCGGAGGGCAGCCAGTACGGCGGTATCGCGCTGGCGTTCTGCCCGGCCGCCGACGCGGTGATCGCCGACAGCGAGAGCACCGCCAACGCGTTCGGCGTGTTCGTCGACAACTCCAGTCGCGCGCGGGTGCTGCGCAACCGCTGCCACGGCAACGCGGCGGGTGTCCTGCTGCTGCACCAGACCTACGAGGGTGAGCTGCCCGGCGGCGTCGCCGACGTGCTAGTCGCGGACAACGACATCACCGGCAACACCCTGGCCTCCGGTGGCGACGAGCCCGGCGTGCTCGGTTTCGCCGGACCGCCGATCTCCGGCGTCGGCATCGCCGCCATCGGCGTCCAGCGCGTCGCGGTCGTCGGCAACCGGTTGCACGGCAACGAACCCACCGGTCCGTCGGTCATGGGCGCCGCGCTGGTGCTGGCCTCGTCCGCGGACTGGGGCGGCTCCGACTCGACCGACAACTCCTTCGAGTGGAACACCATCACCGGCAACAGCCCGTTCGACCTGCAGATCGGCACCGACCCCGGCAACCAGCGCTTCCGCAACAACGTGGTGGGCGCCTCCCAGCCGGAGCGGATCGACGGGTGCGGATCTTGATCGAGAGGACGACATGACGCCTGCGCTGGTGTGCGAGCGCCTGGTCAAGCGCTACGGCGACAAGACGGTGGTCGACCGGGTCGGCTTCCACATCGACGAGGGGGAGGCGTACGGGTTGCTCGGTCCCAACGGGGCCGGCAAGACCACGACCATCTCCATGCTCGTCGGGTTGCTGCGCCCGGACGAGGGTTCGGTGCGGGTCGGCGGCATCGACGTCGACGAGGACCCGATCGCCGCCAAGCGGCTCATCGGGTACGTGCCGCAGGAGATCGCGCTGTACCCGGAGCTGACCGCCAAGGAGAACCTGCGCTACTTCGGCAGGCTCCACGGCCTGCCGCGGCGTGAGCTGACCTCGCGCATCGGCGAGGTGCTCGACCTGGTCGGCCTGACCGGTCGTGGCGACGACAAGGTGGACACCTACTCCGGCGGCATGAAGCGGCGCACCAACATCGCCGTCGCCCTGCTGCACCGGCCGCGCCTGCTCATCCTCGACGAGCCGACGGTCGGCGTGGACCCGCAGAGCCGCGTCGCGATCCTGGACCGCGTCGAGGCGCTGGTCGGCGAGGGCATGAGCCTGCTCTACACCTCCCACTACATGGAGGAGGTGGAGCGGGTGTGCACGCGGGTCGGGATCATCGACCGGGGCCGCGTGGTCGCCGACGGGACCAAGCGCGAGCTCGTCGCCGAACTGGGCGGCACGGACCGGGTGGAGCTGACGCTGGACGGTGACGTCACCGCGGCGTCCGAGAAGCTGCGTGCCGTGGAAGGCGTGTCCGAGGCGGTGGTCACCGGGTCGTCGTCGATCCGGTTGCTCGTCGCCGACGGGCGGCACCTGCTGCCCGCGCTGCTGGCCGCCGTCGGTGACGCGGGAGCGGTGACCGGTGTCGAGGTCGTCGAACCCGACCTCGAAGCGGCGTTCTTGCACCTCACCGGCAGCACCCTGCGGGACTGACGCGGACCGGGCTAGGGATGGGCGAAAACCTTGGGTAAGAGCACTTTGCGTGCCCTGCTGGTCGTGGGCGGCCATGAGCTGCGGTCGCGGCTGCGGGACGGCACGGCGCCGTTGATCGCGCTCGTCGCGCCGATCCTGCTCGCGACGATGTTCGGGTTGGCGCTGGGCGGTGACGACGACCCGCCGCTCAAGGCGACCATCGGCGTGGTCGACCTCGACGGCGGTGAGTTCCCGGCGAGCGTGCAGCGCGAGGCGCTGAACACCGACGAGCTCAAGGGCGTGCTGACCTTCCGCCAGTACCCGGACGAGGCCGCGGCGCGCCGTGCGGTCGACGGCGGCGAGTCGGGTGCGGCCCTCGTGTTCCCCGCCGGGTTCAGCGAGGGCGTCGGCGCGGGCCGCGGCGGGCAGGTGGCCGTGCTGGAGTCACCCGAGTCGCCGCTGGCGGGTGTGGTGGCGCGCAGCATGGTCGACCGGATCTCGGCCCTGGTCGAGGCCAGGACGCTGGCCGTGCGCGCCTCGCTGGAGGCGGGCGTGCCCGCTGACCGGGTGCAGCTGTTCGTCGAGGAGAACGGCAAGGCCGGGCCGGCGCTGTCATTGGTCGGCGACCCGGTCGCGGGCGGGCGGGTCGACCTGGCTGTGCACTACGGCGCGGGCATGGCGGTGATGTTCGCGTTCTTCGTCGTCGGCACCACCGCCCGCAGCCTGCTCAGCGAGCGGCAGAACGGCACGCTCGACCGGATGCGCGCCGCCCCGGTGCCCCTGTGGACAGCGCTGGTGGGCAAGAGCGCGGTCGGGTTCGGGCTGGCGCTGGTCAGCATGTGCGCGACCTGGCTGTCGTCCGTGCTGATCTTCGGCGCGAGCTGGGGCAACCCACTCGGGGTGTTCGGGTTGCTGCTGGCGCACGTGTTCGCGGCGACAGCGATCGTGATGCTGGTGGCCAGCCGCGCGAAGACCGATGCGCAGGCCGACGGCTACACGCTCGGCGTGGCGTTCGTGTTCGCGTTCCTGGGCGGCAGCATCGTGCCCGTCTACAACCTGCCCGAGTGGCTGCGCGGCATCTCGCTGATCACGCCCAACGGGTGGGTGTCGGCGGGCCTGTCGGAACTGGCGGGCACCGGCGCGGGACCGTCCGCCGTGCTCGTGCCGATCGCCGTGGTCACCGGCATCGGCGTCGTCGCGGGCACGGTGGCGTTGCTCGGCTTCCGCAAGGGCAGGTTCGCATGAGTCCCCGTCCCGTCACCGCGCTGGTGCTGGCCAACCTGAAGCGCCAGCTGCGCGACAAGGTCGGCATGTTCTTCATCGTCGTCATGCCGTTCGTGACGATCGTGTTCGTCGGTCTGGCCCTGGGTGGCGACGCGGCGGACGCGAAGCTGCCGGTGGCCGTGGTCGCCGACACCTCCGACCCGGTGTCGGCGGCCGTGGTCGCCGAGCTGGAGTCCGACCAGGCGCTGGAGGTGCGGCGAGCGGAGTCCGCGCAGGAGGTCCGCGACGACGTCCGCCGCGGCGAGCTGGCCGCGGGGCTGGTCGTGACACCGGGCGACACCGAGCTCGAACTGGTCATGACCCAGACCAGCGGCAGCGGCATGGCCGCGCGCAGCGAGATCGACGTGGCGGTCGGCAAGGTGGCGGCGGTGCTGGAGGCGACCCGCGCGGCACGGGCGGCGGGCGCGTCATCGGAGCAGGCCGAGCAGTACGTGCGCAAGGCGAAGGAGGAGTCGGTGGCCGTCACCGTCGCCTCGACAGGAGGCGACGAGCCCGCCAAACCGACCGGCTTCGCCTACACCGCACCCGCGAACCTGCTGCTGTTCACGTTCGTCAACTCGATGGCCGTCGCCGCCGCACTGGTCGAGAGCCGCCGCATCGGCATGGTCCGCCGCTCCCTGGCCGCACCGGTGCGGCGGAGCCAGGTGCTGCTGGGCGAGGCGCTGAGCCGGTTCGCGGTGGCGCTCGCGCAGTCCCTGCTGATCATCGTGGTGAGCCGGTTCCTGTTCGACGTGCGGTGGGGCGACCCGCTGGGCGTGGGCGTGGTCGTCGCACTGTTCTGCCTCATCGCCACGGGCGCCGCGATGCTGGTCGGCGCCTTGGTGCGCTCACCGCAGCAGGCACCGGCCATCGGTCCCCCGGTCGGCATCGTGCTGGGCATGCTGGGCGGCTGCCTGTGGCCGCGCGAGGTGGCCGGCGAGGTGCTGGGCACGATCGGCTACCTGTTCCCGCACTCGTGGGCGATGGACGCGCTGCTCACCCTGTCCCGTCCGTCGGCGGGGCTGGGGTCGGTCCTGGTCGAGGCCGGGGTCCTGGCGGGCATGGCGGTGGTGGTGCTCGGTGTCGCGCTGGTGGTGTTCCAGCGACGGGCGCTGGCGTCGGTGTAGGCGGGTGGGGTGTCGCCCCGGGCACCGGGACGCTCCCGGCGAACGGGTGGCCCGGATCTTGGCCGGCCTGCGCCGGTTCGGCCCTGTCGACCAGGTGCCGCGGGCACGGCGTGAGGCCGGCCCCCGCGAGGGGTGCCGGCCTCACGCCGTCAGTTCGCCGCCAGGTCCCAGCCGGTCCAGCCGTGCCCGATCTGCGTGCCGACGCCGAACCCGCCGGTCCCGGTGCCGATCCACTGCCAGAGCGTGTTGTCCGACGTGCGGATGGCCACGAGGTCGGCTTTGCCGTCGCCGTTGACGTCCATCGACGTCATCTGCCGGAACGCGTTCCAGCCCTGCCCGACCTGCACCGCGGTGGCGAAGTCGGCGCCGCTGCGCTTCCAGAAGAACAGCTCACCGGCGGTGTCGGTCGCCCAGATGTCGCCGTCACCGTCCCCGTCGGCGTCCGCGGCGGTGTGCCGGAACAGCGAAGCCCAGCCCGCACCCACGAGGTCGCGCTCGGCGAACCTGCCGTTGCCGCGGCCGACGTAGAGGTACATCTTGCCGCCGTCGCGGGCCAGGATGTCGGTTCGGTTGTCGCCGTTCACGTCGCCGAACGCGACGTTCTCCATGGACGCCCAGCCGGTGCCGACGGTCGCCGCCGCGGCGAAGGTGCCGTCGCCGCGGTTGTTCCAGTAGTAGAGCGTGCCGTCGCTGATGGCCCACAGGTCCGCCCAGCCGTCGGCGTTCGAGTCGCCGATGCCGATCCGGGTGAACTTCCCCCAGCCCACGCCGAGTTGCACGCCGGCCGCGAACCCGCCGCCGGCACGGCCCTTGTAGATCCACGCGTTGCCGTTCGGGTCCACCCCCAGCGCGTCGTCGTACTTGTCGCCGTTCACGCTCTTGGACGCAAGCACTGGCGCCGGTGGAGAGCCGATGGCCGCGCGGGCGTCGTCCACGAACTCCTTGTAGCGGCCGGACTTGTAGGTCGACCACGGCGTCCAGTCCGTGCCCTGGTCGGAGATCCGGTATGCCTCCCGCGCGTTGCACGCGGCGTTGTAGGCGCAGGAGTCGCTGACCTCGGGGTGCCAGTAGTCGTTGATCTGCCAGAGGCCGCGGTCGACCGAGCTGTGGCTGTCGCTGTTCACGTACCGGGCGAGCGGGTCGCACCGGGACTCCGCCATGCCGACCGCCACCGCGACGACCAGCTTCTCACCGGTGAACCCGGCGGTGCGGCCGTTGGACACGCACAGGTCGATGTCACCGGCGGCCTGAGCGGGCAGGGCGAAACAGGTCAGAGCGGCGGCCGTGGCCAGGAGTCCGGGCAGGATGCGCACGTCAGTTCACCGCCAGGTCGAAGCCGGACCAGCCGTGGCCGATCTGCGTCGCCCTGCCGAACCTGCCCGCGCCGCCGCCCAGCCACTGCCAGAGCGTGTTGTCCGACGTGCGGATGGCCACGAGGTCGGCCTTCGCGTCGCCGTTGACGTCCATCGACACGACCTGGCGGAAGCCGTTCCAGCCGCTGCCGACCTGCTCGCCCGTCGCGTAGCCGCCGGAGTCCTTGCGCCAGAAGAAGAGCTCGCCCGAGCCGTTGGTCGCCCAGATGTCGCCGTCGCCGTCCGCGTCGGCGTCACCGCCCGTGTGCCGGGCGTAGCCCGACCAGCCCTCGCCGAGCAGCGACCGCGCGGAGAACGCGCCACTGCCCTGTCCGGTGTAGACGTACATCTTGCCGCCGTCGCGGGCGAGGACGTCGGTCTTGTTGTCCCCGTTGATGTCCACGAAGGACACGTACTCGTAGGCGTTCCAGCCGGGGCCGATCACGCGGGCCACGGCGAACGTGCCGTCGCCCCGGTTGTTCCAGTAGTGCAGCGAGCCGTCGCGGATTGCGAACAGGTCGGCCCAGCCGTCGGCGTTGGAGTCGTTCACGGCGATGCGCGAGAAGTCGTTCCAGCCGGTACCGATCTGGACAGCGGCGTCGAAGCCCCCGCCCGCCCTGCCCTTGTAGAGCCACGCGTTGCCGGAGGGGTCGATGCCGACCGCGTCGTCGTACCTGTCGCCGTTGACGCTCTTGGCCGCGCGGTTGACCGTGCCGCAGTTCTGGCTGACGTACGTCTCGGTGCCGCCGGCGTAGTCGAACGGGTCGCCGTGGAACGAGGCCGGCCGGATGTAGTCGGGATAGCTCTGGCCGCTTCCCCGGTTGCGGAACTCGAAGTGCAGGTGGGCGGACAGGCCCGAGGTGTTGCCGTCGGTGTTGCCGACCGTGCCGATCACCTGGCCCTGCCGCACGGTGTCGCCGTCGTGCACCGACTTCTTGTCGAGGTGCGCGTACAGCGTCGAATAGCCGCCGCCGTGGTCGATCTCCAGGTAGTTGCCGTAGGCGGAGGTCTCGCCACCCTCCGCGCTCACGGTGCCCGCCGCCGCGGCGAGCACGGGCTCACCGAGGTCCTCGTTGCCCGAGGTGCCGGACATGTTCCAGTCGATCTCGTTGTTGCGGTGCGCGCTGCTGGCACCGGAGTTGCCCACCCACGAGGTGCCGCAGATGAACGGCAGCTCGAGTGCGGGAGCGGCGGCCTGGGCGGTGGTGGGCACGAGCACCAGCGCGGCGACGGTGGCGGTGACGCCGGCGACCGCGCTGCTGATTCTGAGTAACATCGCGCAATTTCCGTTTCTTCCGGGAGATGAATCCCTGGATTACACGGAAATGACCTACACGGACCCTACACGCGCAGATGGCGGACTTCAGCCGGTCCACGGGCGACCACGCGTGTCGATCACGGTGACGTCCCGCGGAACGCCGAAGACGACGAGCAAGGCCTTCGACCTCGAGACCTGCGATCAACGAACGGCTCTGACCTACCTCGACGCAGGCCCTAGTCCCCCTGCTCGCCCTCCTCGCCCCGCCGCTGACCACGGCGGTGGGCCGCGCGGGCAATCGCGTGGCTGGACACGGGCGAGGTCAGCGCGATGAACACGATCGCGAGCACGGCGAAGGTGATCGTCGCGGCGTCCTCGGTCGCGACCGAGGACGCGAGGATCGCGATCACACCGGGACCGGTGGCCAACCCCTGGGCGTGCAGCTGGCCGTAGGTGCCGGGCAGCCGCAGGACGCCGACGAGGCTGATCGTGAGCAGCACCAGACCGAGCAGCAACAGCACACCGCCGACCACGTCGAGCACGACCGAGATCATCCGAACGGCCCTCCCCTGTCGAGGTACCGAGCCGTGGCCACGGTGGCGACGAAGGACATCAGGGCGAGCGCCACCGCGGCGTCGAGGTAGTACGGCTGGTCCCTCACGAAGCTCAGCAGGGCCAGCAACGCGATGACGACCACCGCCAGGAGGTCGAGTGCGACGATCCGCTGGAGCACGTCACGGGCGCGGGCCAGCACCAGGCCGCCGGCGACCAGCAGCAGTGTCACCCAGATGAGGGCGGGGACGATGACGAAGGCAGGCATGGGCGGTCAGGGGAACACGCGGCGCTGGCGCCGCTCGTAGGAGTCGGTCTGCGCGGCGATCACGGCATCGGGATCACGCGCGTCGAGCACGTGCAACAACATCGTCCCCTTCCGCTCGTCGATCTCGACGACGACGGTGTCCGGCACGAACCCGACCCTGATCCCCCAGGCCGCCGCCGCGGACGGCCCGCTGGGCGGTATCGGCACCTCGACGAGGCCACCGTGCGGCAGACCTCGCCCGACGAGGCACCGCACGGTGTCCCACGTGCCCTTCGCCAGGTCCACGACCGTCCCTCCGATCAGCGCCGGCACACCGGCCAGCCTGCGCGGCAACGACGAGCTCGGCGCCGACTGCGACGAGCTCACCCTGGCGGCTGCCACCACCACCAGGGTCGAGAGCACCAGGCCGGTGGCGACGTCCCCCGGATGCAGGCTCGTCAGCACCAGCAGGTAGATCGTGGTGAGCACGACGACACGGACCAGCAGTGCGAGCATCCCTACCTCCCTCGTCATCCCGGGGCACCGGCCAGCAGGGCGTCGACCGCCTGACCGCTGAGCGCGAGCAGCGGTTCCGGCCACAGGCCGGTGGCCAGCACGAGCAGGGCCAGCACGGCGGTGATCAGCCGCTGCGGCAACGGGCTGCGCGCACCGGCCAGCGGCGGGCCTTCGCGCCAGAAGCGGCGTTGGTAGACCTGGAACAGGTACACCAGCGAGAGCACGCTGCCGGCCACGAGGAGCACGACGAGCGCGACGCTGCCGGCCACGACCCCGGTGCGGAACAGTTCGAGCTTGCCGACGAACCCCGCTGTGGGCGGCACCCCCGCCACGCTGAGGGCCCCGATCGCGAACGCGGCAGCGACCAGCGGCCCGCGCGTCCCGGAGGCCAGGAACAGCAACGCCTTGTTCAGCGAGTTGACCACGCTGTAGAGCACCGCGGCGGTCAGCCCGACCGGTCCGCCCACCCCCAGGGCGACGAGCACGTACCCCACCTGTCCGATCGCGGAGTAGGCCAGCATCTCGGCGGTGTCGCCGCGACCGATGGCCAGCACCCCGCCGTAGACGATCGACACGGCACCCAGGACGGCGAGCGCCACTCCCGTCAGCCGCAGCTGTTCCGGGAAGATCCCGGCGCCGAAGCGCAGGAGGCCGTAGGCGCCGATGTTCGCCACCGCACCGCTGAGGATGGCCGCGACGGCCGGCCGGGAGCCGGCGTAGACGGTCGGCAGCCAGAAGTGGAACGGGAACAGGCCCAGCTTCACGCTGAACGCGATGAAGAACCCGGCCGCGATGAGGATCGCGGCGTTGGGGTTCACAGTCAGCATGCGCTGGGCGACCTGGTCCATCGCGAGGGTTCCGGTCACCCGGTACGCACCGGCCACGGACAGCAGGAAGATGAACGAGCCCAGGAGGTTCACCGCGGTGAACACCAGCGCGGCCCGCAGCTGGCGCCGTTTGCCCCCGTAGGCGCTGAGCGCGTACGACGCGGTCATGGCCAGTTCGAAGAAGACGTAGAAGGTGAACACGTCGGCCGTGACGAACAGACCGGTCAGCCCGGCGGCGAGCAGCACGACCAGACCGGGGAAGGTCCGTGACCGCACCCGGCCGATCGCCTCGTGCGCCGCGCCGGCCAGCAGCACGAGCACCGAGAGCCACGCGAACGCGACGCCCAGTGCGTCCGCGCGCAGCACGATGCCGACGCCGGGCGCCCAGCCACCGGTGACGACCTCGCTGCCGCCCCCGGTGAACACCTCGACGGCGAGGACGCCCAGCACGGCGAGCGTCACCAGGAGCGACACGACGGCAAGCCAGGTCACCACGCGCCGGCGCCCGTCGAACGCGACGAGCAGGACACCCGACACCCACGGCACGAGGAGCGCGACCGACATCAGCATCAGCGGACCAGCCCGTCCTCGGTGTGCGGCTCCCACTCCTCGTCGGGTCCGTTCTCGACCTCCTCGCGTTCGGCCCGCCGTTCCGCTTCCAGCCCGGCGTCGTGCTCGGACTCGGTCGCGGCCAGTTCGTCCTGCTCGGTGGTCCGGAAGACCACGATGGCCCGGTGCACCAGGGCGAACAGCATCGCCACCGTTGCCAGGCCGATGACCAGGGCGGTCAGCGCGAGCGCCTGGGGCAGCGGATCGCTCACCAGGTCACCGGGCCGCACCGCGATCGCCGCCTGACCTCGGCTCAGGCTCGACGCGAGCAGCGTGACGACGGCGCACTGCGAGATCAGCATGATGCCCGCCACCATGCGGATGAGGTCCCGTTTGAGCAGCAGGTAGGCGCCGGAACCGAACAGGACGGCGGCGGTGAGGGCGAAGGCGAGGATCACCGCGTGCGCTCCCCTCTCGGCCGGGCCAGGTGGTGCACCAGGATCGTCAGCACACCGACGACCAGCAGGAACACCCCGATGTCGAACAGCAGCGGGGTGAACAGCTCCAGTGCGCCGATCTTGACGACGTGTTCTCCTGGGCCGGGGCGGTGCGACACCGGCGGCCGGCCGAGCGCGAGGGGGAAGAACCCGCTGGCGAGAGCGAGGAGCAGACCACCCACGGCGAGCTTCGGCGCGTGGCGCAGCAACGGCAGCGCGGACTCCGCCGCCTCGGCCCCGAGGGCCACGTAGACCAGCGAGATCGCGAGCGCCACGATCACCCCGGCGGCGAAGCCGTCACCCACCTCGGCGTAGCCCTTGACGATCAGCGCGGCCGCGACCACGACGCTGGGGCCGGGCAGCCGCCGGGCGACCACCCGGACCACGGAGTCCGGGGTGTCGTCGTCGTCACCGGGGCTCACCACAGCCGCCCGCGCCGGATCAGGGTGGCCACGCCGACCACCGCCGCGAGCAGGACCGTGATCTCCACCAGGGTGTCCAAGCCGCGGAAGTCGGCCACGATCACCGTGACGACGTCGCCGCCGTGCGCGTCCGGTGTGAGCCGGATGTGCTCCGCGGACACGCTGTCCGGCGCCGGCTGGGACAGGAAGCCCCACACCGACACGAAGACGGCGAGCCCTGCGACGGCACCCGCGAGTGCGTCGCGCCGGCGTCGCCTGCGCAGCGGGACGGCCGGGTCCCGCACCGGGTGGGCGTCGGGCATCCTGGCCAGTGCCGCGACGAAGACCAGGGTCAGCATGGTCTCGACCACGACGGCGACCAGCGCGACGTCCGGGGCGCCGAGCAACGCGTACTGCGCCGCCAGTGCGAAGCCGACCACGGACAGGGCCAGCGCCACGGCGATCCGGGAACGGGACCTGGCGATGACCGCGGTCGTGACGACGACCAGCCCGAGCAGCGGCAAGATCACCCAGTCGACCCCCGCGACCGGGCCGACGACGTACGCGCCCGCGGTGGGGGTGGCCGCGAACGCCAGTCCGATCAGCACACCGGCCGGAACGAGCACCGCGGCGATGCTGGTGCGCAGGTCCCGCACCTCGCGGTCGTGCAGCACGGACGACAGCCGGTCCAGCCCGTGCAGCGCCGCCTCGTAGGCCCGTCTCGGTCCCCACCGCTCCCCCGCCGCAGCCACGGCCAGCGACACCCGGCCCGTGACCCGCGGCAGGGCCAGCAGCAGCCCGCCCAACCCCCACGCGGCGAGCGCCATCAGGTTCTCCGGGCGCGCGTCGAGGTGGTAGGCCGGGGACAGGGCGACCTGTTCTCCGGCAGAGACCCCTGCCGCGTCCTCCGCCAGCCGCGCGAACGGTTCCACCACCACGCCACCGATCACCGCGATCACGGCCAAGATCGCGACGGGGGTGACGAGCAGTCCGGAGGAGGTGACCACCTCGCCGCGCCGGGGCCCGAGGAACAGCGCCGTCCAGAACCGGCCGATGTAGGCGAACGTCAGCACCGCGGCGAGAACGGCCAGCGCGGCGGTCATCGGTCCGTGCTCCAACGCCGCGGTGAAGAACAGCTCGTCCTTGAAGAACCCGACTGTCAGCGGCAGCGCGGCCAGCGTTGCCGACGCGGCTCCGGCCGCGACGGCGAGCACGGGCATGCGGCGGCCGAGGCCGCCCAGCCTGGACAGCCGGTCCTCGCCGGTGGCCGTGGTGACCGCGCCCGCGGTCATGAACAGAGCGCTCTTGGCCACGCCGTGCGCCAGCACGTAGAACGCCGCGGCGCCGTTGCCCGCGGCTCCCCCGATGCCGTACATCATGACCACGTAGCCGTACTGCGAGATCGTGGAGTACGCGAGCACCTGCTTGAGCCGGTCACGCCGCAGTGCCAGCACCCCTCCCACGACCACCGACGTCGCCCCGACGACCAGCAGGCCGGTCAGCACGGCCTCGGTGCGGGCCAGCAGCGGGTGCACCCGGCCGATCACCAGCACACCGGCCGCGACCATCGCCGCCGAGTGCAGGTAGGCCGACACCGGGGTGGGCGCCGCCATCGCCCTGGGCAGCCAGAAGTGCAGCGGGACCTGGGCGCTCTTGGCCAGCGCTGCCACCGCCAGCAACGCGCCCGCGACGGCGGTGGTCGTCGAGGAGTCGTTGTGCGCCAGCAACTCCGGGATGGAGAACGTGCCGTGCCGCGCGTAGAGCAGCACCGCGGCCACGAGCATCGCCACGGCCGCGATCACGGTGACGAGCAACGCCATCAACGCCGAGGTCCGCGCTTCGCGATCAGCCCGGTCGAACCCGATGAGGAAGTACGAGCACACCGCCGTCAGGTCGAAGAACACGAACACCAGCACGAGGTCCTGAGCGGTCGCCAGGCCCACCATGGACACGGCGAACAGCAGCATCCACGGCCAGAACCGCCACCGCTCCACCACCGATCGGCGTTGGTGCTCCAGGTGCAGGGTCAGGTAGCGCGTGCCGTAAGCGAAGACGAGGGCGCCGACACCGGTGGCCAGCAACCCGTACAGGGCGCTGAGACCGTCGAAGGTGAAGCTCAGCCGCAGATTCAGGCTCGGGGCCCAGGGGGCGGAGAACCCGCCGCCTCCGGCCAGCCAGCCGAGCAGGCACAGCACGAACCCCGCGGCCGCGGCGGCGCAGGCCGTCCACCCCTGCCAGTCGGCAGCCGGCTCGGCACGGGTCTCGCCGTCGTCAGGTGGTGCCGCGCCTCCGCTTCGCACGGTCACGGCAACTCCTTCCGCAGGCGGCGGACGCTCCCGACCGTACTGGGTCCCAGACGGGTGCGCATCCGCTGTGAGCGCGTGTTGCCCGGTACCAGAGCCTGTGCCAATGTCGAGTCATGGACGTCCCGGTGCGCAGGCGTGACTTGCCAGGGCTGGGCAAGCTGTTCGAGATCGGCTGCACGAGCGGTGGCCGAGTCGCTGTCGTCGTGCAGAACAACGGCACGCGTCACCTCTACACGTTCGAAGAGGACGCGGAGGCGGCCAGCAGTGCCGTGCAGCTCGACGAGCTCCAGGCGCGGACGCTCGGTGCCGTGCTCGCCGGTGTCTACTTCGAACCGGCCGGTGGCAACCACGACGCACCCGCCGTGTTCGGCGCGGTGGCGATCGACTGGCTGACCGTGGAGCCGGAGGCCCGGTCCCTGTCGGTCAGCGAGCTGGGGCTGGACGGCCACGCCTCGGCGACGCTGGTCGCCATCGTGCGGGGCGAGCAGACCGTCATGAAACCGGAGGGTCACGAGCTGACGCGCTCCGGCGACCAGCTCCTCATCGTCGGGCACCGCGCCGACATCGCGGAGGTCCGCGCCAGGCTGCTCGGCGCCGCACAGGGCTGAGTCCGCGGCCCTACCAGTTCGCCGGTGGGTCGCTGGCCGGGAACGAGTCGCGGCCCCACACCTCGACGAGGTCGACCACCGGCGGGTCGGCGCCGATCACCGCGACCGGGCAGCGAGCGCCGTCGACGACCTGCTGGCTGACCGAACCGAGCAGCATCCCGCGCCACGCGCCGCGCCCACGGGTACCGATGACGACCAGCCGCGCCGCCGCAGAAGCGGTCACCAGCACGCGCTCGGCGGGACCGTCTTCGACGGCGGTGACGACGTCGAGGTGCGGATGTGCCCGGCCGACCGCTTCGCGCCCCTCCTCCGCGATGTTCCGCGCGGCGAGGAGCCGCCGGTCGGAGCCGTCGCCCGCGGACACGTCCCCGCCCGTGGCGGTGACGATCAGCAGCCCGCTCGACGTCGCGGCGGCGTGGTCCGCGGCGAAGCGCAGTGCCGCGGCGGCTTCCGGCGAACCGTCGAACCCGGCCACCACCTCGGGTGTGGCACCGGCGGGCCGGGGGCGGCCGTCGGACCTGACCACGACGACGGGGCAGCGGGCGCGGGCCGCGACCGAGAAGGCCACCGACCCGAGGAGCACCGACAGGGCCCGGCCGAACCCGCGGCTGCCGACGACCAGCAGCCCGGCGCTCGCGGCGGCGTCGGCCAACGCGTCGGCCGGCGCGGTCGCCAGGGTCACGCCCGACACGTGCAGGCGGGGCTGGAGGGCCCGCGCCTCGGCCACACCCGCGGCGGTCACCTCCTCGTCGGCTTCCAGCCCGCGGGGTGACGGGTCGAGAAGACCGGGAGCAGGCCCGAGCGTCATCCCCGGGTAGTTCGCGGCGTTCATCACCACCAGCGGCACCCGCCGCCGGGCGGCTTCCTCGGCCGCCCACGCCAGCGCCACGCGGGCGTGCCGTTTGCCGTTGTAGCCGACCACGACCGGCCGCTGCCGGAGGTGACCGAGGTGCTGTCCCAAGTGGTCGGAGTTCATCGCTCACTCCCTTCTGGTGCAACAGGAGCCGGTTCGGCGGAGGTCATCCGGTCACCTGGTTCCGCTGGACGTCAGGCAGACCGATGAGTTCGGCCGGGTGGTGCCACGAGCCCAGGAGGAACGTGCTCGGTGCCGCCTGACCGGCCGACCACGACGGGACTGCTCGCCCGTGTCGTCGTGCCGGCAGGCCGGGCAGAGCCGCAGCTGCGGAATCGCCTCCAGCAGACGGAACGGGATGTCCGCGTGGCAGGTCTGGCAGCGGCCGTAGGAACCGATGTCGATGCGCAGGAGGGCGATCTCGATGTCGGTGAGCGCGATCCTGGCAGCGGCGGTGATCTGTTCGGTCACCTCGCGCAGGGCGTGGTCGCCGGGCAGGGGGGCCGGTGCGTCGAGCTCCGCGAGCTGCTCGCGCCGGAACGCCCTTTCCCGCTCCAGCCGGTCCTTCAACGCGGGCAGGTGGCCGGTGAGCCGGTTGTGTTGCGCGGTCTGCACGATCGACACGCTGTGCATGGCACGACGCACGTCAACCTCCTTCGTCGAGGACTTCGGCCGGTTGACATCAACTCTGCCCCGCGCACCCCGGGTTCGGCAGCGCGTCCGGCCGGTCAACTCGTCCGTGATCAGGTTGCCGACCGTCGGCAACCTGATCAGGCCCCGTCGGTGGTCTCGTCTCCCGGCCAGCCGAGCAGCCTCGCGCCCAGCACGCTGGTGTGCAGGGTGAACCGGTGGCCGGGGTCGGTGGGGTCGTAGCCGGTCAGCGCCTTGATCCGGCCGAGCCGGTAGGTGACCGCGCGCACGGACAGGTGCAGCCGCCGAGCGGTCTCGGTCGCCACGTCCCCGGTGGCGAAGTAGGTCTCCAGGGTGGCCAGCAAGGGCTCCGCACCGCCACGGGCCTTCCGGAGCGGACCCAGGACGGCGTTCACCAGGTCGACGATCGCCGGCTGGTCACGCACCAGCACGCGGTAGACGAGCAGCTGCTCGGCCCGGATCACCGGGGTGTCCAGGTGCAGCCGCGCCGCCATCGTCAGCGCTTCGCGCGCCTCCTCGTAGGAACGCGCGATGCCGTAGGACCCCGGGTACGCCCGGCCCACGGCCACCCGCCACGGCCTGCCCCGCGGCAACCGGTCGAGTTCGGCGAGCATCAGCGAGCCCAGGTCCAGCGCTTCGGACTCCCCCGGTGCGAGCACGACCACCAGTCCGTCCTTCGCCGCGACGAGGACGTCGCGGTCGCCGAGGAGGTCCAGCACGAGGCGTTCCAGCGAGCTCGTCGCCGCGTCGGCGTCCGGCAGCCGCCGCCGCGGTGCGGCCAGCGCGACCTGGTGCGGCCGGGTCAGGTCCAGGCCGAAGGGTTCCGCGCGCTCCACGACGCCACCGACGTCGGCATCACCGCGCAGCAGGTCGTCGACCAGCTCCCGCCGCAACGCCTCCTCGCGCCTGACCATCTGGCGCCGCGCGGAGTTGTACCCGTCCGCGAGGATCGCCACCGCGTCGGCGACCGCGTGCATCACCGCCTCGGCGGCGGCACGCACGACCTCGCTGTCGGTGGAACGGGCCACCACCGGGAGTTCCCGCCACAGCCGCCAGGACGCCGACAGGTACAGCTGCACCGCGGTACCGGCCGACACCCCCAGCTCCGCGGCACGGCGCCCGAGCGCCTCGACCGCCTCCAGCTCCGAACGCCGCGGCCGGCGCCCGTTCGCGGCGGCGTCGGCGAGCAACGGCAGGAAGTCGCCCAGCAGCTCGACCGGCACGTCACCCGCCGCGGCACTCACGTCCCTGGCGACCGCGGCCAGCCAGGCGTCACCGAGCTCGTCCGGGTCCGCCTTCCGGCTCCCGCGCCGGCCCTTGGGGGTCATCGAGGCACCTCGCCACACTCCCGGCGGATGCTGATCGCTTGCCGCGTCATCGGAACCCCCGACCCGTCTCGAACCCGGCCCCGCCCGTCACGCGGCCCGCGCGACGAGGTCCTGACCTCGCGCCGTGCCGACCGGCTCGACAACGCTGTTGTGGCGCAGCTGAAGCCGATCGGCGAGCTCGCGCACATCGGGACCCCCGATGTGCGCCGGCCTCCAGCGCGACCATATGGGCGTTGCCGGGCGTCGGCAAACTGATCTCGCCCCACTCGACCGACGGGCGCTCCTGCTTTTCCCCGCCCCCGCACGCATGGTGGAAGCAGATGAGCACGCACATCTCGACCACACCTCCGGAGGAAGAGCTCACCGCAATGGACACGAACACGAAGACGTCGTCGCCCGGCCGCAGGGCACCGCTCGATCACGGCAACCCCTGGAACTCGGAACGGATCATCGCGCTCAGCCTGACGCCCGGAGCACCGATCAAGCACCTGGCCGTGTTCCTGGCGTCGGGCCTCGCGTTCCTCGTCGTCGGCCTGCTCTCGGGCACGGTGTACTGGGTCCTCGGTGTCGTCATGTTCATCATCGGGATCATCGCGCGCCACATGTCACCTGTGCCGGCAGGACGCTCGCGCAAGGGTGCGGCTCCGGCACCCAGGAGGCCATCAGCGGGCAGGGCACCGGTGTCCCGACCGGCTTCCCCGCGCTGCACGGCGTCTCGGCCGTCGCGCTCGCCGGGATCAGGGCGCCAGGCTCACCGCGGCGTCGGCGAAGGTGTCGACGAGGGGTGACCGGCGGGTCGCGAGCCAGGCCAGGCACACCTGGTTCGGCGCGATGTCCTCGACCGGGATGCCGATGACGTCCTGGCGGGTGTAGAACAACGCCGCCGACCGGGGGATGACGCAGATCCCCGCTCCGGCGGCGACCAGTTCCAGCTTCTCCTCGACGCTGTCCACGCGCGGCACCTCCGGGCGGTCCCGCTTGCGCAGTTCCAGGGCGATGTCCCGCCACTCCGGGACGGCGGCGGGGTCCTGCAGCAGGTGCTCGTCGGCGAGTTCGGTGACCGACACGGACTCCTTCCCTGCCAGCCGGTGACCGGCGGGCACCATCACGACGCGGGGTTCGGTGAACAGCGGCCGCACGGTGAGCCCGCGCTGGTCGACCGGCAACCGGACGATGCTGACGTCCACGCGGCCGTCGTGGACGACCTCCACCTGGTCGTGCCAGCTCGTGCGCAGCAGCCGGACGCTGACCTCCGGCCGGTGGCGGGCCAGCGCCCGCACCGCCGGGGTGACCACGATGCCCGGCATGAAACCGATGGTGAGCACCGGCTTCGCCCCGGCCGCTGCCGTGACGCGGCGGTGCGCGGCTTCGGCCGCTGCCAGCAGGTCGCGGGCGTCGGCGAGGAGCTGTTCGCCCGCCGCGGTGAGGACCGTGCTCCGGCGGTCGCGGACGAACAGCGCCGTCCTCAGCTCGTCCTCGAGGGCGCGGATCTGGCGCGACAGCGCGGGCTGGGCGATGTGCAGCCGCGCGGCGGCCCGCCCGAAGTGCAGCTCTTCTGCCACGGCGACGAAATACCGCAACCTGCGCAGGTCGAAGTCCACGTCGCTCACCACCTCCGGTCCGATCGCCCCATCATCGCAGGCCGGTGATGCCGACGCGGCATCACAGCGCGCGGAACGGGTCTTGGACGCATCCCGGGTGCCGGGGCCACCGTGGAGGAGCAGCAGAACGCGGAGGAAGGAACAGTCATGAGGGTCTTCGTCACCGGTGGGTCGGGTTACATCGGCCGCGCGACGATCGGCGAGCTGGTGCGCGCCGGGCACGTCGTCGAGGCGCTCGCCCGCAGCGACCGCGCCGAGGCGACCGTGGCCGCGGCCGGTGCGAGCGCGGTCCGAGGAGCCCTGACCGACCTCGGCGTGCTCACCCGCGCCGCGGCGCGGGCGGAAGCCGTGGTCCACCTCGCCCAGGCCACCAGCGGAGAGGAGGACCTGGCGGCCGCCACCGCGATGCAGGACGGCGTCGGCGGCGGCACCTACGTGCACACCGGCGGCAGCTGGGTCCACGGCGACACCCACGGCGTGCAGGACGAGAGCGCGCCGTGGAACCCCCCGTCGATCGTGGCCTGGCGCAAGGCCGTCGAAGACGCGGTGCTGGCCAGGGCCGCTGACGGCGGACGGCCGGTCGTCGTGCGCCCCGGCCTGCTCCACGGCGGCGACAACCGCCTGATCGACATCTTCTTCGTCCAGCCGGGCAAGGAGAACGGCGCGATCCCGTACATCGGCGACGGCGGCAACCACTGGGCCCTCGTCCACGTCGAGGACCTCGCCCGGCTCTACGTGGCGGCGCTGTCGGCTCCGGCGGGCTCGGCGTACCTCGGCGTGAGCGGAACCAACCCGACCGCCAAGGAGGTCGCCGAGGCCTGCGCCCGCGGCGCCGGGATCGAGGGGAAGACCGCCTCCCTCGGCATCGAGCAGGCCCGCGAGCAGATGGGCCCGATCGCCGACGCGTTCGCGCTCGACCAGGAGCTCACCCCGGCCAAGGCGCGGCGCGAGCTGGGGTGGACGCCGGTGCACACCGACCCGCTGACCGAGCTCGCCGCCGGATGAACCGGGCGGCGGTCACACGAGGTCGGCGTAGGCGATGACGTTGTCCCCGTAGTCGCCGGTGGCCGAGTCGAAGGCGCCACCGCAGGTGATCAGGCGCAGCTGCGGGGTGGTGGTCTCGCCGTAGACGGTGTCGGTGGGGAAGCGGTCCTTGGGGACGCGGTCGACCCGGCTGATGGCGAAGGTCGCGGTGCTGGTGTCGTGGCGGACGACCTCGACGCGATCACCGGACTTCAGCTTGGCGAGGTCGTGGAAGATGCCGGGCTGACCGCGGCCGTCGACGTGGCCGAGCAGAACGGCGGGGCCGGTGTCGCCGGGTGCGGGGCCGTGTTTGTACCAACCTGCCTGGAGGGGTTGGTCCAGCGGTGGGACCTCGGCGGTGCCGTCGGGGTTGAGCCCCAGCGGGATCAGGGTGGAGCGGGCGCCGAGGGCGGGGATGCGCACCTCGACCGGTGCCGCGGCGGACGTCGTCGGTGGTTGCGCCGCAGCCGGTTGCGCGGCTGGTTGCGCGGCCGGACCGTCGTCGCCGGAGGGCAGGAGCAGACCGGCGGCGAGCAGGCCGGCGATCAGGAGTGCGGCCGCAGTGGCGGCGATGAGCGCGCGCTTGCGGGCGGTCACGGTGCCGCCGTGCCGTCGCCCGTGTCCACGCCCCCGCGCGGGATGACGCTGACCTGCCGGTTGCCGGGCAGTGCCGCCGTCGGCGGCGGGCTGCCGGGACTGGTCGGGGTGGCGCTGGTGGTCGGGACCGCCGTGGTGGTGCCGGGCGCGGGTTCGCGGATGATCACGTTGGTGCAGTCGGTGACCTTCCCCCGTCCCGCGTGGTCGGTGCCGTGGGCGGTGACGCACAACGGGTGGTTGCCCACGTCCAGCGGCGGGGTCTCGACGGTGTAGCGGACCTGGCGCGGACCGGGCTGGGGCAGCGCCGGGGTGATGTCGGTGATCGGCAGCTCCGGCCCGCCGTCCACGGTCAGCGTCAGGCGCTGCAGCTCGGAGGGGAACAACGTCCCCAGCACGGCCGGCAGGTCCCCCACCTCGGAAGCTTTGACGCACGTGCCACCGGTGGCGTCCGCCATCCGTTTGAGGCTGCGCGGGCCGTTGCCGCACTCGGCGTCCGGACCGAACGCCACGGTGTGGATGTCCACCCGCTCCGGCACCTGGGACAGCGCGCCCTCGAAGTTCTCCAGGGCGTGGTTGTCGCGGCCGTCGGACAGGAAGATCATGAGAGATCGGGGCTCCGTCGTCGCGTTCGCGGCCTCGGTGCCCGCCCTCAGACCGGCGGTGAAGTTGGTGCTGCCGTCCTGCCACTGCAGGGCCGCCAGCGCGTTCTGGAACTGCGGACCGGCGGCCTGCCCGGTCCAGAAGACCCGGCCGGTGGTGGAGAACGCGGCGAGGCCGACGGTGCCGACGCCCAGGTACGGCTGCTGCGCCACCTCCCGGTGGAACTGCGCGACGGCCTGCTTCTCCGCGTCCCACCCGGCCTGGCTGAGGCTGCCGGAGCTGTCCAGCACGTAGACCAGTGACGTCCTCGGCGTCGCGGTCCTGGTGCCGATCGACGCCGTGCCGACCACCGTGGTGGTGCCCTTGGGGATCACCGTGTCGGGCAGCGGCGTCTCGATGTCCACCGCGATGCCGATCCCACCGGGCAGCGTGCCGTCCACCGCACTCGCCGGCACACCGCCGGCCACCACCAGCACAGCGGCGGCCACCCCGGCTCCAAGCCTTCTCATCCGTCATGTCCTCACGTCGCGGAATTCGCCCTCCTTCAACGAGCCCGCGACGTATGCGGATATCCGCCGAACGGGTGTATTTCACGCAACACGCAAAAGGGCACCACCGCTCACGCCTGCAGCGAGGAGAGCCAGCGGTTTTTCGCTCATTTGGCGCCCTATTGCGGGATTACAGTGTGATCGGGCCAGGTCCCGGACGTGAGGAGGACTCCGATGGAAACAGCAGGTCTGTTGTCAATGGTGCGGCGGTCCCTGACGGGCGCCGTGGTCGCGGTCGTGATGGCAGCCGGACTCGTCGCCACAGCGTCCACGGCCCAGGCAGCGACCGAGCTGCTGTCCTGCACGGGCAGCGGCGCCAACACGTACCAGCCGGGGGTCACCGCGCAACCCGGGGTCGTCGCCATCAACTCCAGCGCCGACTACGGTTCCTGCGTCTCCACCGGGTCCCCCACCATCACCTCCGGCGGGTACGCGATCGTGGCCAACGGCCTGGTGTCCTGCTTCGGCGGCGGTGTTTCCATCACCGTGACCATCACCTGGAACACCGGCGAGACCACCACCGTGGCCGCAGTCGGGCTCGTGGTGCTGCGTCCCGCGAACGAGGTCGTCGTGGTCTACCAGGGCACGGTGACCGCGGGCAGGTTCACCGGGGCCACCGTCGTGATGACCGCGGCGCTGCTCAACACCACACCGGCCCAGTGCTTCACCCCCGAAGGCGTCACCGGCACCAGCGGCCCCGCGAACATCACCATCACCCAGCTCGCCTGACCCGCCTGCGGACAGCGTTCCAGCACAAGCCGTTCAGCCGATTGAGAGCGGATGAGCGAATCGCAAAACTGGATTCGCTCATCACCATTTTCGGAGAACGGGAATCCTCATGCGTCTGCGTTCATCGATCGTCGCCGTGGTCGGCGGGCTGCTCGGCGCCGCAGGGCTGTTCCACGTACCCGCTTCGGCGTCCGCGGTGGACGTCAACTGCGCACTGGGCACCCAGGTCGGCACCTACTCCCCCGGCATGACGCTGCTGCCCAGGCACATCGACTTCACCGCCACCGGCACGCTGGGCGGCTGCGTGTCCCCCAGCCATCCCGAGATCACCGGAGCGACCTTCACCTCACTGGTCAGCGGCACGTTCAGCTGCCTGGCCGGCTCCACCACCCACACCTCGGCCTACCACTGGAACACCGGGCAGAGCAGCACCGTCCGAGGTGGCTTCGAGGTCAACCTCAAGCCCGGCGGCACCACGGTGCTCGTCCTGACCGGCACCGTGGTCGACGGACTGTTCGCAGGCGCGACCGTCGTCCAGACCAAGGTCCTGCCCGCCACCGACCTCACCGCCTGCCTCACCCCTGAGGGCTTGACCAGCGTCAGCGGCACGGTCACCTTCACCGCAGTCCTCTGAGCCGCCGAACGCCTGGTACCTCCTCTGCCACACGCATGGCCCGTACTCCGGCGAAGTGGCGCTCGCCGGAGTACGGGCCAGGTGGTGCAACGGATCACGCCCGGCGCATCACCGCGTGCAGAGCCCGTTGCAGACGTACAGCCAGAACGCGCAGCAGTCCGTGATGAATGCGCAGTTGTGCAGCTGGTACTCGCAGTGGTCACTACCGGGGCACTCGTCGTGGCACTGGTCCGAGCAGGAGCAGGTGACGTCCAGGTCGTCGTCCTCCTCCACCGGGGAGGAGACCGGGTCCTGCACGGGACCGAGCGTGATGAGCATGGCGTTGGCCTCGTCGCGGCCGAACTGCCGGATGGCCTTCTGCCGCAGTTCCCGCAGGGTTCGGTCGAACTTCGAGCCCGGTTCGGGAACGGAGGTGAAGGTGCACTCGTCGCGCACGATGGCCGTCGCCCGGTCCAGCACCGCGGTTCCGGCCGGGGTCAGTCCCGCGGCGTTCGCACGGTACTGGCTGAGGTGGTCCAGCCAGAGCTGCCGCTTCGTCTCGGGCGGGAGGTGCGGGTAGATCTGCCTGCGGTAGGTCATCGGGTAGGTGGAGAAGTCCGCGTACTGGCGCGGCAGCCGGTGCATGTTCGCCTCGACCCACGCCCGCGACTTGGACCGGCCGCTGCGGGCGAACGCGGGTACCTGCCCGGTGACGGCCAGGCCGGCCACCACGGCGGCACCGACGCCGAGTTGCAGGAACTGCTTGCGCCCCATCACGTCGCCGGCGCCTTCGGCCGGAGGTGCCGCGGAGACGCGGAGCTGTCCGAAGGCCCGGACCACCCGGACCGTCGAACGCAACCCCAGCCGTCGCACCAACGGCACGGCCATGGCCCGGCCCACCCATGCGCGGACCTCGTCCCCTTCGACCCGGAGGAGCGTCGGTGCCCACGGTGCCTCCGCACCCAGGGCCTGTTCCCGCCAGCGCAGAACGTCCGGGTTGCCCAGGGGGCGGACTTCGAGCTTTCCCTCGCAGGCCCGCTCGACCAACCGGGAGATCTGCCGGCACTGCCCGCAGGACCCGTCGAAGGCCAAGATCAAACGTGTTCGTGGTTCGTTCATCGTGCTAACCCCATCGTCGGCATGTCGCCTCGGCGCGGGGAACGTTCAGCGCCCCCTTTCACAGGCAGGGGTGGGCACAACCGCTGATTCCCCGGAGCAGCAACCGTTTGCCGGACTGACGTCGGTAGGTTGATGATCACCGCAACGGACCGACGTTCCACCGAGACCGGGTTCATGGTTACTTCGCCGATCTTGGTTTGTCCACGAACAGTCTTTGTTCACGACGCGGCGGCGTTCTTCACGTTCGACGACGGGATTTGAACAAGCCTCAGTTCAGCACGAACGTCCTGATGCTGCGGGCCGGCAACTGGGCGTTGAAAGTCCCGTTGGACACGGTGAAGTCGTTGTAGTGCGCGAGGGTCGCGGTCGCGCTCGTCAGCCAGGTCGAGACCGTCGCCGAACCGGTGTCGCGCAGGGTGAACACGTGGTCCACCGGTGACGTGTTCTTGTTGATGGCGACGATCACGATCCGTGCCCCGCTCTTGAACGCCGAGATGTAGACGTTCGACTGCGGGTTCGCGGTCGCGGTGATCCGCGAGTAGCCGGGGCGCACCCACTTCGAGAAGTGCGCCATGTTGGCGCCGCGCTTGCTGATCTGGCCGTCCTCGCGCATCGGGCCGTACGAGCGGCGGATGTACCACCACACATAGGTTTGGAAGCGGCCGTCCACCAGCGCGCGGTGGATGTTCTCCCCCACGTCGAGCGCCTGCGGCCACAGGTCGGCGGAGTCGGTGCTGTTCGGGTGGTAGACCTCGGTCATCCACAGCTCCTTGCCGCCGCCCTTCTGCTGGAACAGCGGGTAGGGGAGGTCCGCGGGGCGGGTGCCGTAGAGGTGCGCGCCGATGATGTCCACGTTCGCCAGCGCGGCGGGGTCGTTGAGGATGGGGTCGGTGAGGTTCTTGCGGTATTGGAACGACTCGGGGGCGATGACCCTGGCGTTGATCGAGCCCGCGTTCTCGCGGAGGAACCTGACGATCTCGGCAGGGGTCCACGCCGTCCATTCCTGGGCGTAGTCCGGTTCGTTCTGGACCGAGATGCCGTAGAGGTTCACCCCGTTGTTCGCCATGAATGCGACGAAGTCGTTCAGGTGCTGCGCATAGGCGCCGTAGGAGGAATACCGCAGACGTTTACCGCCGGAGAAGGTCTCGGTCATCGACGCAGGCGGGTTCCACGGCGACGCGATGACCTTGGCGCCGAGCTCGACCGCGCGCCGGGCCGTGGCGACCTCGCGGCTCCAGTTGGCGCGGTCCTCGTGGACGGGGATGCGCAGCACGGTGAACCCGAGCTGGCCCGCGCCGTTGCCGAACGCCGTCTCACGCTGGGCGGCAGTCAGATCACTGGTCCAGACGGTGTGGTTCATCCCGCCGAAGCCCAGGATCGTCTGCTGCACGTTCGACGGTTCGACGACCACCGAGGTGGCTGCCGCGGCCGGCGTCGCCCCCGCCGCCAGCACCGGCAGCGCGGCGCCCGCCACCAGCAGGGTCCGTCGCCGCACGGGCTGCGAACCCGCGGTGTCCGAGTGGTTTCGACGCTCTGCCATGACATCTCCAGGAAGTCGGCCTCAGGTGATTGGGAGCGCTCCCAGAATCAGTCCTAACAGTGGCGTAACACACAGTCAAGTCGAATGTCGTTCGATTGTGTCGAATTGCGGAGAAATTCAGCGCGGTGATTAGTCGATTTACGATTCGGCGATGGCCGAGTCCTGGCCGAGGTCGCGGGCGGCCGGCACGACGGGTCCCGATCGTGCCGGCCGTGTGGAGGACCTAGGAGCAGCCGACCCGCGACGCCGCCATCACGACGTCGTCGAACCACAGCGTGTCGTCACCGCTGCCGTAGCTCTCCCAGCCGAGCCGCAGATCGGTCAGTGCGGGCTTCCACCCGCTGCGGCGCAACCACTGCGCGTCGACGTCCGGAGTGGACACACCGTCCACGCGCAGACCCGGCACCTCGGTGCCGTTGACCCAGGTCCGCAGTTCCGAGCCGGTGATCCCGAACTCCACGCAGGTCCACCGGTCCACCGCCAGCGGGGTGCTCTGGGCGACCCCGTTGGGGCTCTGCTCCGGCAACGTGGCGTCGTCGGACTCGCGGTTCCACTGCAGGGCGCGGTTCTGGCCGCCCATGCGCAGGTCCTTGCCGCCGTCGGCGGTGTCCTTCATCGCCGCGAACGTCACGTGCGCCTCCGGCAGCGCGGTGGTGTGCCGCACGTAGAACCGGGTGTACAGGCTGGATCCGGTCGTCTTCCTGGGCGTCGCGAGGAACACGTGGTTGCAGTAGCCGGCGCGGCCGTTGACGCGGATCGACTTGCCGCCGCTGCGCGCGGTCGAGCTGTCGACGGTCGCGGTGCCGGTTCCCTGGCAGTTCGGGAACGTCAGCGACCAGTCACCGGCCGGCGTCGTCCCCGTCTGGTTCTCGAAGCCGTCGCAGAACGCGCCGCTCGGGCACCCAGGGGGCGGTTCCTGCGAGGTGGTCGTCGTGGTCGTGGTCGTAGTTGTCGTTGTCGTCGTCGGTGGGTTGGTGTCGTTGCACCGCACGCCGTTCAGGGTGAAGTCCACCGGTGTTTCGTTGACGCCCTGGAAGGTCCCCTGGAATCCGAACTGGACGGACGCCCCGGTCGCGATGCCGCGGTTGAACGCCTGGTTCCGCGCGGTCACGACCTTGCCGGACTGCGTGACGTCGGCGCTCCACCCGGAGGTGACGCGCTGGTCGCCGGCGAAGGTCCAGGTCAGCGTCCAACCGTCGATCGGGGCGCTGTTGTTGGTCACCTTGACCTGGGCGACGAAGCCGTTGCTCCACTGGTCGACCTGGTACCCGACCGCGCACGCCGGCGCGTCGACCGCCTGGACGGACACGGGGTTCGTGATGATCACGGCCGTCATGGCGGCTGCCACCGCCGCCGCCATGATCGCGAGACCGCTCTTTCTCCGGCGCATGTGCTGCTCTCCTGTCGTGGTCGACCGATGGCGGCGGTGAAGGCGTGCATCGCGGCAGCTCTCGCTGTTGTGGTGCTGCTGGCGGAGAAAGCGAGCGCGGACCACAGGGTTCGCTCTTCTTGAGCGATAAAGCAAGGCCCATCCGGGTTACCGGGACACCGGAGTCGGCCGTATCGCCCTGCCGCACCGGCCAGTTGCCGCACCCCGTGCCCGCTGACTGGCCTGGCCGCTGCCCTGGCGAGCCCTTGCTACTGTCGGCCGCGGTCACCACCGGCCTTCAGAACAGGCGGCCGTCCTGCTCCGGTGGAGGTTCTTCGAGGTCGAGCAGGTAGCGCTTGCGGCTCAGCCCGCCCGCGTAGCCGGTGAGGCTGCCGCGGGCGCCGACCACGCGGTGACAGGGCACGATGATGCTGATCGGGTTCCACCCGTTGGCGTTGCCCACCGCCTGAGCGGCGCCCGGATCGCCGAGCTCGGCGGCCAACTGGCCGTAGGTCCGGGTCTGGCCGTACGGGATCGACGTCAGCAGCGCCCACACGCTCCGTTCGAACGCCGAGCCCCGGGGCGCCAGTTCGAGGTCGAAGCTCCGCCGCTGCCCGGCGAAGTACTGGTCGAGCTGCCGGCGGGGCTCGTCGAACGCCGAGGGGTCGGCGTCACCGAGGTCGCCGAGGCGCGGAGGTCGCAGGTGGCCGTCGAAGTAGAGGCCGATCAGGGCCGAGCCCTCGCCGACCAGGGTCAGCGGCCCGACCGGTGAGTCGACGACGGTGTGGTGAACGTGCACGGTGAATCTTGGCCTGCTGCACCAAGTCCTGCCAAACACACTGCTCGCCGGACTGCGCCTCCACCAACTCGTCAGGTCACTTCTTCGGCGGAATCAGTCCCGCGCGGAACATCGCGATCACGGCGACGACGACGACCACGACCATCGGCAGGTAACGCAGCCAGAACTGGCCGGTCGCCTCTTCCAGAAAAGAGCCCGCCACACCTGCCAGCGCCCCGGCCAGCAGCAAGCCGAGCACGGCGAACACGCGGTTCCGTCGACTGGACACCTTCATGTCGGGATGATCTCCATTCGTCATCGAGCCCGTTTGCTGATCAGGTTGTACCGCCCCATCAGCGCGGGTGGCCTCACACCGGTCGGGTTTCCAGCCTGGTCGTAGCTGAACCCGGTCGGCTGACCGTTCGCGTTGGAAACTGTGTCCAGCAGCGCCTTCTGACCGGTGCGGGTACCGGCGATCGTCGGGCGGGTCCGTCCGCGCTCAGCGGCCGTTCTCCAGCACCGACTCGACCAGCTCCAGCACGTGGTCGACGTCGTCGGCGAGGTACATCAGGTCCACCAGCACGTGCCGGACCTCGGTCTCCGCCTCCACCCGCCTGATCAACGCGGCCACGTCGGCCACCGCGGTGGCGGAGCGGACCGACGGGTAGATCCGCAGGATCACGTCCAGCTCGGCCGGGTCGCGGCCCGCCTCGGCCGCCATGCCGCGGATCGCCGCCAGCGGGCGGTTCACCGCCGCCTCGACGTCGGTGGTGCGGGGAGGCACCAGCGCGGGCAGCCACCCGTCACCGCGCAGGGCCACCCGGCGCATCGAGGCGGGCGCGAACGCCGCCAGGTAGATCGGCGGGCGGCGCACCGGTTTCAGCGCGGCACGGGTCGCGGGCAGCGTCCAGTGCCTCCCCCGGTACTCGGCCGGGTCGGCGGTCCACAGCTGCTCCAGCACGTCGAGGGTCTCGTCGAGGCGGGTGCCGCGTTCGGACATCGGGACGTTCACCGCCTCGAACTCCTCCGGCGACCAGCCGATCCCCAGGCCGGGCACGAGCCGGCCGCCGCTGAGCACGTCGAGCGAGGTCAGCACGCGGCCGAGCAGCGCGGGCGGGTACCACGGGGCGTTGAGGACGTTGCTGCCGATGAGCACGCGTTCCGTGGCCGTGGCGGCAACGCTCAGCAGCACGAACGGGTCCAGGACGGCACGGAACTCGTCCGGGAAGCTCTCGGCCCCGTTGTGACCGGTCGTGGGGTTGACCGGCGACAGCAACCGGTCGATCACCCAGAGGCTGTCCGCTCCCAGCCCCTCGGCCGTGCGGGCGAACTCGGCCACCCGCGGCGCCTGCCAGGCCACCCCGCCCGCCTGCGGCAACGTGAAACCGATCTTCACAACGCCCCCGAACACAACGCCCCCGAACCCCGCACTGACGCGGCCATCAGCGGTTCACCGAGTCGCGCACGTAGTCGCGCAGCGTGCGCGGGGCACGGCCGAGCAGCCTGGTCATGGTCTCGACCTCGACGGGGTCGGTCCCGATCGGCGCCGCGCTGAGCAGCTCGAAGCTGCGGATCCAGTCCACGAGCTTCTGGCCGGAGAGCCTGCGTTCGAACGCCTTGCGCCACTCGGGGTCGGCACCGGTGTAGACGACCTCGCGGCCGAGCGCCTCCGCCCAGATCCGCGCGCTCTGCTCGCCGTTCAGCGACTCCGGCCCCAGCAACTGGTAGGCGCCTGCCTCGAAACCGGGGTCGGTGAGCGCGTTCGTGATCACCTCGGCGGCGTCGCGCAGGTCGATCCGGTTGACCCCGCCGGGGTGCAGCGGCGTCGGGAACACGCCCGCCTCGATGTCCGCGCGGAAGACCTCGTCGTTCTGGTCGAAGTTGGTGAGGCTGAACAGGGCGGGCTGGGTGTCGGTGCTCGCCAGGAACGCCGCGAGCGCCAGCTTCGGCCCGTAGGCCGGGATGGCACGGCTCGCCGCCGCACGCGCCTCGTCGTCCTCGACGTGGAAGCCGCCGAACGCCAGGCGGGCACCCGCGCGCTGGGCCTCCTCACCGAAGATCGTGGCGATCTCGACCTCGTTGGTCTCGTGCGGCGACACGTAGAACGCCGAGTCGACGCCCTTCAGCGCCGCCGCGACGGACTCCCGGTCGGCCAGGTCGCCCTGCACGACCTCCACGGTGCCGGGCAGGTTCGCCCGTTCCTTGTTGCGCACCAACGCACGCACGTCCACGTTGCGGCGCACGGCCTCTTCCAGGACGAGGCCGCCCACGGTGCCGGTCGCTCCGATGATCAAGGTCTTCGCCATGACACCCTCCGTTGATTGAAAGTCAGTGACTTGTAATCAATGAATACCGTCTCACTGACTTCGAGTCAACGAGCTGTTAGCGTGGAGCCCATGACCCGCGCCGCCTCCGCCGCCGCCACCAGGGAGAAGGTCCTGGCCGCCGCACGTGAGCTGTTCATGACCTCGGGCTACGACGACGTCAAGGCCGCCGACATCGCACGGGCGGCCGGCGTCGCGCACGGGTTGGTGTTCCACCACTTCGGCAGCAAGCAGGGCCTCTACGGCGAGGTGCTGTGCGCCATCGGGGCCGAGGTGCTCAACCTGCACGTCAGCGACCCGGCCGTGCCGCTGGGCAGGCGGATCCGCCAGTCCCACAAGGCGCACCTGACATACCTGGCCGCCCACCGCGACCTGGCGCTGAACCTCTTGCTGCAGCCGTGGGGCGTCGAGGAGTCGTTCGACCGCGTGCGCGACGACGGCAACCGGAAGCTGTGCGAGAACCTGGGACTGGACTTCGCACGACCGGCGGTCAGGGCCGTGATGCGGATGTACACGACGGCGGCCGACCAGCTTGCACGCGACCACCTGCTGAGCGAGCACGCGTTCGACGTCGACCAGGTCACGGAGATGCTCATGACCGTGCTCGCGGGCGCGCTGCGGGCGGCGCGGATCGCCGACCCGTCGCTGGAGGTCGAGAAGGCGCTGGAGGAACTGGCGCAGCCCTAGCCCGACCGCCGCGGGCAGTGGCCCAGCACAGCTCGACCGGTAGTGGACCTGCCGCCCCGCACGACCTCACCCGAGGCTGGAACGCACTTCCACGACCCGGTGAGGACGAGCGATGAGCGATGACGAACGGCCGGCGCACGACGAGGACAAGACCGTCAGCCGCCGCCGGTTCCTGTACCTGACGGGTGCGGGCGGTCTGGTGCTGGCGGTCGCGAGGGCCGGCGGGACAGGACCCGGCGAGACGACGGCGGACGTCGCACTCACCGCCACCGCCACCCGCACGCTGCACCTGAGGCGCCGCGAGGACGCCCTCAACCTCAGGATCGACCTGTTCAACGCCGACCTGGCGGCGAACGGGACGGAGCTGCACAAGGTCGCCGCGGGCAGTGCGTTCATGGTGGTGCACTTCCCGCCGCAGGCCGTGCTGGAGAAGCAGCTCGCCGCTCCGCTGACCAGTGGCGACCTGCCGCTCGCCACCAGGGTCGCCGGACCGAGCCGGCTGGCCTTCGACATCACCTCCGCCCTGCCGATGGCCACGACGGTGGACGCCCTGCTGGCGTGGGCCGCGTTCACGCCGCGGCTGACCGCGACCGCCACCGCCACGCAGACCGCGTCCGCGCTCGTGGCGCCGATCGACACCGAGACGGCGCTGGAGATGCCGTGGCGGGTCCTGCTGTCCCCCGACGAGAACCAGGGGTGGCGGCACTCCGCGGGACCGGTGACGCGCAACGGGTGGACCGAGCTGTGGCACACCCGGCTCGCGGCCAGGACCGGCCAGGAGAACGCCGAGGCCCGTGCGCTGCGGGCGATCTGGCTCGCGGACCCGCAGATGGCGTCGTGGGTGCGCACTCCGTCGTCAGTGCCCGAAGCCGACGACGTCCTGCACGTGCTCGGGCCGAGGCAGCGGTTCGCGCTCGTCCGCCTGAGCGCCGATCCGACGCTGCGCACCGGGCTGGACCCGTCCCTGCCCAAGCCCGTCGAGGCCACCGGGGTGGCGTTGAGCAGCCTCGGCGCGACCTTCGAAGCCGAGGGGACGTGGAGCTACCCGTCCACGAGCTCGTTGCAGCTCCGAGGGTGGCAGCACAAAGCCAGTCTCGGACGTGACCACCTGGTGCGCACCGAGAACGCGGGATTCCTGTTCCCGTACGGACATCGCGCCTCGCTGGTCGACGTCGCGGAACGCCGGTTCGGGCGCAGGCCCAACCCCGACGGCACGCCCGGACCGTGGTACGCCTACCTGCACCGGACCCAGCACATCGTCGTGCAGCAGACGAGACGCACCTACTGGGCCGACACCACGCTCGCACGGCGCGGGCGCGAGGTGCCGTTCGCCGCGATCGAGGTCCTCACGCGCATCACCCCGCCGCTGGCCACACCGCAGGACTTCGCCGGCGGTCGGATCGCCACCTCGTTCATCCCGAAGGCAGCGTCGGCATCGACGACGCCGCTCCCCTTCCACCTGCGCGGCGTCGACCACGACGGGCAGGAGGTCGACTTCACCGTGCCGGTGCTGTTCGTGCCGGACTCCACGACCACTTCGCAGAACGCGGACGACCTGCTCGACGCGATCCACACCGCCTACAACACCCGCACCACCACCGAGGTCCTCGCCCTGCGGACCGCGGAGACGGGCGGGCACAAGGTCGCGCTGGCGCACCGCGGCACCTACCCGGCCGGCAGCACCGCGAGCAACGTGGACCGGATCGTGTTCGGCTCCGCGAAGACGACCGGCCAGGTTCCGTTCCACCCCGTGCTGGAACGGGCCGTGGTGCGGTTGCCGGAGGTCGCCGCGCTGACCGGCGGGGCGGTGGGGGCGACACCGTTCGAGTACGCCGAGGCCTACCTCGTCAACGGGATCGACCACTCCACGAACAACCCCGGCGGGGTCTACCTCGCGCTGCACCCGGCAGCGCCGCAGACACCGCTCGCGTTCTCGGCCGCCGCCACCGGTGGCATGGCGACGCCGAGCGGTGACATCAAAGCCATGTCCGCCAAGAACGGTCCGGTCACCGTCGTGCCGGTCGACGCGGCCAAGGAGGTGTACGACCCGGCGAAGATGTTCGGTGACGTCACCAAGGCCAAGGTGCTCGGCGGCGTTCCCGTCAAGGACCTGCTGCCCGCGCTCACCTCACCGCCGGCGTCCATTCCGGACAACGCCCCCAGGATGAGCCACCGGCTGCGCGACGACATCGGCGCCCACGAGTGGACCATGCTCTGGACGCCGAAGATCGAGGCGGGACCCAAGGCGCTGCCGGTGTTCGAGCCGCTGGGGACGACCGACCCGCTCACCGTCCTCGCCGTCTACACGCACCCGGTCGACGCGGGCGTCGAGTCCGGCTACCGCGTCAACGCCGAGCTGCGCGACTTCGCCCTGCACCTGTTCGGCACCACCGGGCCGCGGCGGATCATCTCGCTGGAGTTCGACTTCCTGCGGTACTCCTCTGGCAGCGGCAGCAAGACGGCCGTGGACTGCGGGCTGCGCGAAGTCAGCTTCCACAACGCCTTCAAGTACGTCGAGGAACTGGCCGAGCTGTGCTCGTTCCTGGGCAGCAAGCTGGAGATCACCGCGGGCACCGGTGGCGTCGAGGCGGGACTGCGGTTCGCGGTGCCGACGATCCCGCTGGGAGTGCTGCAGATCAGCGAGCTGACGGTGCACGCCGCCGTGGCCATCCCGTTCGACGGCAGCGCGGTGCGGGTGAACTTCGACCTGAACACCCGCGAACGGCCGTTCTCGTTGCGCATCTTCGGGTTCACCGGCGGCGGCTACGCCGGGGTGGCGCTCGGGGCCGACGGCCTGGAACGGCTGGAGGTCGGCTTCGTCTTCGGCGCGGCGCTGGCGCTCGACCTGGGCGTCGCCAGCGGCGGCATCGAGGCCCTCGGCGGCATCTCGTACCTGCTGGAGAAGGTCGAGGTCGTCGAGAACGGCACCGAGGTCGTGCGCCAGCAGGCCGGTCTCGCTGCCTACCTGCGGATGCGCGGCAGCCTGCGGTTCCTCGGCCTGGTGTCCGTGTCGGTCGAGTTCTACCTCGGCCTCACCTACCAGGAGAAGGCCGACGGCAGCTCGGTGCTCGTCGGCGAGGCGAGCATCACCGTGTCCATCGAGCTGTGGCTGTTCAGCGAGACGTTCACCGTCCGCACCCGCCGCGAGTTCGCCAAGACGCCCGCACCGTCGGCCCGGCGCGCGGCCCTCGCCGCCGCACCCGAGCTGCCGGCCCACCCGTTCGGCGCCGCCTTCACCCAGCAGGACTGGGCCGGGTACTGCGCCGCGTTCGCCCCCGTCGGAGCCTGATCATGAGCAAGCAGACCATCACCTGGACCGTCCTGCCCGGCGGGGTCACCGCCGGCCTGGACCTCGTCCGGTTCTCCGTGCACGTCGCGCCGCGGCTGCTGCCCACGGCCGGCTCCGCGCAGCTGAGCGCCTTCCCCGACTGGACCGACTGGCCCGCCAGGGTGGCCGCGGCGGCGTTCCAGCTGGAGTTCCCCGGTGTCCTCGACCAGAGCGGCAGACCCGTGCGCGCCACGGCCAGACGCGTGTCCACACCGGTGAGCCGGCACTGGACCGCGTTGTTCACGCCCACCTCGCACGTCCAAGGGCACGCGCTGACCCGGTTCGCCCGCCGGCGCATCCGCTCCTACCCCACCCAGCACGTGCGCGACTTCGTGCACCAGCGCTACGGGCGGTTCGGCGCGCGGTTCCCCGAGGAGTTCCCGACGCTCGACGAGCTCACCGCGAGCGACGCGTTCGGTGCCGTCGGGTTCGAGTTCGACGGCGACCACTCCGGACCCGGCCTGGACCGCAAGCAACGGCTGCGCGACCGGCTGGAGGCCCTGTTCAGCCTCGACCCGCAGGACCCCGCGCGGTGGGCGGTGCCGTTCCGGCCGGGCGACGCCTCGACCGCCGACGGTGTCGCGCTGACGTTCCTGCAGGCCGAGCGGTTCCACCGCAGGCGCGCGCCGGTGACCGGCGACCTGCCGCCGCTGGCCGCGCCGAAGCTGGACTTCCACCAGGCCGTCGCGATGACCCGCGAGCACCACCACCTCCAGCGGCTGCTGGGACTGGTCCTCGACTTCGAGTCGGCCGATCCGGCCGTGCTGAACCTGGTGCGCGGCAACGAGCGGGTCACCGGTGTCCGGGTGGTCACCGACCTGAAACCGTTGCTGGGCAGCGAGTCCGAGGTGCACGTGCGGCCGCTGATGCGCTGCCGGATCGGCAAGGGCGCGCGGCACGTGTTCGCCGCGAGTCCGCTCGACACCGACAGCGACCTGCGCGACGGGCTGCTGCGGGTCGGCGAGACCGACCGGTTCGCCGTGGTGCAGGTCGACCCCGACGCCGCGGCGCTGGCCGTGCGGCAGTTCGCCGACACGGTCACCCGGCTGCGGGTCGAGCGCGGCGGGCAGGTGGTCAAGCGCAGTGCGACCACACCGGACGAGCACGCGCTGCCGGCGTTGCGCACGGCCGGCTTCTCGGTGGGCCGACTGTCGCGGGCGGTCCGGCTGGCGCAGAAGGTCGAACGCGGCCGGCAGGTCAACGACGCGGCGTTCACCTCCGGCGGTGACAAGATCACCGACGACGTCGAGCTCACCGCCGACGACGTCGTGCGCGGCTACCGGTGGGACGTGCGCGACGAGACCGCCGGCCAGTGGTTCTCCCTGATGTGGCGCGACGGCGCGTACGTGTTCGTGCGCAGCGGTGACGAGAACGTGAAGGTGCTGGAGGAGACGGCCGCGCAGACCGCGCCCACGACCTCCGGTGCCGGCGGCGACGAGGACCTGTACCTGCAGGAGTCGCTGGTGCACTGGGCGGGCTGGAGCCTCGCCGTCGGCCGGCCCGGCAAGTCGCTGGCCGGCGACAACGGGCTCGCCGACGGCAGCGGGTCAGCCGACCCGGACTTCCCGTTCCGCACCACGTTCGGTGCCCGTGCGCTGCCGCGGCTGCGGTTCGGGCGCCGCTACCGGCTGCGGGCGCGGGCGGTGGACATCGCCGGCAACTCGCTGACCACCGAGCAGGCCGACGCGCTCACCGACTCGGCGCTGAGCACCGCGGCGGAGACGTTCCGCCGGTTCGAACCGGTCTCCGCTCCCGAGGTGCTGCTGCGGTCGGTGCCGGGTGCGGCCGAGTCGCTGGAGGTGATGGTGCTGCGCGGCAACACCGGTAGCGACACGAACGTCGGCACCGCCGACCGGCACGTGCTGCCGCCGCGCACCACCGTCCAGGTCGCCGAGCAGCACGGCATGCTCGACCGGACCACCACCGGCCGGCCGGTGGACGCCGTCGCCTACGCCGACCTGGCCGCACGGGACGCCGCCGCGCTGGAGCAGCACGCCTCGGCGCGCACCCTGCCGGCACCCGCTGACCGGCACTGGTACTACGACACCGACCAGCTGCCCGTTCCCCACCTGCCGGAACCGCTGGCGCGGCGCATCCTCGTGCGCGGACTGCCCGGCGCCACCACGTCCACGACGATCACCGCGGCCGACCCGGCGACGTGGCCGAACGCCAAGGGTTTCCGCATCCGCCTCCAGCAGGGCACGGCGGGCTGGTCGTGGAACGGGACCGACCGCGTGCTGACCGTGCGGCTCATGCCGGGCGACAGCTACCGGCTCCAGCTCTCCGCCCAGTTCGACGCGGCCGACCTGGACCTGATGGCGCTGTGGCCGCTGGTCGAGCAGGGCGCTGCCGAGTGGAACGCCGCCCACCCCGGCAACCAGGTCAACGTGACCGCGCTGCGGCAGTCGGTCGTCGGCGGACGGCACTGGATGTTCACCCCGGCCAGGTCGCTGACCCTGACGCACGCCGTGCGCACCCCGCTCGCCGTACCGGGCATCGGCTCCGTCACCGCTCGGCGGCCGGTCGAGGGGCAGGCCGGCTCGACGCACGTGGTGCTCGGCCCGTCCGTGCAGGTCAGCCGCAAGAGCACCAGCAGCGTGGAGTTCGCCGGAAGCTGGCGGATGCCGGTGGACGACGGCGTCACGGAACCGGTGCTCGACCGCGCGTTCCGGGCCGCGCCGATCACCGTGCCGGTCAGCCAGGTGCACGGGCCGGCGCCGGCGACGGAGACCCTGGAGTTCCAGGCACGGCACGAGTTCGGCGACACCAAGCACCGCCGCGTGCGGTACGAGGCGCGGGCGGTGACCTGCTTCAGCGAGTTCTTCCGCGAACGCAGGGAGATCGCCTTCAGCGGCACGCAGCACACCCTCGGCGTGCCGGTCGACCCCGCCCACCTGGTCGTGGCCGACAGGGACACGCACCGGCAGTACCGGCAGGCCCCGCCGGGGAGCAGCCCGGAGCACGCGTCCGGCGACTACGTGGTCACCGACGCGGCCACCGGCACGTTCCGGCGCACCAACGGCGGCAGCCTCACCACGGGCCGCACGCTGGAGGTGTCGTTCGTCCGCCCGGACACGCGCAGCGCGCCTGCGGTGCTGGAGCAGAACATCCCCAGCACCGCCCGTCCGGCCGCGCCCAGGATCCGCCAGGTCCTGCCGGTCTTCCGCTGGGAGAACCCGGCGCCGGGCCAGAGCGTGCGGCGCGGCGGCGGGCTGCGGGTGTACCTGGAGCGGCCGTGGTTCTCCAGCGGTGACGGGGAGAAGCTCGCCGTGCTCATGTGGCCGGACACGGTCAACGACGCACCGGAGCACCTGCGCAACGTCGTCACGGCCTGGGGCGCCGACGCGGCGATGCACTCGACCGTGATGCCCGACGACGTGACCGCGAGCTCGTTCCCGCAGGCCGCGATCTACGGCACGGGCATGGCGGTGCCGGAGTTCCCGGACACCCAGCTGAAGTTCGCCGCGTACGACGTGGCCTACGACTCGGCGCGCGGGCTGTGGTTCTGCGACATCCGCATCACCCGCACCGGTGACGACCCGCTGAAGAGCTACTTCCCGTTCGTGCGCCTGGCGTTGGCCCGCTACCAGCCCAGCTCGATCCCCGGCCACCACCTGTCCGCGGTGGCGACCGCGGACTTCACCCAGCTCGCACCGGACCGGGCGGTCGTGGTCACCGGCAGCGGCTCCACCCGGACCGTGCAGGTGACCGGTCCCGGTCCCTCGCTCACCCACTCGGGCCGTCCCAACGAGGTCAGGGTGACCGTGGAGCGGCAGCTCGACGGCGTGACCGACCCGGTGCTGCGCTGGCAGCCCGCCGGCGGCGGCTTCGCCACCACGATCTCCACCCCGGTCAACGACAGCGGCGTCCACACCTGGACCGGCACGGTCACGCTGCCCACCGGGGCCGGGGCGCTGCGGCTGGCCGTCGAGGAGTTCGAGGTCCACCGCGACGGCAACGGCGGCACCGCCGCCACCCGCCTGGTCCACACCGACACCGTCGCACTGTCCTGAAAGGAGTGTGCCGTGCCACTGGGCATGACGGAGATCCTGCTCGTGCTGCTCGTCGTGGTGCTGCTGTTCGGCGCGAGCCGACTGCCGAAGCTGGCCAGGTCCATCTCGGACGCCCGCAGGGAGCTGCGCCGCGGCGGCGATGACGACAGCAAGTCCTGACACGGCACGGCGCCGTCCCCCTCCGCAGAGGGGAACGGCGCCGTGCCTGCTCGTCTCAGGCGCTGCCACCGCCCTCGCCGCCACCGCCCTCGCGCTCGGCGTCCTGCTGCGCCACCGGGTCGGCACCGGTCACCGCTGCCGCCGGTCCCGCGGTGACCGCGAATGCCGCGGCCAAGGCCAGTGCGGCCGCCAGAACTGCTTTGCGGACGTTCATGAGAACCCCTCCCCTTCGTTCTTCCTGCGTTCGCCGCGCGGACTGCGCGGGAGTCGTCGAGCGGCCCGCACTACAGGCCGCACGCCCGGTCGGTGACGGCGTGGTCGGCGCGCAGCACGGTGGTGAGCGCGTCCAGTGCCGTGCGCAGCGCCCGGTCGGACAGGTGCCCGTGCCCGAACACCAGTGCGTTGCCCGCCGGGCGGCCGGGCAGGTGGTAGGCCGCCAGCACCGGCACCACCACGCCGCGCAGGCGCAGCTCGGCCTGCACCTGCGCGGCGCGGACGTGGTCGGGCAGGTGCACCACGACCACGCCCGGCACACCCGGTGCCGCGAGCCGCAGGGGCGCGAGAGCCGCGCGCACCAGGACGTCCTTGCGGGCGAACGACCGCTCCAGCCGCCGCAGCCTGCGCGTCACGTGCCCCTCGGCCAGCAGGTGCGCCATGGCGGACTGCGCCACGGCGGAGGGCTGGTCGTGGCCGCGGCGCACGCTGCGCGTCACCTCGTCGGCGCGGCTGCGGTGCACCAGCACGTAACCGACGTGCAGCGACGGGTCGAAGACCGTGCGGAAGTCGCCCACCACCACGACCCGCGGGCCGGCCAGGTGCAGCAGCCTCGGCAGCGGTGCCGCGGACGGCGCGATGTGGTCCACCGCCACCGCCACCACGTACCCGTCCTCGCGCCGGGCCCAGTCGGCCAGCTGGCCGCGGCGCAACGCGGGCAGCACCGCGCCCGCGGGCACCTGCCCGTCAGGTGAGACCACGACGGCCGTGCAGGACGGCGGCACCACACCGGTCCACTGGCCGTCCCGGTCCGCGGGCAGCGCCACGGCCGTGGCCCCCGCGTACTCGACCGCCTGCCCCAGCGCGGGCGGTGCCGGGTCCTGCACCGCGACGCGTCCGCGACCGGCCAAGGCGGCCAGCACGTGCTGCACGCCCTGCGGCACACCGGTGGTGATCAGCACCTCGTGGTCGTCCGCCACCAGGCCGCGCGTGCGGCGCAGGTGCTCGACCACCGCCTGGCGCAGCTCCGGCAGCCCACCGGCGGGCAGGTCGCACGTCAGCGGCGGCTGGAAGCTCGCGTGCCGCCACGCCGCACGCCACGCGGCCAGCGGGAAGTCGTCGCGGGTGGCCTGACCCGGCGTGCAGTCGACCAGCTCGGCACCGGCCTTCGGCGCGGGCAGCGTGCGCACGGCGGCCGTGCGGCCCGCGACGTAGGTGCCCGAACCGCGGCGGCTCTCCAGGTAGCCGCGCGAGTAGAGGATCTCGTAGGCCGCCAGCGCCACGCCGCGCGAGACGTCCAGCCGCTCGGAGAGCGTCCGGGTGGACGGCAGCCGGTGGCCGCTGGCCAGCTGACCCCGGTCGACCGCCGCGGCGAGCTGGTCGGCCAGCTGTTCCTGCAACGGCCTGCCGGTACCGCGGTCCAGCCCGATCGGGACCGTCAGGCTCTCCTGGTCGCGCATCGTTCCCCCTGTCCTGCGAACGCCTCCCCGGCCGCGTCCAGACCGACCCGCGTCGCCTCGACGATCCGCTCGAAGGGCACCCCGGCCCTGCGGAAGGTCAGCTCCAGGTGGTCCGGCGTGCCGCCGCCGAAGAGGCCGAAATAGGTGTCGTCGCCCGGTATCGCCAGGCAGCAGACGAATGCCGTGGTTCCCCTACCAGCGGCCACCACGGAGCACATCGCCGCGGCGACCTCCTCCGCGGCCGCGCCGGGCAGGTAGCACTCCACCAGGAACAGCTGACCCGCCGGCTCCGTCGTCATGCGGTCAAGCCTGCGGCGGGGACACCCCCGCGGGAATCGGGGAACGACCCCACAGTCAGTCCCGCGGCTCCCGCAGGAACCCCAACCGGCTCAGCTCGCGCCGGGTGCGCACACCGGTCTTGCGGTAGATCCGGCTCAGGTGCGCCTCGACGGTCTTGGTCGTCACGTACGCCGCCGCGGCCGCCTCGCGGTTGCTCAGCCCGCCGGCCACGAGCCGGGCGATGTGCAGCTCGGTCGCGGTCAGGCCGTGCTCGTCGTCGCGGCGCAACCCCAGCCGGCTCAGCTCCGTGTCGGCCTCGGCCGCCCACCGGCGTGCGCCCAGCCGTTCGAACTCCTGCCTGGCGGCCAGCAGCAGCTCCCGCGCCAGGAGCTTCTCCTTGCGGCGCCTCATGATCCGGCCGCGCACGAGGTCGGCGCGGGCGCGTTCGAAGGGCATCGGCAGCTCCGGCGCTGCCTCCGCCGCCTCCTGCGCGCCCGCGAGGTCCCCGCGCGCCATCCGCACCACGGCGGCGGATCGGGCGGCCACCGCGGTGACCCACGGGCGGGGCGCGCGGTCGCGGCGCAGCTCCAGGTCCGCGAGCAGCGCCTCGGCCTCCGCGACCAGCCCCAGCTCCGCGCTCACCTCCACCAGGTCGCTGTACAGGGAGCTGAGCGGGAAGTCGCCCAGCCCGACCGCCGCGCACAGCTCCAGCGCGGCGAGCAGGTGCTCCCTGGCCGCCGCCGGTTCGTGCCGGGACAGCTCGGTGAAGCCCAGCACGGCCCGCAGGTGCACGGTGACCCACGAGTCGTCGAGGTCGGTGGCGATGCGCAGCCCCTCCGTCGCCGCCTCCCAGGCCTCGTCGTGGTCGCCGCGGTGGGCGTCGACGAGGGCGCGGGTGTAGAGGGCGTAGGCGACCCACGGTCGTTGCCCGGTCTGCTCGGCGGCGTCGACGGCTTCCGCTGCCTCCGCGGCGGCCAGTGACCAGTCACCCAGCCAGACGTCCAGCTCGGCCAGGTGCACCAGCTCGTGCACGGCGATCGCCTCGTCGCCCCGGTCCAGCGAGGCGCGGCGCGAACCGGCGAACTCCTGCCGCCCGCGCACCGGGTCGGTGTACTTGGCGACCACGCGCAGCAGGCTGCGGGCCGCCCGCGCGTCCCGGTTCTGGGCCGTCGGCGAGACCAGCTCCGCGGCCCGCCGCAGGTAGTCGTGGTGCAGGCCCAGTCCGGCGAGCAGCTTGTAGTAGGCGCTGCTGACGAGGATGCACGCCACCAGGTCGTCGGGCGCCTCCGCCTCGTGGCCGGTGATCTCGTCGAGCGCCTGGTGGGTGTTGCGGTAGCGCTCGGCGGTGTCGTTCTGGCAGAACAACGACCGGCGCAGGTACGTCGTCGCGCGCAGCACCGGGTTGTCCCCCGCGCAGGCCAGCGCCTCATCGCTGAGCGCGGTCGCCTCCACCGGGCCGCCGCCGAAGAACACCGCGACCGCGAGCTCCAGCAACGCCACTGCGCGGTGCGGGCCGACGGGCAGATCGGCCACCGCCGCCTCGAACAGCTCTCGGGCCCGTTGCGCGTCCCCCGCGGAGAACAGGCACTGCGCGGCGGCGACCCGCAGCCCGGCCCTGCGTTCCGGTTCGGTGACGTGACCGGCCGCCAGCTCCCACAGCCGGGCCGCGTTCTCGAGCGCACCGCGCTGCTGGGCCAGGTGCGCGGCCTCGCCCAGGGCGTCGGCCACCTCGGGAGCGGGGCCGCTCGCCCCGAACGCCAGGTGCAGGGCGCGGGTCTCCGGGTCGTCCAGCACCTCCGCGAGCCGCCGGTGCACCCGGCGGCGGCGCCCGTTCGGCGCGGCCGAGTAGACGGCGGACCGCAGCAGCGGGTGCGTGAACCGGACGGCGCCCGCCAGCACCTCCACCACACCGTGGTCCTCCGCGTCGGCCAGCGCCTCGTCCGCCGACTCGGCGTCGCCCATGGCGCGGGCGACCAGGTCGACGGTGGGCTGCGCCAGCGCCGAGGCGTAGAGCAGGGCCTCCCTGCTGTGGGCGGGCAGCGCGACCATCCGGTCGGTGAGCAGCTCACCCAACGCGCGCGGGGTCGGCAGCGGAAGTCCTGGCGCACCACCGTCGTCCAGCACACCGGCGAGCTCCAGCGCGTAGAACGGGTTGCCGCCGCTGGCCCGCTGGAGGCGGACGAGCGTGGGCCGGGGCAGCGGCGCACCGACCGCACCGCGCACCAACCGGTGCAGCGCGCCGATGCTCAACCCGCTCAGCCGCAGGTGCACCAGGTGGTCCTGCCCGGCCAGCCCGAGCGGCGCGGCACCGCCGTCCCCGTCGCGCACGGACACCACGACCGCCACGCGTTCCCCGGCCAACCGGCGCACCACGTACGCGAGCACCCGGCCGCTGGACTCGTCCAGCCACTGCACGTCGTCCACGGCCAGCACGAGCGGTGCGGTGGCGGCCAGCGAGCGGACGACGTTGAGCGCGGCCAGGCACACCGCACGCTGGTCACCCGCGCCCTCGCCGGCCTGGCGGCGCAGCAGCGCCACCTCCAGCGCGGTGCGCTGTGGTTGCGGCAGAAGCGTGAAAGCGCTGTCCGGCAAGCGGTCGAACAGGTCGACCAGACCGCCGAACGCCAGCTGGGCCTCCGACTCGACCGGACGGCACGACAGGACCGTGCAGCCGCGCTCCGCCGCGTCGGCCAGCACCCGCTCCCACAGCGCGCTCTTGCCGATCCCCGCCTCGCCGGACAGCAGCAACCGCGCGGTGCGCTCCTGCGCCCGTGCGAGGACCTCCGCCGCCGCAGCGAGTTCGCGCTCCCGTCCCACCAGCTGCGAACCGGCCACGCTCCCCCTTCCGCCCGCCACAACGGTAATGGCGCCGGTGATCTCCCGCGCGGATTTTTCGGCGACCTCCCGCAGTGGTCCACCCCTTCCGCGGGGGCAGTGGGCCTGTCCGGTCCGGCGTCGCGCGGCGATCGTTGTGCTTCCAAGCCTTTTTCGACACCCGAGGAGTGGTGAGCGATGTCTGCAGCGAAGGCGCGTGCCCGGTGGGTGACCGCACTGGTCGTGCTCACCGCGAGCGGCCTGGTCACCGGCGCCCCGCCGGGAGCGCACGCCGCGCGAGGACCCGAGGCCTGCGCGCTGAGACCGAACCCGCACGTCTCCGACCGGCACCAGTGGCGCAGCTGCGTGTCCGTCTCGGCCGGGCTCGCCGCCCTGCCCGCCGTGGGCGAGTCCGCGGTGCTGACCGTGGAGGTCGCCGCCCAGTTCGCCCGCCCCGACGTGCGCGTCGAGGTGGACCTGCCGGCGGGCCTTGAATGGGAACAGGTGCCCGCGGGCCTCGGCAGCCGCCAGGTCACCCCGGCCACGCCCGCCGACCGCGGCGGGGTGCGCCGCGCCGAGGGTGGCACGGCGTTGGCCGCGGGCGGCACCCAGCGGTTCACCGGCCGGGTCAGGGCCACCGCGGCCGGTCCCGCCGACATCGCGGTGCGCGCGGTGTCCGCCGGTGACGAGCACTCCCCGATCCCCGCCGACCACGTGTACCTCACCGTCGCCGACCGCGGCGGCAAGTCCTCCCCCGGCATGGCGGGCTCCGCGCACACCACCACCGCACCGGCCGTGGTCACCGCCGGTCGCGTCGCCCCGCAGCTGACCCACCGCCCCGCCGCCACCACCCCCGCCAGGCCCACCGCTCAGGTCGAGGGGACCACCGCGCTGGCCGGAACGGCCTGCGTCACCGGCGGCTGGGCCTACACCGACAACCTCGCCGTCGTCCGCAGCTCCCCCAACTACGGGGTGCAGGTGTGGGACCGCGACGTCAACGACGCCCACGACCTGCTCGGCGTGGTCGCCACCGACGGCGCGGGCAACTACTCCGTCTGCTTCGACAACACCGACACCGACGGCGGTGTCGCCAACGGCGGCCAGGACATCTACGTCCGGTTCGTCGCCGAGAACAACATGTGGCGGGTGCAGGAGACCGGCACCGGCACCGTCTACTCCTACGACAGCCCGGTCGCGGCCAACCTCGCCACGGGCACCACGCACAACTTCGGCCAGCTCCAGCCCGGTGACCCGCTGCACCAGCGCGGTGTGCAGGCCTACGACGCCATCAACGACTTCTGGAACTGGAAGCCGGGCGCCTGCTGGGACGCCAACGACGCCGGCGGCGCGACCTGCCCGCGGGTGGTCGTGAACTGGCGCTGGGACTCGGTCACCGGCACCTACTACGACCCGCCCACCCGGCAGATCCACCTGATGGCCAACGACCCGAACTCCCGCGACGTCACCGTGCACGAGGCCACGCACTCGGTGATGGACGACGTCTACGAGTTCAGCCCGGTGCCCGGCGCCGGTGGCCCGCACGGCGTCCACACCCACGGCACCGCGGGCCTGGCCTGGGTCGAGGGCTTCGCCGAGTGGACCCCCGTGCAGGTCTACAACGACCCGGTGTGGAACTGGGCGGACGGCAACTGGATCGACCTGGAGAGCGCCACCTGGGGCTCGACCTGGAACCCGTGGTGGGGCAGCTTCCCGTGGGAGAACGGCGACACCGTGGAGGGCCGCGTCGCCGGCGCGCTGATCGACCTGTCCGACAGCACCGACGAGGCACCGTGGGACCGGCTGGCCGAGAGCGGCCGCAACCCCGGCAACATCTGGACGACGTTCCTGAACCACAAGTCCAACACGTTCGCCGAGTTCTGGGCCCACCGCACCGCCGACGGCTTCAACACCGCGGCCAACGGCGGCCTCGCGTCCCTCTACCAGAACACCATCGACTACACCTTCCGCGACCCGCTGGCCAACAACACCGCGGTGTCCCGGCCGACCCCGGTGCCGCACAACTTCTCCTTCAACACCACCACCAATGCGTGGTCCGTGGTGGCCCTGCGCTCACCGGCGGGCGCCGACTACGACCTGCGCGTGTACGACGACAAGGCCCAGACCGTGCAGAAGGGCGCGAGCCTGGCCGCCGGTGTCGTGGACTTCGTGGCGATCAACTCCAACTCGGGGACGACGCCGCTCGGCGACTTCTACCCGCGCGTCAACGCCTCCTCCGGCACCGGCGGCTACAGCCTGGAGCTGGCCCAGGGCTCGACCACGTTGCCCGCGGCGTCCGCGCAGTCCATCGCCATGTCCAGCACCAAGGTCGTGGCGGTGCGCGACACCAGCCTCACCGCGGGCGTGCCGGTGACCATCAAGGTCACGCCGGGCAGCGCCTCGCAGGACGCGGAGCTGTTCCTCGTCGGTTCGGTGGCCGGCCAGTCCGCCACCTACGTCCGCAGCCGCACCAGTGTCGCCGCCGGTGCCGCGATCGGCGGTCCCGGCGCGGTGGAGACCATCACGTTCACCCCGCCGACCACCGGCTGGTACGGCGTGGTGCTGGTGAACAAGGCGGGTAGCGGGACCTACACCCTGCAACGCCTCTGACCGCACGGTCGTGACGCGGGCCAGGACCTCCTGGCCCGCGTCGCCGCCGGAGCCGGCGTCGTGGAGCGCACCGGCAGCACCCGCCGGCGCTACGCGCCCGGGATCGTGAACTCGCCCTGGTTCAGCGTGCGCGGGTGGAAGTAGGCGGTCTGGACCTCCGCCGCCGTGTTGTTGCCGCGCAGGTGCTCCGACCAGATCATGAAGTAGCTCCACCGGGTCTGGGCGTCCAGGAACGCCGCGCTCGGCGCCTTCCCGGTCTCGGCGAGGGCGATCGGCTTGCCGGCGGCGATGTTCTGGACCTGCTGGTAGTCACCGGAACTGGGCAGGCCCTTGTACCAGACGTCGAGGGACACGACGTCCACGTACTGCGCGCCGGGGTAGTACGCGGCCCAGTTGCCGGCGGGGTTGTCCTGGACGTTCCACACCCAGATGAGGTTGTCGAGCCCCTTGCCCACCAGGTGGTCGCGGGTGATCTTGTAGAGCTTCGCGCTGCCCTCCGGTCCCGGCCGGTTGCCCCACCAGTTCCAGGCCTCGTTCATCTCGTGCAGCGGCCGGAACAGGACCGGCACACCCGCGTTCTTGAGCTGCTGCAGGTAGGGCACGACCTCGTCCAGGCGGCGCTTCCAGGCGTTGTTGAGCGCGGTGCCGCTGGTGACCACCTCGGTGAACTGGCTCTGGCCGATCTGCGTCTTCACCCCGCCGTCGAACTGGCAGGTGCTCGGGCCGGTGGGCGTGCACACGTGCCAGGTCAGGGCGACCAGGGACCCGTTGGCCCACTCGACCTTCGCCTGGTCGACCACCCGCTGCCGGTTCGCCACGTCCTCAGGCCGGAACATCAGGTCACCACCCCACAGTCCGGGGTACTGGCCGGTGATGTCCTTGACCTGCTGGGTGTACTGGCCGGGGTTGCTCGCCGGCTCCTTGTTGTGCTGGCCGGACACGACGTACCGGCCGGTGACCGAGCCCAGGTAGTCGATCACCTGCTGCCGTGACGACCTGGGGAACGCCTGCGCCGGCGGTGACACCGTGGCCAGGGCGGTCAGGACAACAACCAATGCCGCGCCGAAACGCTGCGGCGCTGTCTTCGTGTGTCGCACTCGCTCTCCTCCTCGTCGACCCCGCACCTCGTTCGGGCGGGACTGCGCGGTGGCTGCGGCGGCGAGCCGATTGACTAAAGCGCTTTATTTGTTTGTCTGCTCGAAGATAGACGCGTTCATCAGCTATGTCCATCGAACGCTTTAGCTACCTGCTAGGTTGAGATCACCAGCCAACGAGGAGGTCCGGGGTTGAAGCGGCCGACGATCTCCGACGTCGCACGCCGCGCGGGCGTGTCGATCAGCGCGGCGTCGTTCGCCCTCAACGGCCGCCCTGGGGTCTCCGACCGCACCCGTCAGCGCGTCCAGCGCGCTGCCGACGAGATCGGCTGGCACCGCAACAGCGCGGCCCGCGTCCTGTCCGGCGGCACCACGAACGTGATCGGTCTGGCACTCCCCCGCCCCGCCACGACCCTGGGCGTGGAACCGTTCTTCATGGAGCTCGTCAGCGGCATCGAGTCGGTGCTGGCCGCCCCCGGCTACGCGCTGATGATGCAGGTGGTGGCGAACGCCGACGCCGAGCTGGACGTCTACCGGTCCTGGTGGGGCGGCCACCGCGTGGACGGCGTGATCGTGGTCGACCTGCGCGCCGACGACCCCCGCATCCCCCTGCTGGAAGAACTGGCCCTGCCCACCGTCGTGGTCGGCGGCCCCACGGGCACCGGCACCCTCCCCCACGTCTGGGCCGACGACGCCGCAGCCGCCACCGACACCGTCGGCTACCTGGCCGCCCTGGGCCACCGCCGCATCGCCCGCATCGCCGGCCTCCCCGACCTGCTCCACACCCGCCGCCGCGACGAGGCGTTCCACACGGCAGCCACGTCGTGCACCCTCGACTCGGCCGACGTCGTGCACACCGACTACACCGGCCTGGAAGGCGCACAGGCCACCCGCCGGCTGCTCAGCTCCCCCACTCGCCCGACGGCGATCCTGTACGACAACAGCATCATGGCCGTGGCGGGCATGTCGGTGGCCGACGAGATGCGGCTCTCCGTTCCCGCGGACCTCTCGGTCGTGGCGTGGGACGACTCGCAGCTGTGCCAGGTGATGCGGCCGGCGATCACGGCACTGGCCCGGGACGTGGCCGGGTACGGGGCGCGGGTGGCGCGGTTGATGCTCGACGTGATCGCCGGCGGGGACGTGGAGGGTGCGGTGGAGGTGCCGGCTCCTCGGCTCGTGCCGCGGTCGACGACGGCGTTCGCGCAGCGCGGCCTGAGTCCCCGCTGAGTGCCTGTTTCCCCTATGCCCAGCGGGGAAACGCTCCGGTGTCGAGGTCGAAGAGATCCAGGACACGACCCACGGTGTGGTCCACGACGTCGTCGAGCGTCCGCGGGCGGGTGTAGAAGGCCGGCACCGTCGGCGCGATGATCGCACCGTTCTCAGTGGCCGTGGCCATGTTCCGCAGATGCGTCAAGGTGAGAGGCGTCTCCCGCACCATCAGGACCAGACGTCGACGCTCCTTGAGCGTGACTTCGGCTGCCCTGGTCAACAAGGTGTCGCACACACCGGTGGCGATCTGCGCCAGCGACTTCACAGAGCACGGAGCGACGATCATGCCTCTGGTGCGGAACGAACCACTGGAAATCGCGGCTGCCATGTCGGAGGGGCTGTGGTGGACATCCGCAAGCGCGGCGATCTCACGCACCGACAGGTCGCACTCGTAGGGCAGCGCCTTCCGGGCACCGACGGAGATGACCAGGTGGGACGGTATCTCCAACGTTCGCAGGACCTGGAGCAGACGGATTCCGTAGATCATCCCGCTGCCGCCGCTGATCCCGACCACCACGGGCAGGTCGCGGCCGCGATGAAGCTCGTCCAGGTGGCGACGGTGCTGCCCGTTGACACTCAGCTCCCCCATGGTCATGCGAGCGAACCTCCGTTGCCTGCCCGGCGGTCGCCGTACAGGTCGACGAGGACCTTGTGACGCAGCTCCACCGGGTAGTTGTCGGCGAACGCGGTGCTCCGCGACGCAAGTAGGTCAGCAGGGGTCAAACAGTCCAGCACTTCGACCGGGCCGCGTGCGGCCTTGCGTTCCGCGTCGTCGTAGGACACGACCCCCGCCGGGATCCGCTGGTCGGTGACGACCTGACGTCCGGTGGCAGGGTGGCACCGGGTTGCCCAGGCCCACATCAGATCGCGGTGGTCGGACAGCTCGATGTCCTGGTCCAGCACCATCAGCCTGTTGATCCACCAGCCCGCGTGAACGGCGCCAGGTGCCTTGCACACCTCCAGCACGCGCCGCGCCAACTCGGACGAGGTTGCCTTGGTGCGTTGCCGCCAGTCCGGTGCAACCGACACCGCGAGCATGGTGCATCCGCTTTCTGGAACGACCCAGGCGGACGTGATCGGCAGTCCGGCTGACCGCAGCTCGTTCAGGAGGACGGCGGCGATGGCGGGTCCGCAGATGGTGTGGTCCTCGTCCACGGGTTTGCCGCCGCAGACGACCGGCAGGATCGGGTCGTTTCGATGAGTGATCGCGGTGATGTGGTAAACCGGGCGCAACTTAGTACCTGAGCCGAGATAGCCGTGGTACTCACCGCTCGGTCCCTCCGGCCAGGTCTCGTCCATGTCCAGGTAGCCCTCGATGACGAGCTCCGAGGAAGCGGGAACGTCGACGTCCACCGTCTTGCACCGCACGGTCTTCATCGGCTCGCCGAAGTAACCACCGAGGAAGTCCGCCTCGTTCACGCCGTCGGGCAGGGGCATCCCGCCCACGAACAACGCCGCGGGCGGTGCTCCCTGCACGAGTGCGAACGGCATCGGCTCGCCTCGCTCCTGCCACATCTGGCGGATGACGTTGTTGTGCTGGTCCCCGCTGACCACACCCGTCATGCGCCGACCGTCGATCAGCATGGCGCGGGCGACCGACCAGTTCGTCCACTTCCGGTCAGGGCTGTTCAGCACGAAGATGCCCAGCGTGTTTATGTATCGGCCACCGTCTCCGACGTGCAGCAGCGGAACCGGCAGATCGGTCAAGTCCGCGTCGTCGCCGAGCAGGACGTTTTCCTGACAGGGCGCCTCTTGCACCACGACCGGGGCAATCGGATCGTTGCGCAGTGCGGCGGAGAGCTCTTCGACGATGCGCGGACCGGGTGTCGCCGGGTCCAGCCCCAGCGCGACCGCGACTCTGGCCATCCTGGCACCGGGATCAGAGCTGTAGGCCAGAGGAGCGCCGGCCACGCGGTACCCGTCGTGGCCCAGGATGTTGGTGAACAACGGCGCCGGAGCACACGTCTCACTGCTGTGCCGGATGATCGCGCCGATCTCCAGGTCCGTGTCGACCTTCCAGTCGATCTCGCGCAGATCACCGAGCTCGTCCAACACTTCCAGGTAGTCGCGAAAGCTCCTGGAGCCGTTCCTCGGCTCGGGACGGATGGCCACGGCTGGTTCCCCCATCGTCTACAGCTCCAATTTGCGGCTGACCTCTGGACGCCCTGGCAGAGCACGAAGCAATTCCCGAGCTCACAAGAACGGGGTCCACCCGAGCCTGGAAGCTCCGGTGCGGATCGTCTCGATGCGGTTGACGACCTCGGCCAAGGTTGCGGGGCTCTGATGGGCGTTCTGCGCAAGCCATGCGATCAGCTCGATCTCAAGCGCATCCGCCAGCACCTCGCATCCCTCCCAGTCCTTCACGTCGAATCCGTATCCGCCGACGAAACCCCGATATTCGGCTGCGGTGTGCCACCCGAGTCGGTGGTGGTACAAGGCCACGGGCATGAGATCCAACTCCCGTGGTCCTACAGCCAAGGTGTCGAGATCTCCCAGAACAGGTGCTCCACGGTGGTCCAGGAAGACGTTCCACACGTTCGCGTCGCCGTGCACGACGCCTTGAGGGAGGGCGAACGAGAGGTTCTCGTACCTGGCCGCCAGGTCGTTCAGGAGGCCGTTGACGAACAACAGGTCCTCTTCGCTCAGTGCTTTCGCGCGATCGAGGCAGGTGCGTGCACGACGAAACGGGTCGGCGACTGGAAGATCAAGTTCCGGAGGTGCTTCCAGGGCGTGGAGATCGCGCAGCAAACCGGCCAGGTCAGCAGGGCTGCCACGGCCGACCTCCGTGCTCACTGATTCCCAGAACGTGACGACGTGCCCGTCCAGGAAAAGGGGTTGGTCGACATCGAGCGCCCGAACAGCCGGAACGGACATCCGCGCGAGCCACCGGGCCGATCGCACTTCCCGGTCCGCCTGGGCCACGCGGGCACTGCCGCGGCTGATCCGTGCTACGACAGAACGTGATCGCAGCCAGAACACAGCGTTTTCGCCGAGACGTATGAGCTCCGCGTCGCCGGAGTCCAGGTCGATTGTCGAACAAGCCGCCTTCAACACGCCCTGAGCCTGCTGAGCGTCGAACGGGTCATCCATCACAGGTAGCCACCTCGGCACCGATCACTCCGGATCGGACTCCTGCTGCCACGGTCGCGCGGTGTGATGGCGATCGATCGGGGCACAGCCCGAGAGCAGTTGCGAGCTGACGGAGATCGGTCAAGCCCCCGGCGCCGTCATTGGACCTGTTCAGCCACACACCGTGCAGGCCTGCGGAGTCCGCGGCCTGGGCATCGCTGAGCTTCTTGTCGCCGACGTAGGCGACGACGGCAGGGAGATGCCCCATCTCCGCGCATGCGCTCTGAAAGATCCGAGGATGAGGTTTCGACACGCCGGCGGTGTCCACTCCGACGATGCAATCAAACCGCGCAAGCAGTCCGGTGCGGCGAAGTTTGACTCTGGTGTACACGGAGTCGCTGTTGGTCACGATGCCCAACGGAATGTCCCCCAGTGCCGCCAACCCGTCGAGCACATCAGGAAACAGGGTCAGCGACGCTTCGTAGTGCCGGCGATAGCCCAAGAACCAGTCGTACGGATCGTCCAGCGGGGACAGTTCCAGCCAATCGATCATCGCGGCCGCAAGGGCGGTCGCCTGCCCGACGTAGTCGATCAGGCCAGCGAGATAGCGATCGAAGTAGTAGCCCTGCAACTCACCGAACCTCGCTACCGCGGCGGCGAGATCGCAGGCCACGGCCAAAGACCGCAGGTAAGCGGTGATTCCGTCGCGTTCAGCTTTCCCGTAGTCGATCAGGGTGTCGTCTACGTCGAACAACACGGCTTCGATCATGAGACTTACCGCCGCACGAATATCTTGGAGGGCTCCACCCGCACCACTACCCGCTCCTCGCCGCGCTGCGATGCCCAAGGCTTGCCGCAGTAGGCGAGCGACAGTTCGTCGATCAGTTCCATCGCGCCGTCGGGCGTGATCGTGACCGTGCCCTGCACGTGAACGTAGCTACGTGGGCTTTCGGGATCAAACGCCATCACGCTCACCCTCGGGTTCGCTCGCAGGTGGCGGATCTTCACCCGGTTGCTGGCCGCGGAGAACAGCAACCGACCGTTGTCGTACTTGATCCAGACAGGGCTGGACTGCGGGTACCCGGCTGGACTGACGGTGCTGATCGTTGCAATGATCGGCGCTCGGAAGAGGCGTTCCATCTCGTCAGGCTGCAAAGAGGCGGCATCGAGCTCTCCGACCCCGTACGACGGTCTGGACATCGAACCTCCTGAACCAAGATGTGTCGTCTGCTGCAGCGAACTGTTCGTCCGATACAGGCAGCCACGATGTGTTCGACTTCCGAGTCGGCCGGCGTGCGAGCTCACCGGTCCGACGAGCGCAATTCGCCTCCTGGAATCACAGCGGTTACAGGATTCTCTGTTGGGTGTGGACAGTGAACCAAGCGACCCAAGACGTGTCCAGAACTCATTCCAACTCTCGGAACACCTTCTTGAACAAGTCGAGTCCCGCCACAAGCTGTCAGTACCCGCAGGTCCGTCGTGTCGTTCATGCGTGTCGGGCGCGGCTAGAAGTTCCTCACAGATTGGTCAACTGTGGTGACTCAACGTTCATGGCCATCGACATTCACGAGGCGTCCCTCGGTCTGGCCACCTGTGCGATCCGCCACGACCGGCCAGGCACGCCGGGTCGAGTGAGTCACTTAGCTGGACAGCTCAGCCGTTGCCTCGGCGATGAGTTCCACCGACTCGCCCTCGTTCAGCGCCCGCGTGCTGAGAGCTTCGAAGTGCCGAGCGCACTTCTCCGTCAAGCCCACGTCCTCGACGTACTCGCCCTTGATGAACGACTCGAAGTACGCGACGTCGCTGTGCTGGCGGTGCGGAAAGCTGAGCAACGTGAACGACCCGCCCGTCACCGGGCAGGCACCCGCAGCGCGCGGCACGACCTTGATCGAGACGGTCTCCAGCTCGCTCAGCTCCATCAGGTGCAGCAGCTGCGCCTTCATCACTCGCGGACCGCCAACGATCGTCCGCAGCACAGCCTCCGGGAACACCGCCCGGACGACGATCGGATTCCTGTCGCCGAGCCGTTGCGCCCAGGCTTGCCTGATCACGGCGTGCCTCCCACCACGGACAGGGTCGTCGGCATCCACCACGATGTGCGCGTAGTCGGGAATCTGGAGCAGCGAGGGCACGGCATCCGGCGCGAACACACCCAGCCTCGTGGCCTCACCGACCAGCGCCGGAAGATCCTCGACTGGGTCGAACAGCACGACATCGTCGGTGACCGCGCGGACCAGGTTGGCATGCTGTGCCTGCTTGGCGACGGTCTGCCACTCCAGGGCCGGCACCTGGTAGACGTAGCCGAGCGCCATGATGTCCAGGATCGCAGACGGCTGGATGGCGTTCTCCATCATCGAAAGCTTGGCGCTGCTGAAACCCACCAAGCGACCGGCCTCGGTCAGGCTGAGCTGCCGTGCATCGCGCCACGCGGCGAGTTTCCGCCCGATAGCGCGTTCGAGCGCCGTGGCCCGGAAGTCCTTTGGCATCGCGGTCTATTCCAGACCTGCCGCAATGCCCAGCTCCTCGAACGAGACGAAGCTGCAGTCCCGGAGCAGGCGGAACGAGGACGCCGCGACCATCCAGCTGGTGGCCGGATCGCCATAGAGAAGATGCCCCATCCCGGCCGGCTTGAGACCGAAGACCCCCTGCGTGTACAGGGTTCCTCTCACTCCCATGACGTTGAACTCCCGCACTCGGACCGCGACAGCACCACGTCGGAGCGCTGGACACCGCTGCATCGCGACCGGGACACACCGGGCACAGATCGGAGGCTCTACCGAGGCCATGTCCTCCGGCCAGTTCGGACTGTCTCCTCGGAAGTCCCGCATCAGCCACAGGACGCCCTCCGCGGTGCGGTCAGCCGGTTCGGCGCACACCTGGCACAGCAGGTTGTTGATCGCCTGTCGCTGCCGCGCCGGGTGCACCCGCGCGAACTCCGGCACACCCACACCGTGCCGCTCCGCGACCCGGTTCCACAGCACGCCGTGCGCGTCCCGATCTCCCGGAAGCTCGTTGGCGTAGCCCACTCCGCGCCCGTCCGCACGCACCAGCAACGTGCAGTGCAGATCATGCTCAGCCGACCACGACGTCACATACGGCGCGAGGACGCGGCTGAGTTCGGCGGTTCCGACTTCGGTCGTCATCACCCTGTTCTTTCGTTTTCGGCATGTCCAACCCCTGCTCGTCCGACGCGCAGCCCGATCCGCAAAGCTCGGAACGTTGAGGCCGTCCGGTCGTCTTGCGCCATTCGCTGTCGCACTTGGGGCACTCCGGCCACAGCCAGTCCGGGTACTTCGGCGGCTCGACCTCCGGGACGACCAGCTGCTCGCCGCACGGTGATTCGATCCGGCTCCCCGGCAACACGAAGCAGCGCGGAACGGCGTGACGCGCTCCGCGGTACGGAAACCAGCGGAACGGCTCCGGCGGTGTGAAGCCGCTCGGATTCATCGACGGGTCCACGATTGCCTGCGCTGACACGGTCATCCCCTCCTTCCGGTTGCCAATCGGTGAGTGAGATCGACTAAACGGCGAAACCAGGGCCGCTGACCACGTCGCAAACGCCGCGCCGGTGCCACACGTACGCAACACACAGGCGGCTGAACAGCCATAACGTGGGCTGACCCGATCGAGTGAAAGCAGAACTCTCGTTTGAGCAACCGCCATTCGCCGAAACTGGCGCGATACGCTGGCGGCCATCGACTGACACTCGGGAGCATCAATTGGCCAGGTGGCGAAGTGCGTTCGCGCAGCGCCGGGAGGCCATGGGCTTCACCCAGGAGGGATTGGCCAAGCTCTTGGGGGTCGACCGGGTGACGGTCGGCAGGTGGGATCGACTGGAGAACCCACCGGATGCGTTCATCCAGCCTCGGCTGGCCGCCGCACTGGAAGTCACCACCGCTGAGCTCATCGAACTCCTGCACCCGGAACAGAAGCCGCTCCGGGTCGTCGAGGTCCCGCAGAAGACGCGGCAGTCAGGGCCTGACTCCGTGCACCGCATCCAGGGCGCCGCGCTGGCGTTCCAAGAGACGGATCGGAGGCTAGGCGGGGGCGTCCTGCTTCCCTCTGTCGAGCTCTACCTCAGCCGGGAGATCGCACCGCTCCTGCTCGACGCGCACAGCGGTACCGCTGCGGCGGGAATCTTCTCCGCCGCGGCCTCCATGACGGAGATCGCGGGCTGGATGACCCACGACAGTGGGCAGAACTCCCGCGCTCGTGCCTACTTCGAGCGCGCGTTCCGCTTGGCCGTCGCCGCCGAGAACAACGCGCTGGCCGGCAATGCCTGCGCCTCGATGTCGCATCTCGCCATCGAGCTGGGACAGCACACCGACGCCCTGCGAATCGCGACCACTGGAATCACCAAGACGAGCCAGGCAGACGGAACGCTCCGGCTCACCGCGCGACTGCATGCGATGCGCGCCAGAGCACTCGCCCTCACCGGAGAGAATCAGGCCTGCGCCGAGTCACTCGACACCGCTGAGTCTTTGCTCGACCAGGCGACGAACGAGAAGCCGGCCGACTGGATCGCGAACTTCGACGAGGCGTCGCTCGCCAGCGAGGCGGCCCAGTGCTTCCTCGCCCTCGCCGAGTACGCCGAAGCGGAGCAGCGCGCGACCACCGCCATCCAGCTCCGCACCGGCGACCGCGTCCGCAGCCGGGCATTCGGCCAGCTCACGATGGCGAACATCCTGATCGGCGCCGGCCGGCTCGACGAAGCCGCCGCGTTCGGCAACGAGGTCTGCAAGGTGACGGCCTCGCTCAGCTCGACCCGCGTCCTTGATCAGCTCAACGCCTTGGGGCGTACCTTGGCGTCGGCGCGCAGCGTTCCCGAGGTGGCGCACTTCCTGGCCACCCTGGGCGCGCTCAGCCAGGTATCCGACGCCAAGGAAGGTCAAACTGCGACGTGGCCGGTCTGACTGACGACGACGCCCGGTTCGCCTATCTCGCCGAGGGCAACGCGAAGCAAGCTCGCAAGCGCGTCGCCGCGGACGTGCTCCTCCGAGACCAGCGCGGGCGCATTGTGCTGGTGAACCCGACCTACAAGGAGCACTGGGACCTACCCGGTGGGATGGCCGAGGACAATGAGCCTCCACGCGCCGCCGCGGTCCGTGAGGTCGGCGAAGAGCTGGGCCTGTCGATTCAGCCGGGCCAGGTGCTCCTGCTCGACTGGATCGGCCCGCACGGACCCTGGGATGACCAACTGCTCTTCATCTTCGACGGCGGCGTGCTGGTGAAAGACGAGGTGGAGCAGCTCGCGCCGCGCGATCCCGAGATCAGCGAAGTCGCCGCAGTGCCGTTCCAGGAGGCGTGCCAGCTGCTCCGCGCCGATATGGCGAAACGGCTCGAACGCGCACTCCACGCACTGGAACACAGCTCGACCGACTACTCGGAGAGCCCTCAGTGAAGTATTGACTGACTACAGCCGTTCGCCGAGCAACCGATCGAACCGAGCCACAGGTTCCCGTCGAGCGTGCTTCTACCTAGCACGTCAAGCACCAGTTCACAGCGCCACCCGGGACACACCCCGATAGGCACCCAGCCTCGCCCACCAGCAAGAACACCGGCACCGAGCCGCCCCCGACCTCGGATCACACTTCCGATAAGGACAGTTTCGCGCCGTCGTCCTGCATCATGGCACCGTGCGGTTTCTCGTCTCGTTGCTGGCAGTCGCCGTCCTGGCGGCCTCGCTGCTGTTGACGATCTCCAACGACCCGCCGACGGTCGCGGTCGCGAGTGGCAGTCCGGAGAGCAAGGTGACCGACCCGGTGCCCTTGCTGGAGTTGGCGACGCCGCACGAGCAGGGGCTGTTCTGGACGTTGTCGCAGGCTGAGGCCAAGACGGCGGCCGAAGTGCACGGCATGCAGGTGCAGGCGGATGCGCGGGTGGGGTACCTGCGGCGGCAGGCGTTCGAGGGGTCGACGCCGTTGTACCGGCTGCGCAAGCAGGGGCGGATCGCGTACATGCTCACGTCGTCCGCGGCTGAGCGGGACCAGTTGACCTCCGGGGACGACCCGTTGTTCCGGTACGAGGGGGTGATTGGGCACGTGTCCGTGTCGCCGCAGCCGGGGACCGAGGTGCTCTACCGGGTGCACAAGGAGGGGGCGGCCGACTCGTGGCGGCCGGCGTTGGCGTCGCGGTTGGGGGCCATGCGGGCGCTCGGGTACGACCAGGTCGACGGGCCCCTGGGGTACGTGTACCCGCGGTGGATCCGGGCTGGGGCGATCTACTTCGGCGCGTTCGACGCGCAGGGCAACCGGGCCATGATGGACCGCATCGGGCGGTACTACGGCAAGGAGTTCGAGAACGACTGGTGGGGTGGTGTCCGGCACGCGCGGGACGGCAACCCGAAGGCGGTGCGGCACTGGCCGGATGAGGACTTCTCGCACCTCAAGCCGTCGATCGGGTACTACGACGACTCGAAGCCGGAGACGCTGGAGCGGCACATCAAGCAGGCCACGGGGGCGGGGCTCGACCACTTCGCGTTCTACTGGTACTGGAACCCCGGTGCGGCCGACGAGCAGTACGCGGCGGGGTTGCGGGCGTTCCTGGCCGCGCGGAACCGGGGTGACATGAAGTTCACGGTGCTGCCGTGCATCCACCCGTGGCGCGGTGGTGCCGGTGGGACGTTGCGGATGCCGTCCGAGCAGATCGACAGGGCCGCGGAGATCCTCGTCGACGACTACCTCAGCCAGCCGAACATCCTGCGCGCCAACGACGGGCGGCCGATGTTGCAGCTCTGCGACGTGCGGGGCATCGGCAAGGTCAACGACCGGCCGGAGAACGACAAGAGCGACGAGATCGACGACGCGGCGGTGCGGCGGTTCACCGACGCGATCCGGACGCGGGCCAGGGCCACGCTCGGTGAGGAGGTCATGATCACGATGACCACTGACAACGGGTTCCCGGGGCCGCAGCACGGGGTCGACGGCAGCTACTGCCCCGGGCGGTTCACCGGCTCGTACGAGCAGTACGTGGCCGGGGAGCGCGAGTGGTTCGGCACCATCCCCGGTGCCGTGGTCCGGTGCGCCACGTCGGACTTCGACGAACGGCCGCGGATCGGCATCAGCACGCAGGACCCGGTGACGTCCAGTGACAGCCCTGAGGAGGCCAAGGCCAAGCTGCACGCGGCCTTCCGCTGGTACGAGGACCAGTCGCCGGAGGGTTTCCGCAGGGTGCTGGGCGCCGTCCGGGACGACATCGACGCGTCCGCGCGGTCGTCGGCCGTGGACAACTTCGTGCTGTTGTACGCCTGGAACGAGTGGCACGAGGGTGGCGTCATCGAGCCGAACGAGCGCGACGGGTGCCGGTACCTCGACATCGTCCGGTCCGAGCTGCGGCTCAGGAACGGCACCGGGTGCGTCGCCGTGCCGTGAGGCCGGGCGTCACCCCCTGGCCAGCTCACCGAGCCGCGCGAGGAGCTTCGTGAGCCCGGTCGGCGCCTCCGGCAACGACTCGGTGCTCGTGTGCAGCTCCACCCTGCCGTCCGGGTAGGCCAGCGCGGTCACCACGACGTCGTCTGCGCCCAGCCGGCGTGATGCCTGGCCCAGCACGCCGCCGCAGGTGGCGAACACGGTCAGCACCAGGTCGCCGAACGGCTGGTCGGGGAAGCGGGGCAGCACGAGGCTCGTCGGGCGGCCGTACTCGGCGTCGAACGCGGAGGAGAGCAGGCCGCCGGACACGTAGGGCGCGGTGAAGTTGAGGACGCCCTGCACGCGGTCGCCGGCGCGGGTCGAGGCCGGCACCGGGCGGCCCGCGGCGTCCACCGGGACGATCGCGAGCACGTAGCCGACGCACCACGACTCGGGTTTGACCATCGTGATCCACCCGCTGGTGCTGTCGAGCCGGCCGGAGGCGGGGACGACCGGCCAGCGCGGCGGGGTGAAGGCGACCTCGGCCTTCCACTCCACGCCGACGGTGTCCGGGTGCTGGGTCACGACGGCGGTGGTGACCCGCCCGCCGCCGGGCCCGAAGACCGCAGAGGACGGTGCCTGGCCGGTGGAGGGACGCAGCGTGACGGTGAAGGACGCCACGAGCTGGCTGCCCACCACGACCACGGTCGGGGAGACGGTCTGCTGCGGGTCGACCTGGCGGACGTCGGCCGCGCCGCGGCCGGCCAGCAGCGTGCCCAGCGGGGTGTCGAGCGTGTGGTGTTCGACCCCGGGGTACCAGTCGTCGGGGTTGGCGGTCGGGATCACCGCCGTGGCGCGGACCGTGCCGGGGATCGTGCGGGCCACGCCCTGCTCCAGCGCGGTGCGCCAGGCCAGCACGCCGAGCTCGGTGAGCTCGACGGCGATCGTCGCGGCACCGGCCAGCGGTGAGGCGGTGATGATCGCGGGCGCTGCGGCGACCCCCGCGGGCAGCTCCAGGTCGACGGTGAGGCCCTGCAGCACGGCGGGCAGCACCGTGAACGGCGCGCGGCGGGTCTCCGGCAGCGGCAGGGTGTCCCGCCACGTCCAGCGCTCCCGTGCGACCCGTTCCACGTACGGCCTGCCCACGTACGCGCTCACCGAGATCACTGCGGAACCGCCGGTCGTGACGACGGCGCCGTCGGGGCGGACCTCGCGGCGCACGGTCAGGGCGAAGTCGGTGAGGGCGAGCGAGGTCGGGGTGAACCACAGGACGTCGAGCGTCTCGTCGGGGCACACCACGAACCCCGGATCGTGGTCGAACGGCGGCAGGTCGACGATCTCCTGCTCGACGTCCTGGTAGAGCGGGTACAGCAGGCGTTGCGGCACCTCCTCCGGTGTCCACCGGGGGATGACGCCGTAGTCGTCCGGCTCGTGCAGCAGTTCCGGCTGCTCGACGGGGTAGGAGTCGATCAGGTCGAGGGCGAGGACGCGTTCCTTCACGGCTGCTCCTTCGAGGTGGTGGTGGAGAACGGCAGGAACACCCACTCCAGGTCGGCGCCGCGCACCCCGAGCACGACCGGGTGGCTGATGTCCATCGCGGCGAGCGCGGCGCCCAGGTCCTCGGAGCGGACCAGCAGCTCACGGCTGCGGGCACCGGCGGTGACGCGCACGCCGGTGACGGTTCCGCCGTGGTAGCGGACCTCGGTGATGCGACCGGTGACCTGCAGGGGCAGGTGACCGGCGAGGTCGGGTGCGGCGCCGGTGACGACGACACCGGCGCGGGCGCGGCGGGCGAACGCGGTGCCGTCGGCGTCGGCGCCGACCACGTCGAACGGCACGTCGAGCACCGCCGGTCCGCCGGGCAGGTCGACGACGTGACCGAACGCGGGCACCGACGCGGCACGGGCCGCCGCCTCCGGGTTGCCCCTCTCCCGGTCGCGGTGCGCACGCGACGGCCGCACCCGCAGCACGAGCGGGCGTCCGGCCTCCGGGTCGGGTGTGCGCGCCAACCGGGTGGGCGGCAACGAGACCTGCCGCAGCGACGAGCCGGGCGCGGCACTCACGCGCAGCAACCGCCGGCCCGGCGCGACCTCCGGTGTCTCGACGGTCAGGCCCACACCGCCGCGGACCCACGCGATCGGCTCGCCCACGACCGGCTCGCCCGCGACCGGCTCGGCGAACGCCGCCCGGACCGTCCACGTGCCGGGCACCTCGCCCGCGCGGTCCACGACCAGCTCGGTGCGGTCGGCGTGCTCCACCACCCGCGTGCCCGGACCCGGTGCGGCGGCGGGCTCTCCCGGTCGCTGCACGGAGATCGCGGTCGTGCGCGCCGGGAACACGAGCACCAGCGTGCTGTCCGCCGCGACCACGCCGAAGCTGACCGCGACACCCTCGTCGGCGGGCACCCGCGTGAGCAGGACCTGTTGCAGCCCCGCGGACTCCACCGCGGTGTCGCGCAGCACCGCGCCCAGTCCCGGTGCGTGGTCGGCGAGCCGGTAGCGCACGCGGGTGCCGGCGCCGACCGCGGTGGCGAGCCGGGCCAGCAGGTCCGGGTCGTCGGACACCACGTGCACGTCGGCCCGTCCGGCCAGGGCCCGCACCGAGTCCACTCCGGACTCGGTGATCGGCGTGCCGGCGGGCAACCCCAGCAGTGCCACCGCGTCCACCGCGTCCACACCGTCCACGTGCTCGCGGACGGCCGCGGCGGCACCGGCCAGGCCCATCGCCTCCTCCGCCACCAGGTGCAACCGCGCTCCGGTCGCCGCCAGGACGCTCGCGGAGGTGTCCGTGGCCTCCCGCCACCGGCCGGGTGCGGCCTCCGGTTCGGCGGCCGAGCCCTCCGCCCACCACGCGGCCTCGTCGGGGGTGAGCTCGGGAACGGGAGCTCCGCTCGCGATGCCCGCGACCACGGTGGTGCCGGACGCGGTGTGGTCGACCTCGGCGTTCGTGATCACGAGCGCGAAGTCCTGCCCCGGCCGCTCGAACCCGCCGGTGAGCGCGTCGGTCGTGAGCGTCAGCGCGGTCACCGTGACCTCCAGCGCGCGCACTTCGCCTGCGGGGAGGTAGATGCACTGCAGGTTGTCCGCGCCCTCCTCGCGCAGCACGGCACCGGTCGGCGTGGCACCGGTCAGCGCGCTGTCGGCCATCGTCCAGCCGCCGCGGAACCGGTCAGCTCCACCACGCCACGTGCGTCCGCCGTCCTCCCTGGCGCGCAACGCCAGCCGGTTGACCACCGGGCTCGCCGACGCCGTGCCGCTGCCGACCGCGCCCGGCGGGTCCGTCCAGGCCAGGGTGATCTTCACCGGCCGCCCCGGGTCGGCCGCGCGGACCTGGAACCGGCGGGTTTCCCCTTGTCCGGTCAGGAGGTCGGCCTGGTCGAACGCGAGGCGCGCCACAGCTGGGTCAAGCAGCTCGCGCAACGACAACCGGCCCCAGCCCTGCTGGTTGTTGGGAACCGGGCCACCGGTGTCGATCGGCTCGGCGCCGTTGACGACGAGCGCGCGCAGCATCGCCGGCGACGGGTTCACACCACCGTGCCAGCGCCGCCACCACTGGGCGAGCAACGCGCACGCCCCGGCCGTTTTCGGGCTGGCGCCGGAGGACCCGCCGCCCCACGTGATCAGGTCGCTGACGTAGTCGACCTCGCCGGGGAACACGCCGTGCGCGGCGGAGGCGGTCCACTCCCCCGGTGCGACGACGTGCGGGCGGATCCGCCCGTCACCGCAGTTGCCGTGGCTGGACGGGTACGAGCCGGTGTAGACGTCGCGGACGTCGTCGCTGTCGGGGCCGCCGACGTCGGGCCGGTAGTTCTCGGAGTTGCCGGTGACGATGACGTTCTTCGCCGCCTTGGGCCGGGTCAGCCCGGACCGGCCGTTGTTGCCGGAGGAGAAGCACACGGTCAGCGGGACGCCGTCCGCGGCGCGGACCATGCTGTCGTACAACGCTTCTTCCGAGCCGTAGTCCATCGGGTCGGCGAGCTTGCGGCCCCAGGAGTTGTTCTGGATCGCGATCGACCGGCCCGCCTGCGCGGTGGTCTCGCCGCACAGCTCACGGCCGGGGCGGCCGAAGTCCTGCGACAGCACCGTCGCCGCCGGTGCCGTGCCGAGCCCGTAGCTGAACCCGGCACCGTCGCGTTCGGTCCGGTACGCCCCGGCCGCGTGACCCGCGACCATGGTGGCGTGCCAGTCCTTGCGGCCACCGGCGAGGTCCTCGGCCCGACCGGTGAACGCGGGGTGGCCGACGTCGACACCGCCGTCGACGATGCCGATCACCGCACCGGAGCCGTCGACGTGGTGCGCGGTCAGCCACTCGTCGTAGGAACCGTGCGGCCGCCCGGCGAGGTCGAGCTGCCCGGCCACGACGAGCCCGGCGACCTCGTCCTCCTGCTCGGCGTCGCCGAACGACTCCACCGACAGCACCACCGGCAGCGCCAGCAGCCGGTCCAGCCCTTCGGCGCCGACACGGGCGCGGACCCGCACGCGTTGCTCGTCGAGCACGTCGTTGCCCGCACCGGGCACCAGCTCCACGACGGCGCCGACCGCGGCGACCACCCGTGCGCGTTCCCGCGGGGCGGCGGCGAGCACCACGACCGCGTCCTCGCCGTCCTCGGCGAGCAGCGGCGGTGCGGTCTTGAGCGCGCCGGTCAGCTCGGTCACCGACCGGATCGCCGGGTCGCCCTCGCTGGTGCGCACCGCCTCGGGCAGCGCGGCGAGGTCGCTGCGCCGTCCCCGCACGAGGTAGCTGTTCTCCGGCTGGTAGCCCAGCAGCACGACACCGCGGTCGCGGACCTCGGCCAGCCACCGCGGGTCCGGTGGTGCGACGAACTCGACGTAGGCGGCGACGTCGGGCTCGTCCTCCGGCGCGGGGCGGCCCAGCGCCTGCCGGATCGACCGGCGCGCGGCCGAGACGGCGGTGCGGTTCGCCCTGGCCGGCAACCGGAGACCGCCCGTGCCGACGTGGTCGCCGTCCTGCGGCCGGTCGGCCGCGGTGGCCACCTCGACCACCGCGGCACCGTTGCCGTAGGAGTGCACGAGCCGTTCGCCGGGCTGTGGTGCGTGTGCGGGCACCAGATAGGTGTGCGGCATCGTGCCCTCCTCCGTGGCCAGCCGGATCAGACGGTGAGCGTCGTCCGGATGGTGTCGACGTACTCGCCGCTGCCGTCGAGGCGGACCTCGACGTCGCGGCTCTCCTTCTCGAACGCGCTCCAGTCGTCCGACGGGCGCAGCCGCACCTGCCGTGACGTGCCGTCGGCCAGCCGCACCCACAGCGAGGTGCCGCCGCGGCCGTACTCGACGCCGACGGTCCAGCCGCGGATCAGCTCACCGGGACGACCGGGCGCCGCCGGGCGGCCCGACTCCGGCCGGGGCTTCTCCGGGCGCGGCTGCTCCGGTCGCGGCCGCTTCATGCCCTCCGGCCGACGGGCGGGCAACGGCCTGGGCCTGTGCGGTTTCGTCTCCTGGTCGGGGCGCTTCGGCGTGAGGTCCACGACGATCGGCCTGGCCTGACCGCGCACCAGGGCGAGCGCGACGTCACCGGCCTCCGGCAGCTGGGTCTCGCTGGTGACCAGCCGGACCGCGCCGGTGGTGAGGTCAGCGAGGATGAACACCGCGGTGTCGGACGGCGGGATCACCGTCTCCGGTGCCCGCCGGATGCGGCCGCCGATCTGGCCGAACGCGCTGAACTTCGCGACACCCGGCCGGCCCTGCAGGTCGAGCGGGTAGGCGAAGTTGACCGGTGTCGCGGTGTCGAGGCGGGCCGAGTCGCGCAGCGGCGCGCTCAGGTGCGGCCCCTCGTAGCTGACGTTGAGGACCAGGAAGTCCTCCGCCGGTGTGGCCGGGTTGAGGACGATGCGCCCGTTCTCGGTGACGAACAGGTAGATCTCGGTGCGCCCGACCGACGCGGAGGCCTTGATGACCATCTGGTCACCGCCCTCGCCGACGGTGCGCCGCTGCACGTCCTTGACGATCGGCCACCGCGGTGTCGCGAAGTTGAGCTGCGTGACGCAGTTGACGACGACGTCGCTGGGCCGGGTGCTGACCACGGTGTAGCGCTCGGTGCCGCCCTCCTTGCCGAACACCGGTGCCCGCGGGATGGAGCCCTCGCTGTAGCTCAGCGACACCGAGGCGCTCTCCAGCTGCTCGTCCGCGTCGACCAGGACGACCGAGTCGAACGCCTGCTGTGCGGGCACGTTCGTCAGGCACGCCGGGTCCAGGCCGCTGAACAGGGCCGCCAGCGAGATGTCCATGGTCTGGGTGAGCCAGGTGGTGCCGCGGAACTCGATGCGCTGGGTGAAGTCGATCGCCTCGGACTGCTGCTTCCACTTGAGCGCGAAGCCGGCGCCACCGAAGAACCCGCCGCCGTGCTCGGCCTGGGCGGGCGCCACCTCCGGCATCGGCGCGAAGATCTGCTCGAACAGGATCTTCTGCGCCTGCTGGGAGAACGTCTTCACCATCTCCTGGCGCAGCGCCTCCAGGTCCGGCGGCAGGCCCTGGTTGAAGAACACGACCTCGACGGTGCCGTTGCGGGTCAGCTCGTCCCACGCGGACTCGATCTTGGCGCTGCCGCCGAAGAAGAACCCGTTGTAGCTCACGTCGAGCGCGGCCGAGAAGTGCTCGAACATGCGGCGCCCGTGCACCCGCACCTCGGCGCCGATGTCGGGCATCCGGCGCAGGTACTCGTAGCTGATCGTGATGTCGCCGTTGATCCCGGTGCCGGTGCGGATGCCCTGCGCCCACTCCAGCGCGCCGACCTCGGTCAGGTTCGCCATGAACGACAGCGACCCGCCGGGCGTGCCGACGTCGCGCTCGTTGTGGGCCTGGTCGGAGGCACCCGCGATGGTGGGCAGGTTGAGCCGCGCCTTGCCCTTCTGCGTGGTGAGCGGGTGGAACCGGACCAGGTTCGGGTCGGCGATGCCCTGGGCCGCGACGAGCGCCTTGGCCTGGTCGATCGTCGCCGCGTCCATCGTCGGCGTGGTGTTGACGGCGATCGTCGCCGCACCGCTGGCGATCTTGATGCTGCCGTCGGGCTGCTGCGTGGTGTAGGTGGTGACCGCGACCCCGGGCTTGCCCCGGTCGTCGAGCATCAGCCGCGGCTGTCTGGCGACGTAGAGCACCAGGTTGGGCTGGTCGCAGTTGTAGAGCGTGTAGTTGCCCGCCGTGCCGAGCGCTCCGGACAGGCTGACCGGGACGCTCTCGGTGAGGAAGGTTGCCATGGTCGTTTCTCCTCGTGTCGGATGCCTGGCGATCAGCCGTGCACCAGCGCGGTCTCGGCTCCGGAGCCGAACTCGCGGTCGAACCGGGTGAAGGTGATGTGCTCGGCGGTGCCCGCGAACGGCGGCCACGGGTCGTTGACCCGCACCGAGGTCCCCTCCGGGGTGCCGTCGCCGTCGATCCCGCAGACGACGACGCCCCGGTGCGGCGCGTCCGGCCGGACCGCCCAGACCGGGCCCCACTCCCGCAGCAGCGCCGCCCAGTCGCGCGGGGACAGGCCGGTCACGCGTTCCTCGGCCAGCCGCCACGTGCCGACGGCCGCGCGGATGCGCTGCCACGGGTAGGAGGTGTCGAGGTCGAGGCCGGCGTCGGCCGCGACCTGTGCGGGGGTGATGGCCCTGTGCTCGCGGGCTTCGACCAGCGCCGCCAGTGCCGCCGCCCAGCCGGACGTGGTGGTCGGCTGCGGCACCAGCGCCACGGGCACGGTCACCGAGAGGGGCCGGCCTGCCTCGGCGTCCGGTGGGAGTTGCCTGCGCACCAGCGGTGTGCCGAGCGGCCGGTCGGACACCTCGTCGCCGGCCTCGGCGCCGGTGAGGACGCGCAGTGATCCGTTCTGCACCAGCAGCAGCACGACACCGGCGTCGGCCGGGAGCTCGCGAGAACCCTGGACGAGCTGTCCGCCCACGGAACCGGCGACGATCAACGTGCAGAAGGTGTGCCGGTCTCCGGTCGCCGGATAGTGGACCGTCACCACGCCGTCCGGTGCGAGGGTGGCCGACCAGACGGTGTTGCCGCACTTGGCGGTCAGGCTGACCACGTCGTCCGCACGCCCGGCGGGCCGGTCGTCGTCGAAGACCGCCAGGAAGATCTCCTGCTTCACCAGCCACTGCTCCGGGCGCACGTGGACGTGCGGTGATCCGGGCTCGGTGGTCTCGTGCACCGACACCACGGGCAGGTGCGGCGCGCTGAAGACGATCTGGGTGCGGTGCTCGACGGTGAGCTGCGCGGGGTGCTCGGTCGTGACCGTGGTCGTGCGGGTGCCGCCGGCCCTGTCGAAGGTCAGCACCGCCGGTGGCCGCAGGTCGCCGAAGTCCAGCGACACCGACACCGACGCCACGAGCTCGCACGGCTGAACGGTCACCTGCACGGGCACCGACACCGCGGCATCTACATCGCGCAGCACGCTGGAGCCCAGTCGGGCCAGCAACTCCGCGACGCCCACCACCGTCGTCCCGGTGAGCCAGGTCAGCCCGCCGACCGTGACGCTCAACGGCAGGTCCGGCACGTCGGCGGCCCGTTTCCAGCGCAGCACGCAGATCGGCGGGCCGGTGGTGGCCTCCTGCCGGACGGCGAACATCAGGTCGAACAGGTTCTCCCTGATCTGGTCGACGAGGGCGTCCCTGGCGGCGAGCAGATCGCCCGCCGGTGAGCCGCTGAACGTGACCTCGACCGCGCCGGTGCGCACGAGCTCGGCCCACGCCGCCCGGATCTCCCCGGTGGTGCCGGAGATCTCGCCGTCCTCCGCTCTGGTGAGCACCGCCGCCAGTCCGTTGTAGACCTTGCGGCCGTGCAACCGGACGACGGACGTGGCCGGTGGCATCAGCCGCGGGTACGAACAGGTCAGGGTGATCGTTCCGGCCACCGGGCCCTTGTCCGTGACCGCCGCCGCCCACCGGTCGGCCTCGGCCGCGGCGAGCTCGACCTGCACCGTGGTGCCGGTCGTCGTGGTGCGGACCGCGTCGACCTCCGCGGACAGCGCGGCGTCGCGCACCGGCATCGGCACGTAACGGGGGTCCGCGCCGAGGTAACCGTCGGCGCGGATCGCCCGCGTCCAGGTGTCCTGCAACGACAGCAGCACCGCCGGGTCTTCGGTGAGGCTGCCGGAGAACTCGAAGGTGGCCGCTCCCCCGGTGGTCTGGAAACCGGTGCCCGTCCACTCCCGGTATCGGGTGACGGTGGCGATGGGCCGTCGTTGCGAGTCCACGGCGAACCGCAGCTCCGTGCGCTGGTAGAGCAGCACCTGCGGTTCCGTGCTCGCCCAGATCCGGTAGCCGCCGACGTCCCAGTGGGCGGCGTCCGCGGCGACCGCGGTCAGCGTCTGCGTCGGGGCGCTCATGACCGTCACGACCAGATCGCGTCGAAGACGGCCTGCGGCAACGCGGAGTCGTCCCGCGCGTAGGACCACCCGGCGACCGCGCCCTCCATGTCGGTGATCGCGTTCTGCATCTCCAGCACCTCGTCGTCGCTGAGGTCACCGACGACGGTGTTGACGTCACACCCGACCGCGGCGGCGACGTTGTTGGCGTAGCGCACCGGGTCGTTGCCGTCGGAGGCGGGCGCGTACCGGTTGAACGCCGCGAGGATCGACAGGTGCGCGTAACCGGGCCCGCGCAGCAGCTGCCGGATCGCGTCGTAGCCCAGGTCCCAGGACGGGAAGATCATGAAGTTGTGCCAGTTGACCTTGCCGGGGTAGGCGCCGTAGGTGGGCCCGCCGGCGGTGATGTTGCCGGGGTTGTTGTTGAGCCAGGAGAAGCTGCCATCGCCGCCCCTCATGTGCGGCTGTCCCTCCACGACCTCGTTCCCGTACACGACGAAGTTCGAGATCTCCCACCCGTGCCCGCCGTAGTCCTGCGGCGCGCTGGTCCCGAACCACTGGGACTGGGGGATGTTCTTCGTGCGGGAGACGTTGCCGTTCCAGTACCAGAGAGCGTCACCATCGTCGAGAGCCATCGCGCTCACCCACCTCCGGACTCCAGGGGTGACCACGGCCGTCAGCCGGGTCGGCACCCTGAGGCTCCGTCGGGGGTCCGCTGATACAGGTCTTGTGGTTGTTCACACTTTTGGACTAGTTGTGGCTACGCCAAGTGGTCGCGTGGTGACGCTGGTGCTTGCGGTTCCTCGACCGGGCCTGCTCCATCCGGACCAACTGCGAACCGAACGGAACCGCGTGACGCAGCGTTGCGTCATCCTTTCGAGCGAGGAAGTACCGCGTTCGGGGAGGGACGTCACGGTGCCCGTGCAGACCAGCGTGAAGACCACCGGAGGCCTGTGATGTCGAACCCCCTGGTGGTCAAGCCCGACGCCGCGCCGTCGGGGTTCATGAACGCGGGTACCGGCGACAACGGCTGGGCCACCGGCATCTCCATCGCCGAGTCGGCGATGGACACGTTCAACGGCATCAAGGACGGCAACTGGATCGAGGGTGGCCTCGGCATGGTCGGCCTGGTCGCCGACGCCGCCTCGATGGCGATCGACCCGTTCGGCACCCTGCTGTCCTCCGCGGCCTCGTTCCTGATGGAGCACATGCAGCCGTTGAAGGAGGCCCTGGACTGGCTGGCGGGCAACCCGCCGGTGATCGAGTCGTACTCGGCGACGTGGGGCAAGGTCGCCGAGGAGGTCGGCAAGGTCGCGGCGGAGTACAAGTCCGCGGTCGACGGCACTTCTGCCTGGACGGGTCCCGCTGCGGATGCCTACCGTGCTGCGGCGGGTGGTCAGCTGGACGCGTTGTCGGGTGCCGCTTCGGCCGCTGGGTCCGTGGGGACCGTTGTCGGCGTGATGGGCATGGTCGTCGGGTT